>WJJG01000355.1 GCA_014729815.1 Candidatus Eiseniibacteriota bacterium
CCCTCGCCCGCGACGGCCCCGTCGCTGCCGAAGCGGAAGCGGAAGCGTATCGGCACCAGCGAGGCGGGCACCTCGAAGTGAACCTGACGCCAGTCGTGCGCACCCGAGAAGACCGGCGTCTCGGCCTCGAAGGGGCCCGGGCTGCTGCCTTCGCGGATGAGGTAGGGGTAGCCGCCGAGCGGCTCGATCTGGCGCCACTGTCCCGCGCCGCTCGAGATCTCCACGAGCCCGCCGTCGTAGGCGTAGCCGCTGAAGGCAGCGCTCGTCTCGGCCTCCATCCAGTGCCAGAAGCTCAGGATCACGCGCTGGCCGGGGTCCAGCGCGGGGCTCTCCAGAGCCCCGTCGCTCCAGGGGGCGTAGTCGCCGTCGGCGGGATCCCCGCACTTCCAGGACCAGCTCCCCTCCGCCGTGTGGTTGCGCTGCTGGCTGAGGTGCCATTGATCGGTCAGCGTATCGGTGACCGGATAGTG
This sequence comes from Candidatus Eiseniibacteriota bacterium, assembly GCA_014729815.1. GTDB lineage: Bacteria > Eisenbacteria > RBG-16-71-46 > CAIMUX01 > WJJG01 > WJJG01. The sequence continues at coordinate 471 of WJJG01000355.1, forward strand.
GATCCAGTCGGGTGCGCCGGACTCCATCTGCTCGGCGTAGAGCGCCGGGAGCACCCAGAACTCGTAGCTCTCCCAGGGCGCATCCGGCGGATCCTCCGCTGCGTGCCCTCCCACATCGGACGCGGTCAGGTAGTACTTGACCAGCGTGCCCTCGCCCGCGCCGGGGATCTCTGCGGCGTAGAGGCTGTCGCCTCCATTGGAGAGCGGCGTCATCGTCCAGCCCGCACCGCCGAGGTTGTAGCAGAGCTCGGCGGTGTCGATGGCCGAGTGGTCGAGCAGCACGGCCTCGACCGGGTAGGGGCCGGTCTCGTCGGCTGTGTTCGGCAGGGCGGTGGTCGCCGGAAAGCTCGGCGGCGCGATATCGTCCAGTGCGAAGTCGAGCTCGGTCACCTGATCCTCGACGATCCAGACGCCGGCGACCGTATCGGATGCGAAGCTGGGGTGTTCGGCGATGATCGTCTGGACCCCGATCGGCACCGCACCGGCATAGGTGCCGTCGGGCTGACTATGCATCTGCTGACCGGTGTCCTGCACGCGCACGACCACGTCGGGGAGCGGCGTGCCGCCATTGGTGGCGTTGGTGACGATGCCGCTGAGCGTCCCGCGCGGCGTGGCGGCGAAGGGGGTGAAGCGGATCGCCGAGCCGCTGGTGACGCTTGCCGCTCCGGGCCAGGCCTGATTGTAGTAGCGGTAGAGGACGCCGTCGGTGCGATCGCGGTTCTGGATGCCGATGGTCGAGTACTGCTGGAGGTAGTCGCTGTCGGCGAAGGTCTCGTACTGGAAGACGATCTCCCCGTCCCCGGTGGCCGTGGGGTAGTGCGCCGGATTGTAGAGGATCAGCTCGAAGTTCTCGATCTGATTGCCCTGGTTGTTGCGCAGCCGGCTCCACTGCACGATGTAGCGGTGCTGATCCGCATCGAACCAGTGATAGACGACGTCTTGCCCCGTTTGATACAGGTTGTCCCACATCGGCGCGATCAGATACTGGGGGGCCCCGGCGCCGGGGATGATCCAGTTGCGCCGATTGTCCAGATCTGTGGCGCCCATCGCGATCCAACCGTTCGTGCAGATCGTGGCTTGTGTGAAGGTCTCCCCGTAGAAGAGGAACGGGAAGGGAAGGTCGACGACGCGCGAGTCGTCGTTGTCCCCGCCATAGTCGCTGAGGCCGACCGCGGTGCCCGGGCCACCATGGTTGCTGGCGATCTCGACCCAGTCGTAGACCGGGGCCTCGTCGTAGGCGGTATCGAGGTTGTCGAACGCGTAGTAGCCGTAGGCATCCGGTCCGGTCGGGTCGCTCTCGGTGACCGTGCCGATCGGCAGCTGGAAGCGGATCGTGTCCCGCGCCCCGTTCGAGAAGGCGGCATCGATCTCGAGATCGGCAAGATGTCCCGGAACGCACGCCGAGGATACGCGCAGCGCGAAGCGATCCTCGTCGTTCTCCCCCTCGCCATCGGGTTCGATAGTACCGAAACCGCCCGCATCATCGGTGATTGTCACCCAGTCGCTGTGGGAGACCAGCGTGCCGACGAGATCCTCGGCCGGCGCGTCTCCGAGGTTGGCGAGCCGGAAGCTGAGCGTGCCCTCCTCGCCGGGGTCGACCTGCTCGCCGAAATCGTGGAGTGTGGCGTCGATGTAGGCCAGCTCGGCGCCCGTGACTGGGAGCTGGATCAGCGAGTGCCAGACGTCTCCCTCGGAGGCCAGATCGAGGCCCAGTTCCACGATGTGTCCGGCGGGCGTCGCGGGGTCGATGCGCAGATCGAAGTCGTCCGCCGTCCAGGCGCTGGCTCCGGCGGGGATATCGCCGAACGTCTCCTCGGCATCGAGCAGCGTGATGTAGGGATCGTCGCAGGTGAGCGAACCGGAGACGCCCAGGGCCGACTGCCGCCCAAAGTTGCGCACGCGCACCGGCAACTCGATCGTCTCGGTGGGATTCACCAGGCCGTCGTCGTTGCCGAGACTGCCGCCCTGCTCGTCGTCGTCGATCGCGTGGGTGCTGTAGGCGACGAAGCGTTCTTCCTGCGCGACGGGGATCGCGGCCAGGTACGGCTGATGATCGTGCTTCGTGACCGTGACCTTCATCTCGCCTGTCGCCCACGTGCTGACCGGGAGTTCCACGCTGCCGTCGGCACCGGTGCGCCCGCTGACGAACGTCTCGGCACCCTTCCAGAGGCAGACCTGGGCTCCGGAAATCGGCACGCCGTGGTCGCTGGCCGAAACCGTGACCGAGTTGGTGCCCTGCGGCAACCGCGCTGGATGCGAGACGCCCATCAGCTCGGGCACCGCGGTCCAGATCTCCCCAGCCGGATCGCCCATCAGGTTGTTCCAGTGCGTGAAGTTGGAGCAGCCGGCGTAGTCGTAGTCGTGGTAGTTGATGTACAGCTCGTACTTGCCGCGCGTCAGCGCCTCGCCGAAGGTGAACAGATCCTCCCAGAAGACCGCCCGCCAGATGCCGTAGGTCATGCAGTTGTTGTAGCGCGTGTGGGTGCTGCCGCTGGTCGAGATCCCGGCGATCCCGCCGGTGTGGTTGTCGGGGTTCGATCCGGCCCGCAGCCAGGCCTCGGAGTAGCAGGTGCTCGAGGCGAAGTTGCCCGTGCCGCACGTGATGGTCACCGCCAAGGGCAACTTGCGCTGATTCGTGAGGCTGTAGATGTGCCCCGTACCGATGCCGCTGACCCCGCCGTAGCCGCGGTAGCTGAAGACCGTGTCGCCGCGATTGCAGTAGTTCGTGAACTGGGTGGTCCAGGGGGGCGTAAAGATCGTGTCGACCTCCGTGTACCCGTATTCCAGCAGGCGTTCCTTGAGCCACTGCATGACCTGGATGCAGCTGATGCCGGAGTAGCTGGGATCGCCCAGCAGACAAGCGCGTGTGTACCAGTCGGTCTCCAGCATGTAGGGCGTGCTCTCGTAGTCGACCATCTTGTCGACCACCAGCTCCAGCCGGTCCAGGCTCTCCACCGACAGTCGCCCGATGTGCGCGTCGGCCAGCAGGTCGTCGCCGGCCAGCTGGACGTAGGGATGGTCCGATTCGCCCCCACTGTGCCACCAGCAGGGGATTCCGACGTATCCGCTGACATCGCCCACCAGGGTGACGTACTCGGGGGGCACCTCCCACGTCGCGTAGGCGTCGCGCAGCCAGGCCTGGATCTCGCTCGCGGAGCCGCCCGTTTCGGTCGTCGTGGCGACGACGACGTCGAACCCCTTGCGAGTGCGCCACTCGATCAGGGGCTCAAGCGCCGCCAGGATGTCGGCGTGATCGGGGCAGATGAAGACGTACTTGCCCAGAGATCCCGGGCTGTCATCCCGCTGGCCTTGGTAGCCGATGACCAGTTGCCGGTAGAGACGATCGAAGCTGGGAGTGATGCGCGGCGATTCGTGCGGCGGAACATTGCGCGGATCGCGGCCCTCGAAACGCAGCTCGACCTCGATGCGCGTGGCGATCTCGATCCCACCGGCGGCCGGATCGTAGCGCACGGGGGAGAAGGAGATTGGTACGACACGCAGATCCCCGGCCAGCGCGGGATCGCCCGCGGCCGCGCTGAGCTGTCCGCTGGGCGAGGTGCCGTCGTAGAGAGCGCGATCGATGATCAGCGCGGGAGCGTCCGGAGGTTGCGTGGGCAGCGGACGGATGCCTTCCAGGCGCTGCGTTTCGATGGCGAGGACCTCACAGACGACCCCGCTGCGGGGCGGGATCTGCACCAGGCGGGCGAAGGTGGGCAGCATCGGTGCCCCGGGGGCGCCGGCGAAGCCGCCGCCGCGGATGCCGAGCAGATGGAACGATTCCCCATCGAGCGTGAGTTCCTGCACATCGATGGCCGCGAGCTCGAAGATGATGCGCGCGCCGGTTCCGTCGGAATCGAGAAGATGGACCTCGGGCGCCGAGGAAGGTGCGCGTCCACCCGGCCCGAGCGGGACCAGGTGCGGATCGCCGTCGGCCCACGTCCGCGAAGCGGCCGCTTCGGCGACTGCAGCCCCGGGCGCAGGCATCAGAACGGCGACGAGAATCATGCACGCGCAGGCCGCGGTGCGAATCGCAGCAGCGCCGGTGCTCCGATGGGCCCGTGGAACCGGCAGGCACGCACGGACCGTGGTCTGCGGATGCTGGCTGGGCATGGATGACTCCTCCCCTTGCTTGTGGCTCCCGCAGCATGGTAGGAGGCCACAACGCCCCCAGCTGCAATTGTACAGCAGGTGGGGCCTCCGCCGACAGAACGCGATGATCGTGCGTGCGGGAGGAGGCCCGAGAATGATCCGTCTCGCAATCCCCCGAGGCCGCGTAGGATCATGGCCGAGGCCACGATCCATGGGGAAGGGATGACACGTCGTCCGGCCTACCGCTCCTGCTCTTGCTCACGGCGTTGGGGCTCGGCGCGCTGGGCGTGCGGCCTGCATTGGGGCGTAGCGGTCTCTTCGGCCCCAATCTGCGCGTGAGCAGCGGGGGCGACGGCAGCGGCCGCGAGCACCCCCGCGTGGCGGCCGGCCCGGACGGGACGGTTTACGCGACGTGGCTCGACTGGCGACTCGGGCATGGCGGCGTCTTCTGCGCGCGCTCGGGCGA
>WJJG01000356.1 GCA_014729815.1 Candidatus Eiseniibacteriota bacterium
GCCAATGTCCGCGCGGCACGCGCCCATTCGCGGAAGTAGCCCCGCTCCGCAGCCGCGCTGGCTTCGCCGGCCTGCGTGAAGAGATCGGCGGCCTCGGCGAAACGCTCCTGCCGCACCCGGACCCGGGCCACCTTGCGCAGAATCGACGCCGCTTCCCGCTGCGGCGCCAGGCCGCGATAGGTGGCAACGGCCTCCTCGTAGCGCCCTTCGGCGAGCAGCGCATCGCCGATCCGCTCGCGCGCCAGCGTCTTCTGGGGGCCCTCTTCGAGGTGGCGCCGATACCAGGTGCGCGCCTCCCGCGGCCGGTCGAGCTGCAGGAGGGCGTCGCCCATCAAGAGTGTGGCGTTCGGATCGGGCGCGCCGGATAGATGACGCTCCAGATGCGGCAGCGCTTCGGCCGGACGGCCCAGACGTACCAACGAGAGACCCATGAAGTAGGTGGCGGCATGGTTGTCGGGATGTGCGCGAACCGTCTCGGCCAGATGATCCGCGGCCTCTTCGAACCGGCCAGCCTGGGCGGCCAGCTTGCCGAGCTCGAACTGCTCGTGCACCCGGATGTGACGCTTCGGATCCGGCAGGGAGTCGACATCGGTCGTCGCGCCGCGCCCCCCCGACCAGACGTAGCCCAGACTGCTCAGCCGGGCAACGAGTGCCGGATCGGCGCCGCTTTCGGCCGGCGCGCCGGCCTCCCAGCCGCGGGCGCGCCGATAGGCCCGCAACCGCTCGCGCAGTCGCGCCGCCGAGGCGGCGCGCTGGTTGCGCAGATTCATCCGCTCCGCCGGGTCGCCGGAGAGATCGTAGAGCTCCGCCTCGGGCGCCGCGATCAGCTTCAGATCCGCCTCGCGCCAGGCTTCGAGCGGACTCCAGCCGTAGCTGTAGTAGGGGTACATCGTCTCCGCGTAGAGTCCCGCGCGAGCGGGCGGAGCGCCCCCATCCAGGAGCGCGCGCAGCGAGGCCCCCTCCAAAGATCGATCCTGCGGCAATCTCAGCAGGTCGCAGAGCGTGGGAACGAGATCCACGGTTCCGACCAGCGCCGGCTCGCGGCCCGTGCGACGGGCTCCGGGCAGCTTCCAGAGCCAAGGAACCCGCAGGCACTCCTCGTAGAGGAAGATGCCGTGCTCGTGCTCGCGATGGTCGCCGAGTCCCTCGCCGTGATCGGCCACGATGATCAGATGCGCGTCCCCATAGCGCCCCCGTGCGCGCAACGCCTCGAGCAGCTCTCCAAGGCCGGCATCCATGCTGCTGATCTCGGCGTCGTAGGCGCTCCCGCGCGTGTCCGAGGCAAACGGCTCGGGCGGCGCCCACGGCGTGTGCGGATCGAAATAGTGCACCCAAAGAAAGAGGGGCTGCTCTCCCTGACGGGCCAGGTAATCGACCGCTCGCGCGGTGGTCTCGTCGGCGCTACGCTCCACCCCGCCGAGGGCATCGTCGTAGTGCGCGAAGCCCTGCTGCAGGCCGAAGGCGTGATCCAGCACGTAGGCGCTCACGAAGGCGGCGCAATGGTAGCCGCGAGCGCTGAGGCGCTCGGCGAGGGTCGTGATCTCGTCGTCCACGCGAAAGCTGGCGTTGTTGCGCGCGCCGTGGGAAGGCGGATGCAGGCCCGTCAGAATGGAGGCGTGCGAGGGCAGGGTCAACGGCACCGAGGTGATCGCATTCTCGAAGAGGATCGCTTCCTCGGCCACGCGATCCAGATGCGGCGTGGCGGCGATCGTCGAGCCGTAGCAGCCCAGACGATCGGCACGCGTCGTATCGAGCGTGATCAGCACGATGTCGGGATCGCGGCCCGGTCCGGCGCAGCCCAGAGAGCCGAGCTGCAGCGATCCGGCCAGCAGGCAGAGTCCGACCGGCGCCGCCCAGGATCTCATGCAGCGCCCGCTCTCCCCTCTCGCCCGGACAAAGGATCTCATACGGCGCCCCCGTCTCCCCCTCCCCGGGACAAGCGAATCGGCCGGGGCATCCCTGGCAGGATACCCCGGCCGTCGTCAATCGCAAGCCCGCGTCCGCGCGGCCGCGGGCCCGGGCTGTGCTAGCGAACGATGGTGATCGGCGCGCTGCGCACACCCTGCGGCGTCACCAGCCGCAGGTAGTAGACCCCCGCGGGCAGCGACTGGCCGGCGCCGTCGCGGCCGTCCCAATCGATGCGATGGACGCCTGGCGAGGCGCTTCCGTTGTGGAGCGCGCACAGCCGGCGGCCATCGAGCGAGTAGACACCGAGCTCGACATGACCCGTGGCGGGAAGCGCGAAGCTCACCCGCGCGGCGCCTGCCGCCGGGTTCGGGCGCGGGGCGCGCAACTGCAGCGCCAACGGTGCCGCGTCACCCGGCGCCGCGGCCAGACCCTGGGTGGTCGAGATCTCGAACTCGTCCAGCATGGCCTCAACCGTGTTCGGGATGTCGTAGTCGCTGGCCACGAACCGCACCACGATCTGCGAGGTCAGCGCAATCTCGTTGTGCAACTCGAACTCGTAGCGCTGCCACTCGCCCGGATACCAGCTATCCGAGAGCGTCAGCAGGTTCGTCCAGCTCCCGCCGCCGTTGTTCGAGACGTCCACGGACAGCTCGTCGTTGACCGGGGCGTAGCCGGCGTCATTGACGTACCAGAGATCGAAGGCCAGGAAAGCCTCACTCAGATCCCCGAGGTTGAAGGTCGCCGACGTCAGCGTCGTCTTGCCATCGTCGACATCGTTGTTGATCACGTTGCCCTCGGCGGCCGCGCCCGTGACGAAGCAGTTCACGCCCGAAGCGGGGGTCGTGTCGTCCTCCGACTGCACCGGATAGCCGTTGTACGAGGTGCCCTCCGGGTCGCCGCACTCCCAGAAGCCGTCGCTGGCATCGTCGTCGCCGGCGCTCAACGACCAGTCGCCGAGCTCTTCGCAGGAGTCCATGGTCACGAAGTTGACCACGCGGAAGCTGTGATGCTCGGGCGGCCCGTCCTTGGGATGGTATCCGGCGCGTCCGCCGCTATCCTGCGCCTGCAGATAGTAGTCGATCTCCGCACCCACCGGTTGGGGCGGAATCGTGCCGACATAGGTATCCCCGTCGGCCTGCGTCATGCTGACCGGCTGGTAGGAGCCGCCGTCGACGCGGTAGTAGATCGTCGCGCTGGCCACATCGTCGAGATAGGCGAAGACCTCGGCCGAGATCGGATGGCCGTCCGGCGAATCGCTCTGATTGCCCAGCGGCGCATGCGCGAGCACGACCGGGTAGCGGGGCGAGTAATTGATCTGCTGCGAGCTGTAGCCGATCTGCACATGGCCGTAGCGGATCCAGCAGTAGCCATCCTCACCCCAGCCGCTGCCCCAGGAGTTGCGCACGTGCCAGGCGCCGGCGCCGCCGCAGGCGTTGTCGTCCCACCCGACGATCACCACGGCGTGATTGATCTGATGCCAGCCGGCGTGCTGGTAGCAGCCGCCGCCGTAGGCCTCGAAGTCGTCGAGGGCCGCCATGGCGCACGAGACCGGGCCGTTGGCCAATGCCGCCTTGATCTGCGTGACCGTGTTGCCGGTGTTGTAGTAGCCGTCGATGTCGTCGACCACATCGCACTGGTACTGCGTGCACGGCACGTAGTCGCTGGCCTCATACGGCATGCAGAGCTCCGCGACGCAGCCGTAGCTGCGCATCAGGTTGTAGGCGGTCGACATCCAGCCGCCGCCACAGCCGTCCGAGGTGCAGGAGACCATCTGCTGCTCCGAGAGGTTCTGCTCGACGCCAGTGACCATGTTGATGTAGGCCTCGTGCACGCCGATGGCCGCGAACGCCCAGCAGGAGCCGCAGTTGCCCTGGTTGCGCACCGGGGTCATGATCCCCTCGTCCTCCCAGCTGAAGTAACTGCGGAACATGCCGGGCTCGGGACGCGAGTGGATCTCCTCCTCCGTCAGATAGCCGCTCTCCCCGGGGGGCAGCACCAGGCCTCGCAGGTTCTGCCGCTGCTCGAGCGGCAGCTCCATCACACTGGTGCGCTCCGCTTCCCAGCAGTACCCGTGGGCATCGATCTCGGCTTGGATGGCGGCCACCTCGTCATCGATGGCATCCGCACCGGCCGGCGCGGGCCCGCCCGCCAGGAGGGCCAGGGCGCCTACCAACAGAACCAGGACCCCTGCCAGGCGCCCCGAGCGTGCAGACAAGTGATTGCCAGACAGTGCGTTACCATCGCGGTACTCGGAACTCATCCAATTCCTCCTTCCCGAAAATCCAAGAGCTGCCGGCGCGTGGGCTCAGACCAACGCGACCGGTGTGCAGGCAGGTCCTCTGTGGGGAAAGCCCGCCGGCGGCCTGCGCGGAGCCGCTCTCAGGCATCGAATCCACGCGATTCCACGTTCTCTTTGATTCTACTGCATAGCTGGCGAGGCGGCAAGGAATCCTCCCCTGCCAGCGCAGCCGGAAGACGTAGACATAAGCCCCTCTCCCGCCGATTCATGGGAGGGATGGCGCCCGCCCGCGGGCGACGAAAACCCGCAGTGGGGACTCGACCTGGCCGCAGCGCGGGAGTATCCTACTCGGCTCGTTTCTCGCCGTGTGCGGCGGATCCCGCCGGCGCGGCCCGGCGAGGAGCTTCTGGATAGGTCGGAGAGAGACGATGGACGAGCAAGTGGACACCTTCCGCCACTCGGCGAAGATCCCCTATGCGGTGCGCACGATCGCCAACCCCTCGCAAGCCGAGCTCCGCGAGCTGAGCAAGCGACACGTACCGCACATCTACGAATCGCGCTACGGCAATCTCGATCGGATCACGCGCTGCAAGGCGCGCATGGCGAAGCACACGCATATCATCGCCCCGATGCACGAAGCCGGCTTCTACTCCTCCCACGTGATGCGCAGCGAGGAGGCAGCCGGCATCATCGAACACCAGCGGCAGTATATCGAGCGTATCGGGACGTTGATCCAGATCGACGGCTATCAGGGCCTGGGCCCGCTGGCGCCGGCCGTGCAGTGGCTCTACACCCCCGAAGGGGCCAACATCGCCGGCATGCAGCAGATCTTGGCCTTTCCGCGTGAAGCGGTAGAGTCGTCCGAGGAGCGCACCCAGCCGTTCCGGCCCCAGTTTCGTCTGGTCATGACTCCCGGCTGTCCCGCTCCCGGGAGTCCGCCACAAGTTGCGATCCTGGTCGATCTCGAACACTGGACGACCTACGTTCTGGGATCGGACTACTTCGGAGAGAGCAAGAAGGGCATGCTGCGCATGCTCAACGAGTATGTCTATCAGCTCGGCGGGTTGGTGCTGCACGCCGGAGCCAAGGCGGTCACCGTGGCGGGACGGCGGGTGATGATGGCGGTGATGGGTCTCAGCGGCACCGGCAAGACGACGACCACTTTCAGCCACCAGGGCGATCTCACCGAGCCGGTGCAGGACGACATGATCTGCCTCTGGCCCGATGGCAGCTGCACTCCCACCGAGAACGGCTGTTTCGCCAAGACGCACGGCCTGCGGGAGGAGAGCGAACCGGTCATCTATCGCGGCACGATCCAGCCCGAAGCCTGGGTGGAGAACGTCTATCTCGATCCCGACGGCACCTACGACTTCAGCAAGGAGAGCCTCGCGCCCGAGGACGTCGCGCGCCTCTACGACGCCCTGGTCAGTACCGGTGCGCCGCGCGAGAACGTCGACGCCTACGTGGCCGGCAAGGTGCGCGCGGACGAGGTACTCGACGAGCGTGGCGTGCCGCTCGACGGCTGGGACTTCGTCGTCTGGACGCAGAACGGTCGCTCGATCATCCCGATGCATGCGATCGACAACGCCGCGGATCTGCACCGCATCCCCGAGATCCAGTCGCTGGGCATCCTCAATCGCGATGAGGGGCCCGATGCGGCAACGCCCGGGATCGTACGCTTCACCTCTCCGCTCCAGGCCGCGGCCTACTTCATGCTCGGCGAGACGTCCAAGACGTCCGCGGCCGGGAAGGACCGCGGCAAGACACGCTCCCCTTTCACGCAGCCCTTTTTCCCACGCGTGCCGCACCTGCAAGCGCGCCGCTTCGAGGAGCTCGCGGCACGGCTGCCGGACCTGCAGCTCTGGCTGATGAACACCGGCTACATCGGCGGAGATGCGCGTGACGTGGACGCCGGGCGGGCGCTGAAGGTCAAGATCCGTCACTCCTCGGCGATGCTCGAGGCCCTGCTCGCGCACTGGATCGCCTGGAAGGAGGATCCCGACTTCGGCTACGAGATCGTGGACGTCAACGCGCCCGAGAACCACCCCCTCGTCGAAGCGGTGGGGGACGAGATTCTCGACCCGCGCCTCTTCTACGCACGTCGCGGGCGGCACGACGAATACGTCGCCTGGGTCGAACGCATCAAGGAGGAGCGGCGCGCCTTTCTGCTGCGCATGGGGGTCGACGAGGAAGTGCTCCGGCAGGTGCACCACTACTCGGGACTCTAGACCGCCGCGCGCGATTCCAGGTGTGGTGGCGCGCCGCCCCCGTCGACGGTTCCCGCGCTGGCCACTCGAGCATGCTCCCTCGCGAAATCACGCGAAGCGATCTAGGTCTGGATGCCGAGGACATCCTCCATGGCATAGAGCCCCGCGGCCGCACCGGCTACGAACCGGATCGCCTGCAGGACCCCGGAGACGAAGGCCCCGCGGCTCTCGGCGCGATGCGAGATGATCACCCGCTCCCCCGGTCCGGCCAGGATGACCTGATGCTCGCCGACGACATCCCCGCCACGCAAAGCGTGTACGGCCACTTCGTCGTGCGATCGCTCACCGGTCACCCCCTCGCGGCCATGAATGCGGCGCAAGCCCCCGCGCGCTTGCGCCAGCGTCTCGGCGAAACGCAGGGCGGTGCCGCTGGGGGCATCGCGCTTACGCCGATGGTGCATCTCGACGATTTCGATGTCGTAGGCGGAAAGCCGCCGGGCGGCTTCGCGGATCAGCCGATTGACGACCGCAACACCCATCGACATGTTCGGCGCGTAGACGACCGGCACGCGCTCGGCGGCGAGACGCAGGGCCTCGTGCTGTTGCGGCTCGAGTGCCGTAGCGCCGCTGACGACCGCCATCCCGCGCTCGGACCCCCCCCCGGCGATCCGATCGGTCGCCGGGGGGGCGGTGAAGTCGACCAGCACACGGCATTCCGCCGGCAGCTCATGCAGGCTGCCCACGACCGGGGCGTCGTACAGCCGTGAGCCGCGCGCCGGATGGTCCTCGCGCTCGAGAATCGCCGCAAGCGCGAACTCCGACGAGGCGGCCACCGCCGCGGCGACATCGCCGCCGATGCGCCCGCCGCCCCCACAGACGGCGACCGGGATCATGACGAGACCGCCGCCGGCTGGAGCAGGCCGTAGGCCACCATCGCCTGGCGCAGCCGCTCGACGTTCTCCGGCTTCATCCGCACCAGCGGGAGGCGCGGACTGCCCACCTCCCAGCCGAGCAGGTTCATGGCCTCCTTCACCGGCATGGGATTGGTCTCCAGGAAGAGCGCCTGCGCCAACGGCAGGAGCCGCAGATGCCACTCGCGCGCCTTCTGGTGATCGCCGTTGCGGAAGGCCTGGATCATGGACCGCACGTCTTCGGGCACGACATTGCCGAGCACCGAGATCACGCCGTCACCGCCGACGCACATCGTCGGGTAGATCACCGGATCCTCGCCCGAGAGGATCGTCAGCGCATCGCCACAGAGCCGTTTGATCCAGGACGCCTGGACCAGACTCCCGCTGGCCTCCTTGACGCAGACGATCCGCTCGTGATCGGCCAGCCGCGCCACCGTCTCGGGCAGCATGTTCACACCGGTGCGACTGGGCACGTTGTACAGCACCAGCGGCACCGGACTGGCGTCGGCCACCGCGCGGAAATGCGCCACCAGCCCATCCTGGGTCGGCTTGTTGTAGTAGGGTGTGATCATCAGGGCACCATCGGCACCCATCTCTCCCAGGCGCTTGACGTTCATCACCGAGCGAGTCGTGGAGTTCGTACCGGCTCCCCCGATGATCTTCAGCTTGCCGCGCGCCTCCTCAAGAACGATCTCGATGACCCGGAAATGCTCATCCCACCCATAGAGCGCCGGATTCTCGCCGGTCGTTCCGCAGGGGACGAGGCCGTCGGTCCCCGCTGAAATGTGGCGCCGAACCAGTTCGCGCAGCTTCTCCTCGTTGAGCGCGCCGTCGGGGCCGAAGGGGGTCACGAGAGCCACATAGAGTCCGCGGAACATCTCCCACCTCCTTGCGCCGCTTGCAGTTGCAGAGCCATCACGCTAACGCAACATAGCGCGTGGGCCGGCGCGGCGCAAGCGGTTTCGGGCAGCGCTCGATGCCATCGTCGCGGCATCTGCACCATGCTCGACGAGGCGGGACTCGAAGCGTCGGAAGCTGGTATACTATGGGAGCGCACGCAATCCCCACGAGGCGACATCGATATGGGCAGAGTCCGATTTCGCTGCCGCCCGCGAGGCGCGAGCGGGCGATGTCGTCACGTGTGCGCCAGGGCAACGTAAGGAGGTCACCGGGGCCTGTACACAGGAGGGCCCAGGGAGAGAGAGGAGAGGAACAGCTGATGTCAACTCGCACGTTTTGGAACCGCGGCCGTCTGGCCGTTCTGGCAGCTTGCCTACTGGCGATCATGGGTCTGGTCCTGACTTCGGGAGAGCCGAGCGGCGCCGAGCCGTCCCCCAGCGATCCGCCGGCGTCCGAAACGCTGAAGCCGTGGGACTACGACCCAGCTCCGGAAGAGTCCGAGCGCAAGATCGCCTTCTACGAGAAGATGTACCGCTGGTCGCAGGAGCCGACGGCCAACCAGCTCGGCCTGGACGCTGTTTCCTACGAGCTCGACCTGACCGTCGATCCCTCGATCAACGAGGTCAGCGGGGTCCTGGTGGGCACCTTCGAGGTCGATGCCGCTACGGCGGATGTCGTCGATCTCGATCTGGCCACGACCCTGGGCGTCTCGGCGTGTACGGCCGGGGGCGTCCCGACGACCTTCACACACATCGACGACCTGCTCTCGATCGATCTCGATCGCACCTATCTGCAGGATGAGACGGTCACCGTCGAAGTGACCTATGCCGGACCGCCCGATCTCAGCTACGGCGCCTTCGGCTGGAACCAGCACGGCGGCGAGCCGATGATCTGGACGCTGTCGGAGCCGTTCGGGGCGCGCTCCTGGTGGCCCTGTGACGACTGGTCGGACGACAAGGCCGACTGGATGGACATTCGTGTCACGGTGCCCTCGGGTCTGATCGTGGCGTCCAACGGCACGCTGGTCGACGTCAACTACGGACAGGACTGGGATACCTACTGGTGGCACGAGGAGTACCCGATCGCCACCTACCTGGTCTCCCTGGCCATCCATCCCTACGCGGTCTGGTCCGACTACTACCAGTACGATGAGACCGACTCGATGGAGATCAAGTTCTTCATCTATCCCGATCACGTCGATGAGACCTACGAGGCCAACCTGCAGGTCAAGGACATGATCGCCTTCTTCGCCACCGTGTACGGGGAGTATCCGTTCATCAACGAGAAGTACGGCCACGCCGAGTTCCCTTGGGGCGGCGCGATGGAGCACCAGACCTGCACCAGCACCGGCGCCTTCTACGAGACGATCATCGCCCACGAGCTCGCGCACCAGTGGTGGGGCGATATGGTCACTTGCGCCGACTTCCATCACATCTGGCTCAACGAGGGCTTTGCGGTCTACTCCGAGGCGCTCTGGCTCGAGCACGCCTACGGCCCCGACGGATATTGGGGCAAGATGAACAGCACGAAGTATTTCGGCGGGGGCACGATCTATGTGCCCGATCTGAGCGACTGGGGGCGGATCTTCCACACCGGGCTGACCTACTACAAGGCCTCCTGGGTCGTGCACATGCTGCGCCATGTGATCGGAGATGCGAACTTCTGGCAGTTGCTGCACGACTACCGAGAGGCCTACGAGTTCGGCGCGGCGACCACCGAGGACCTGCAGGCGCTGGCGGAAGGCATCTCGGGCATGGATCTGACCGACTTCTTCCAGCAGTGGATCTACGGGGAGTACTACCCGCACTACGGCTACACGTGGGAGAACGTCGAGACCGATCGCGGTTGGGAGCTGCACCTGACGATCGATCAGATCCAGGACAACTGCGGCGTCTTCCACATGCCGATCGACATTCATGCCACCTGCGGGGGGGGGGTGGTCGAGGAGTTCGTCGTCGACAACTCGCTGGCGCACGAGGAGTACGTGCTGCCGTTGGATGTGCCCGCCGAGGTGGTCGAGCTCGACCCGAACGACTGGATCCTCAAGCGGATCACCGAACCGGTGATCGATCCGACCTTCGACGCCGGCATCCTGCTGGTCAACGGCGTCGACTGGGACACCTACGGCACCGAGATCTGGAACGCGTACATGAACAACGCCTTCTGGGGCGACCTGGAGATCTCCTTCTGGGACTGCTTCGACGAGCCGGACGGTGGGTATCCCGAAACGCTGCCCCCCTGCGAGGGCCACGGGCGGGTGCCCTCCCCCACGCTGGGCTCCTACGAGACGGTCATCTGGGTCGGCAACGACTACAATGGGGATCTGGGCTGTTGGATGAACACCTCGATCCTCTCCTACCTCGAGGCAGGCGGGAACGTGCTGCTGATGACCCGTCAGGGCAGCAACTTCCTGGACGACGAGATGTGTGACTACCTGGGGATCAACTTCATCAATGGCAACAGCATCTACGACTGCGTCTCGGTGCACGACGAGCTGACCGATATCGCACGCACGGGTACGCAGAGCTACTGCCGGGTGTTCGACCAGCAGCTCACGCAGCCGACCTCCACGCTGCTCTACATCGCCACGTTGGGCTATGACCCCGACGCGGGCATCGGTGTCTGGCGGGCCCCCGAAGGCGGCGGCACGTACAATCCCGACGGCGCGCAATTCGCCTTCCTCAGTGGCCGACCGTACCGCTGGGACCACTCGGATCTGCGCACCAATGTCGAGACGATCGTCGGTACGCTTTTCGCGGGGGCATCCGATGTCGCCGAGGAGGCGATGCCCGCTACGCGGTTGCGCCTGCGGGCGCAGAGCCCGGCGCTGCGCGGCGCTCGGATCGCTTTCGCTCTGCCACATGCCACGCGCGCGCGTCTGACGGTGCTCGATGCGCAGGGCCGACTCGTGCGCACGCTCTTCGAAGGCTCTCTGGCATCCGGTCCGCACGACCTGCAGTGGGACGGGCGCAGCGACGCCGGCGCCGCGGTGGCTGCCGGGGTCTACTTCGCCCGGCTCGAGGCGGGCGCCCGGCAGGCAGTGCGTCCCCTGCTGATGGTGCGATGACCAAGGCGGCCGCTGCCTCCTGCGGGAGGCAACGGCGTCCGCGAGGCGGATGGCGCACGCCACTCGCTCGTAGCCGGTGCAATCACAAGCCATTACTGGCGAACCCGGGGTCGTCCGACCCCGGGCTCGCCGCCTCCGGATTGACAGAACGGCTAAATACCTGTAAGATATATCTGTTAGCTTGATGAATTGTGTCCGGCGCGATCCCGCACGCGCCGGGCCGAGGGATGTCAACCGAGACCCGCCGGTTGGATCCTAGGAACCAGGCATCCGCCGCCGCGGACGCACGCCGCGGCGCGCATGGCATTCGAGGAAAGGCGGTGTGGCATGAGGCGGTCCTTCCCTTTCTTGGCCCTCCCTCTGGTTCTGGCGCTTTCTCTGATCGCGGTCCCGCGCGCGAGCGCGATGGCCGAGATCGCTGACGGTTTCGAGCAGCATCTGCAGTCACTCGATGACGACGCGCTCGTCTCGGTGATCTGCACGATGCAGGAGCAGGCGCCGATCGCGGAGTTGAACGAGACGCTCAAGCAGGAGCGTGCGCGCCTGTCGGTGCGGCACGAGCGTGTGGTGCGCGCGCTGCAGGAAGTCGTGGTGACGCAGGACGATCTGCTGGCCTTCCTGGCCGACGAGCAGGCCACGGGCCAGGTGGTCGGCTACACCGGCTACTGGATCTCGAACCTGGTGGTCGTGCAGGCCACCAAGGCCCTGATCTACGAGATCGCCGCGCGAGACGATGTGGCCTACATCGAGCCGAACTTCTCGATCGAGCTGATCGAGCCGATCGTCGATCCGGCGGCGGACGACGAGTCGCTGCGCGGCATCGGCGTCACACCGGGGCTGCGCGCGATCAACGCCGATCGCGTCTGGTACGAACTCGGAATTACCGGCGCAGGCACGATCGTCGCCAACTGCGACACCGGCGTCGACGGCAACCACCCGGCTCTGTCCGACCGCTGGCGCGGCAACTTCGCACCGGCCGACGAGTGCTGGCTGGACGTCCTCGGTGGACACCCCACCTTCCCGTATGACGGGTACGGCCATGGCACGCACGTTATGGGCACCGAGTGCGGTTTGGGCGCCGCGACGCAGGATACGGTCGGTGTGGCCTGGAACGCGCTATGGATCGCCTGCAACGCGATCGACCAGGGTGTCGGACCTGAGTTCGACAACGATGTGATCGCCTGCTACCAGTGGCTGGCCGACCCGGATGGCGATCCCGGAACGCACGACGATGTGCCGGACGTCGTGCAGAACTCCTGGCGGATCAACGAGAACTTCGGATACGACTACGAGGACTGTGACAGCCGCTGGTGGGACTGCATCGACAACTGTGAGGCCTCCGGAGTCGTCACCACCTGGAGCGCCGGCAACGAGGGCCCCGGGGCCGAGACGATCGGCTCGCCGGCCGACCGGATCACGACGCCCTGGAACACCTACTCGGTGGGCGCCGTGGATGCGACCAACTACGACTACCCCTACCCGATCGCCGGCTTCTCGAGCCGCGGCCCGTCGGGCTGCGACGGCGTGACGATCAAGCCCGAGGTCGCGGCGCCCGGCGTCGACGTCTACTCCTGCGTCCCGGGCGGCGGGTACTCGGGCAGCTACAGCGGCACCTCGATGGCCGGCCCCCACGTGGCCGGCGTCGTGGGGTTGATGCGCGAGGCCAATCCCGATCTGGACGTGGATACGATCAAGGAGATCATCAGCCAGACGGCGCACGACTTCGGGTCGACGGGTGAGGACAACACCTACGGCTGGGGGTTCCTGGATGCCTATGAGGCGGTCCTGGCGGTGATGACCGGCTATGGCAACCTGACCGGCACGATCACCAACGGCTCGAACGGCGGCACGCCTGTGGCCGGCGTGATGATCGACGTGGTCGAACTCGACCGTCAGACGACCAGTCAGGGCGATGGCACATACGCCATCAGCATTCCGGCCGGCACCTACACGGTGAGCGCCTCGCATCCGAGCTTCGAGCCCCAGACGGTCACCGGCGTCGAGGTGAGCGATGGCGAGGAGACGGTCGTCGACTTCTGTCTGACCGACATCGGCGCGCCGGTGATCAGCGAGACGACCGAGCTGCGCTCGACCGAGGATCAGGTCGGTCCCTACGTCGTCGAGACGATGATCGACGACTTCTCGGCGCTCGACCATGCCACGCTCTGGTACCGGGTCAACGGCTCCGCATTCTCGCCCCTGGAGATGACCCCGACCGACGCCGTCCAGTATGCGGCCGGCATCCCGGGACACCCGCACGGCTCGTTCGTCGAGTACTACCTGGATGTCGAAGACGTGGCCGGCAACGGGGCCACCGACCCACCGGGCGCGCCCACCGACCTCTACGGCTTCTACGTGGCGCCGATCGTCGAGCTCTACTCCGACGATATGGAGGCCGGTCCGGGCGGCTGGACGCATGGCAACGTGCTGCCGGGCTTCGGCGATCAGTGGCATAGGAGCACGCAGCGCAACCATACCGCTGGTGGCAGCTATAGCTGGAAGTGCGGCGACACGGGCGCCGGGGAGTACGCCGATCTGCTCGATGCCGGTCTGGTGAGCGAACCGGTGGAGCTGGGAATCGACTCCTACATGCACTACTGGCAGTGGGTCGACGCCGAGAGCAGCGATGCCCACACCGGCTACGCCTATGACGGCGGACTGGTGGAGATCAGCATCGACGGCGGACCTTGGGAGCAGATCTTCCCCGAGGGCGGCTACACCTTCCTGGTCCGCGAGGGCGGCACGCCGGGCCCCTTCCCGCCCGAGACGCCCTTCTTCTCCGGCCGCCGCGACTGGCACGAGGTGCACTTCAACCTCACGGCCTACGAGGGCAACGCCCAATTCCGCTTCCGCTTCGGATCCGATGGGGCGGTCACGCGCGAGGGCTGGTACGTCGACGACGTGCTAGTCGACGGCTTCGAGATCGACTTCTCGCGCATCGAGGAGGGACGCGACGTCCGCGTGCTCTTCCTCGAGCCCGCCGATCCGAATCCGTTCGCACGCGGGACGACACTGCGCTATCGCCTGCCGCAGAGCGGCGAGGTGCTGCTGCAGATCTTCGATCCGACCGGCCGCACGGTACGCACGCTCGTCTCCGGTCACCAGGCCGCCGGTTTCTATACGGTACCCTGGGATGGACGCGATGACGGCGCGCGCCTGGTGCCCTCGGGGGTATACCTGACGCGTCTGCAAGCCGCGCAACAGAAGGCCACGCACAAGATCGTGCTGGCACGGTAGGGACCACACGGCGCCGAGTGCGACCGGAGTCCGCTCGGCGCCCGCTTGGCAGAGGCAGATCGGCGGCGGGGAGTTCGCCTCCCCGCCGCTTCCTTTCGGGGCTCGACGGGCATCCCGGGGTTCGTCGACGGCCGTCTCCGTCTTCGCCCGCGGGTCTCGGTCGCTTGCGACACTACGGATCTAGATCCCCGCCGCCTCGCGCACCAGGCTGACGATCTCCCGCACGCGGATCTTCTCGTCCAGATCGGTCTGCTTGAGCCCGTCGGTCAGCATCTGCAGGCACATCGGACAACCGACGGCGATCGTTTCGGCTCCACTGGCCTGCGCCTCGCGCACCCGGCAGTTGTCGACCCGATCCGCCTCGCCCACATCGAGATCCATCCAGTAGTGCCCGCCCCCGGCGCCGCAGCAGAAGCTCTCCTGCTTCTCGCGGCCGAAGCGCCGCACGTCGAGTCCGGGCAGCGCACGCAAGATCTCCCGCGGGGGCGCGGTGATCCCCTGATAGCGTCCCAGGTAGCAGGGATCGTGGAATGCCGCACGCACCTCGACGGGTCGGGTGAGCTTCAGCCGGCCCTCCCGGATCCAACGCGCCAGCAGCTCGGTGTGATGAACGACCTCGAAGTGGCCGCCGAACTGCGGGTATTCGTTCTTGAATACGTTGTAGCCGTGCGGACAGGTCACCAGGAGCTGCTGGAACTTCCGCGCCTGGAGCGCCTCGACGGTCTGCTTGGCCGTGGCCTGGAAGAGATTCTCCTCCCCCAGCACGCGCGCCGGATCCCCGCAGCAGCTCTCGTCTTTGCCCAGATGACCGAATCGCACGCCGAGATGCTTCATGATCGCGATCATGTCCTCGGCGATCTTGTGCTTCTCGGGATCGAAGGTGGTCGTGCAGCCGATCCAGAAGAGGACGTCGGTCTCCTCGCCGGGTCCCACGATCGGAATCTCCAGCCTCTCGACCAGATCCATCCGGTCGGCCTGCGCGCCGAACGGGTTGCCTTGCGCCTCCATGGTCTTGAGCGCGCGTCCCGCCTCGGTCGGAAGCTGGCCCTCCATGAGGACCTGTGCGCGCCGTAGCTCCATGAACTGGTCGACGTGCCAGATGCCGGCCGGGCAGATGTTCTGGCAAGCGAAACAGGTCCGGCAGTACCAGATGAACTCCGTGTCGGCGAAGACGGTGTCCTCGGCCCCGATGATCGGCAGCGGCTGGCCCCCAGCCGCCGTGCTGCTGTTCCCCGCTGCTCCGGCAGCGTCGTTCGACGAGCCCTCCGACGCCGCCTGGGCTGCTGCACGAAAGTCGGCGTCGCTGCCTTCGGTGAGGCGCTCGAGATCCTTGATCAAGCTGCGAGGGCTGAGCGGCTGGTCCACGCAGTTGACCGGACACACGTCATCGCAGCGGCCGCAGTCGATGCAGGCCGAGAGATCGAGACGCTGTTTCCAGGTCAGGTGCCGCGGCTCGGCCACGCCGATGGCGAAGTCCTCGTCGATGTCGTCGGAGGCGAAGAGCGCCTCGATGTCTTCGCGCTGCAGCGACCCGGCGGGCGCCAGCTTGGCGAGGAACTGGTTGGTGGGGATACTGAGCATGTGGAAGAACTTGGTGAAGGGGATCAGCGCGATCAGGGTGAAGGTCCCCAGGGCATGCACCCACCAGGTCGCGAAGTGGATCGGGCGCCCCACACCGGGATCCGCCCCGGCGAAGAGACCAGCGAAAAGGCTGCCGATCGGCGAGTAGGCGCGCCACGGATCGCCGTTCGGATGCAGGGCGATCCGGGCTCCCTCGGCCACGAAGCCGGTCAGGACGATTCCCCCCAGGATCAGCAGCACCGCGGCATCGACACCCTGATTCGGGGGCAGGAAGCCCGGCTTGGCGAGGTAGCGCCGTACCGCCGCGATGACCAGCCCCAGAAGCAGCAGCCCGCCGGCCAGATCGGCCGCCAGCGTCACACCCAGATAGAAGGGACCGTGGTAGATGCGCAGGCCGAAGTCCATGTCGACCATCACGATCAGCGTCGTCACGAAGAGCACCAGGAAGCTGTAGAAGATCAGGGAATGGAAGAGCCCCGGCAGCAAGCGGCGCCGCGTCTGCCGCTGCCAGAAGGTCTCACGTAGCAGGATCCAAAGACGGCGGCCCCAATCGCCCACCGGCTCCCCGGCCGGCCGGCCGCGCTTCCAGAAGCGGATGCGGCGCGCCAACCCGATCCCGAAGATCACGAAGGAGACCACCATCAAGGCGTACATGAGCACGTGACTGAGCGTGCCCATGTTCCACATCAGTTCGCGCGAGGCCTCCGCGCTGCCCGCCATTGCGTCCATCGCCCCGTGTGTTTCCTGCATCCTCGGTTCTCCTGTCCCCCGCACTGCCCGCTCGGTTCCCTCGCGGCGCACCGGCCGCCTGCCGCGCGCCGTGCCCCCCTGTCGTGGGCTCCCCCCCGTCGCGCGGCTGCATGGCCCGTCGTGCCGCTCCATCGCCCGTCATGGGCCGCATGGCCCATCGCCCGGCTGGCTGCAGAGTACACGAGTGCTCCGCAGTCGGCCTCCCGAAGATCTGATGATCAAGATTAGCGAACGCGGGGGCTTCGGGAGCGCCGGCGGCGAGCCGGGGGCACGACGTCCCTGGAGGTCCCGCGTGCAGCGCCGCGGGTAATCCTTCACGAAGAATGAAGTTAGCGCGCCGCAGATCGACTACTGACCGCCGGCAGATCCCGCAGACGCGTCGGCCACGCCGTCGCGAATCAGACGCGGGATGATCTCGATGACCAGATCGACGCGCTGGGTCTCGTCGCGATAGTGACGGAAGAAGTGTCCCAGCAGCGGGATGCTGCCCAGGATCGGCACCTTCTTGACCGTGCGCCGCCGTTCCTCCGAGAGGAGTCCCCCGAGATAGACCGTTTGTCCATCCTGCATGCGCACCAGCGAGCGCGCGCGACGCGTGGAGGTCTGCGGAAGATCGTCATCGGGCCCCACGAACGCCAGGATGCGAGAGACCTCGGGCTCGACCAGGGCTGTGATGAAGCCATCTTCTCCCACGCGCGGGGTGATGTGCAGCTGCACCCCGACATCGATCTCCTCGAGCTCGACCGTCTGCAGCGCACCGGAGGCGGTCGCCGACTGCAGCGAGGTCACCACGACCGGCACCGTCTCGCCGGCGAAAATCTCGGCCGGCTTGCCATTGAGGGTCAACACCTTGGCGTGGGAGAGTAGGTTGGCATGTCCGTCGGTGAGCAAGGCATCGAGCGCCACCTCGAAGGCCTCCATCTGCCGATAGAAGCGGCCGCCTTCGCCCAGCAGCGTATACCCGATCTCCTCGGGGAGCCCATCGGGAGGACTGGCCGCGACCGCGCCTTCGGTGACCACCGTCCCCCAGCTCGTCAGCCGCTCCCAGTCGATGCCGATCTCCGCGAGCGCAGAGCGATTGACCTCGATCAGACGCGCCTCGATCAGAACCTGCTCGGGGGGACGATCCAGCTGTGCGATCACGTCGGCGGCGGCTTCCATGTCGGCCGGTGCGGCGCGCACGACCAGGCGCGTGCCATCCAGATTGGCGGTCACGCCGCGGGTGACCACATCCAGCATCTCGCGCACTTCTCCGGCGTCGGCATAGTGCAACTCGAAGACGCGGGTCTCCAGACCGGTCTCGGTGGCCAGATTGCGGGGATCCCCCACCAGAATCGAATTGCCCATACGCTCGTAGCCGAGCCCGGCGGCGCGCACGACGAGATTGAGCGCCTCCTCGAACGGCGTCTCACTCACCCGCAGGGAGACCAACTGGCCCTGGACTTCGGGCGCCGAGACGATGTTCAGGCCGGCACGCTGGGCCAGGATCTCCAGTAGGTCGGTCACTTCGGCGCTGTCGGCTTCCAAGGTCACCAGAACCGGACTTCGATCCTGAGCGGCCGCCGGAGGCGACATCCCCCCCGCGGGCATCAGCGCGCCCAGCAGCACGAGCCCACACGCTGCCCACCGACCCGTGGATCGCGGCCTCCCCCAATTCCAGCCCGCCATGCTCCCTCCCACTGCCCCGTCGCCACGCGCCGGAGCAACTCGGCGGCCCACCCGGCCGCCAGCGCTAGTCGAGCTCCCGCAGTCTTCCCTGCGGAGAGCGCACGCGAATCCCGTCGGGCCCGATCGACACCAGTTCCCACCCTCCGAAGGTGTCGCCGGGGCGCAACCAGTCCGAGCGGGTGGCCCCCAGGGAAATCTGCGCCGTGGGATCGATCTGGTCGTAGAGCAGCGCCCGCAGTGCGGGCTGCGGCGCCGGTCGGACCGGCTCCACGGGCGCGACCGGACGCGGCTGCGGATCGGCAAGGACCGTGTTCGGCGCCACATAGAACGGGTCCCGCGCATCGACCGACACGCTCGCCAGGAGACTGTCCTTGTGCCACAGCCGCTGCAGATCGATCCGTTCGTCTCGCACCTCCCCGGCGGCCGACGCCGTGGCGCCGCCCGCGCGCAGGACGATTTGCACCGCACGCTCGGTGCGCGTGCCCAGGATGACGGCCACGATCAGCAGCAGCCCCAACCCCAGCCAGAATCCGCGGGGGCCCTCTAGCAGCTCCTTCAGCGGCATCCTTCTCCCTCCATGGGCCCCTCCGCCGCCGCGGCGGAGATCCATCCCCTCGGACTCGGGCGTGCAGCGCTCACGACTCCCCCCGCCAGCGATCGAAGATCGTCACGTTCAGTCGCGCTTCGAGCAGGTTCGGCGGGCCGATCAGTTCGACCGTCAGCGCATCGATCACCGTCAAGCGCGGCGCCTGCTCCAGTCGGCGCACGAAGTCCACCAGATGCGCGAAGGATCCGGTGACGCGCAGGTAGAGCTTGTTGCGCTGCAGGTAGTCGGTGCGCGAGGTTCCCTCGCGTCGCAACTCGATGCGGTTGAGACGCGATGTGCGCAGCTGCCGATCCAGGTAGGTGACCGGATCTTCCTCGTGGGCCTCGATCGCGACCTCTCGCGTGGATCCCTCCGCCAACCAATCGGCCAACAGCTCCTGGTCGCGATCCTCCCCGATGCTCTGGGTAGCGGCATTCAGCAGCTGCGAATGCTGCCGAGCAAGGCGTTCGACCTGCGCCACCTGCGGTTGGGTGACCAGGAGATCGACGCCCAACCCCGCTGCCAGCAGGAGCGAAGCGAGACCCACGAGCGCCGTGAGCGTGGTGAAGCCGGAGCTCGGGCTCACGATCCTGCCTCCCCTTCGCACACGATCTGGAAGCGCCCGGGACCGCTCCAATCGATCGTTTCGAGGCGGACGCTGGGGAAATCGGAGCCCAGCCGGGAATCCCGCTCCAGCGCACCGGTCAGTCGTAGGATCGGTTCGGCCGCACCCGCATCGCCTCGATAGCCACCTTCGATCTGCAGGAGTTGACGCTCATGCTTGCGCGACACTTCGCCGCTGAGCCCTGTGAGGCGCAGCGGCTCGCGAGCATGCTCGGCGAGTGCGGCGAGCTTCGGCGACCAGTCGACCCGCTGCAGGCGCCGCCGCAGCAGCTCACGCACCGCCCCCAGGTCGGCCTCCTGCTGCGGTGTACGCTCCGCGAACTGCTCGAGCCGCGCCACGCGTTCGCGCAGCGCGCCGGCGCGGTCGGTGAGCAGCGCGCCGCTGATCGCCAGAACGCCGGCCAGCGCCAACTCGCCTACGACCAGGGCCGCGAGCAGCGCCAGACGCAGACTCCGCTGCCGCGCGCGCTGCTGCTTCTCTTCGTACTCCGGGTAGAGATTGATTCTATACATCGTCTGCGTCCCACCAGCGGCACAGTCCGCAAGCTGTCAGAAAGCGCGGCGCGCGC
>WJJG01000357.1 GCA_014729815.1 Candidatus Eiseniibacteriota bacterium
GGGTGCGATGGCCTTCAGAAAGGGTTCTGGGCGGGCAGGCAGGTTCTTGTGTAGCACGACCTTGCCTGCGTGGTCTAAAATACAGAGGTACATGAAACGGGCGTGCAGATCGACACCGCTGAAGAGCTCGTCCCACATGATGTGTCCGCGATAGGCCTCTCCGGTCCAGCCGCGCGGTGGAATGCCCACATCGAGTGCCATGTCGGTGGTATTCGGACTGGCCGTCTGGAGCACTTCCTTGTCGAGGTGGTGGGGGAGCTACGTCCAGAAAGAACCCCGGGGCTCAGGTGGAGGGGCGATGTGCCGGCGGTGAGGGGATTGCAGGCTTGATTGGGCGAGAGGAGAGCGTTCCAAGGGTGGCCTTGGGGCGCGCAAACCCGGACGTTTGGTCGCCGGGAGCGCCGAAATCGGGTTGGATTTTCCTATGCGCCACACCCGCCTCGTCGCCAAAAAGGATCAGCGCGCCTTCCCTTTTGGCCATCGCCTTGATCTTCGGGTAGTCCTTCGCGATCCATTGCTGCACCCGCTCCGGATCCTGCTGGTAAGCCCGCCGCAATGGCTTCTGAGGGGTCAGCCCCAGCTTCTTCAACAGCGCCCTACGGACACCTCGCTCAAGCGTACGTCGAATCTCTCCCGGATGAGTTCGCGGACCATCCCGCGCGTCCACAGTGCGTACTCGAACCGAAGCTGAAGGGGGTTCTTGTCCACGATCGTCCTATAGAGCCACCGCAGTTGGCTCCCCTTCAACGTCAGCGGCCGCACGGGAACGGGCTTTGCCCGCAGGGCATCGATCCCGCCTTCGCGATATCTCGCCAGCCACTCGTAAATCCGCGGCCGTGTAAGACCCAACGCACGAATGACCGCCTCCGGGCTCTGGCCTGCTTCCACCTGTGCGACTGCCCGTATGCGGAACTCCTCAAGGGTTTTGTGACTGAGCTTGCGTCCATCAGTTCTTTTCATGCGGGCAGGATAACATAGGATCGCTTACTTGTGAACTGATTAGCAACTGCTGGCGAAGCGCAGCGTTCTCCAGGGCCAAGGCGCCTCGCGACATCAGGGCTGCCCGCAGGCAGGTGAGTAGAGCTGCAATGAGTGTGGGCATAGTGCGACGGAGGATAGCACGCTGGCGAAAATGACATCCGGACGCGCCGTTCGGAGTTTTCGCGGACTACGGCCGCAGCAAGGGCGGATTCAGGCCTCGCCAGCCGGAGACCACCAAGGGGAGCTTCTTGATCGGCTGGCGCGAGAACTCGGCTCCATGAACCGCGGACAGGCTATCCAGCACGGTGGCCACCCGCTCTGGCCGCCGGCACGCGGCGTCCTCGCCGCTAGCCAGCCGCACCCCTTGCGCCCGAACGCCGGCATGGCCTTCGCAGAAGGCGACGGGAGCCAGAGGCTCCCGGCAGCCGCGGCCCGGATACGTGGCCGATGGCCTGACAGCCCGCCGTCACCCGCCTCTGTATGTCGCCGCGTAGCGGCTCGCGGGCCCTCACCTGCGGATGCGGGCCGCACGCGTGGTGCGCGAGCCCGTGAGCGGCCCGCCACGGCGCGAGTCCAAGGAACCCGGCCCTGCGCTCGTGCGTCGAATGGGCTACGATGGAGGGTGTGGCCGATCGATGGCGAGAGTGAGGAGATTGTCATGGACAAGGTGACGGTGGCGTGGGCGATCGTGGTGGGGCTGGCCGGTATCGCGTCGGCCGGCATGGTGAACCGGGAGGCCGTGGCGCCGGTCGTCGAGGCGAACAGCGCCTTCGCGCTCGACCTCTACAAGCAGCTCGCGAAGGAGAACGCGGGGGAGAATCTCTTCTTCAGCCCCTACTCGATCTCGAGCGCCCTGGCCATGACGGCCGAAGGGGCGCGGGGCGAGACGGCCGTCGAGATGGGCAAGGTGCTGTGCTTCCCCGCCGCGGTGCGGCGCCAGGGCGAGGCCGTGCAGCCGTGGGAGATGGCGCTCATCCACCAGGGCATCGCGGCGATCAACCGCCGGATCAGCCAGCCCGACAAGGCCCCCGAGGACGCGGCCGCGACGCGCGCCAGGATCGACGGCCTGCGCGAGCAGCTCGATGCGACCAAGGCACGCATCGCCGAGCTCCGCAAGCAGCGCAAGTGGCGCGAGACACGCCCCCTCCAGGAGCAGGAGCGGGACCTCGCCGCCCAGATCAACCGCCTCGCCGCACAGGTGGACCAGTACGAGATCCACGCGGCCAACGCCCTGTGGGGCGAGCAGACCTATCCGTTCAAGCCCGACTTCGTCGAGACCATCGCCCAGCACTACGGCACGGGCGGGGTGTTCCCCTGCGACTTCCGCAACCACTTCCCCGCGGCCCGCGAGCGGATCAACGCCTGGGCCGCGGAGCAGACCCACAATCGCATCGAGAAGATCATCCCGCAGCTCCCGCCTGAGCAGGCGCGGCTCATCCGCCTGGTGCTCACCAACGCCATCTACTTCAAGGGCGAGTGGGCCGAGCCCTTCCAGGCGAAGAACACGGAGGACCGCGACTTCACCCTCGCCGGCGGCACCCCCGTCAAGGCGCCGATCATGTCGGCCCGCGAGCTCGAGGTGGTCCGCTACGCCGCCTTCAACGCCGACGGCTCCTTTTTCGACACCCCTCGCAGGATGCGGCCAGGCCAGCGCGAGGGACTCTATCCCGACGCCGGCGGCTTCGCCGTGCTCGAGCTGCCCTACAAAGGCGACGAGCTGGCCATGGTCGTCGTCGCGCCCAACAAGCCCGACGGCCTGCCGGCCCTCGAGAAACTGCTCACCCGCGAAGCCCTCGCCGGCTGGATCGCCAGGACCCAGAAGCGCAAGACCCATGTGCTCCTGCCCAGGTTCAAGCTCGAGACCGACTACGGGATGAGCGAGACGCTCCAGGCCATGGGCATGGTCCGAGCCTTCATTGACCCGGGTCGGGACCCCGCCAAGGGGGCCGACTTCTCGGGCATGACGACCAGCACGAAGCCCGAGGACCGCCTCTTCATCTCGAAGGTCCTGCACAAGGCGTTCGTCGAGGTCAACGAGAAGGGCACCGAGGCTGCCGCCGTGACCGCGGTGGTGATGGCCGGCGCCACGGCGATGCCGACCACCGTGCCCTTCACGCCGACCTTCAAGGCCGACCGTCCTTTCCTCTTGCTCATCCGCGACCGCGTGACGGAGAGCATCCTCTTCCTCGGCCGCGTCACGAACCCGAAGGGGTGAGGGCGCCGCTCAGCGGCGCAAGGCCAGGGCCTGGAGGGCGTAGACCAATGCGCCCGCGGCCAGGATGCCGACGGTAGTCAGCGCGATGCCCGTGCTCGTGACCGCTCCTCCGCCGCCTGGCCGCCCTGATCCCGGCACCCTACACGCACATGATCCGCTATCCATGTGTCATGCAAGGGGCGTCCTGATCCTATTGTCTGATTCGTGCTTGCCGCATCGGCCCGCGGTCACGGATGCAGCGGTGGCCGCTGGTGGATTTTTCGCCACGCGCCGAGGTGGCGCGGCCACGGTTGCCATGCGCTCACGTCGCGAGGACGGCGTCCGGCGAGCGATGGTCACCGTTCTCAGGTTCCTGGCCTTCGCGCGTCTTTCCCCTGCCGTGGGCAGCGTCGGCTGGGGTAGGCCCGCTTCGGCGTACACCGCACTCAGGGTCCTCGGCACCTGGCCCTTGCCGGCGGGACCGATTTCGGGCGTCACCCGCCGCAGCTTGTGGCGGGTTCGCGTCACCGGGGCATAGCGATAGGGCGCAGTGTGGATCAACATGTGCCAGACCAGAACGATGAGCTTGCGGGCCAGCGCCGTCACGGCCACGTTGTGGCCCTTCTTCCTGCGGATCCGATGGTAGGTGGCCGCCAGCGGAGACGCCGACCGGGCCAGCGACTGTGCCGCTTCGATGGCCAACCAGCGCGCATGGCTGCGTCCTGCCTTGGTGATGTGTCCGTGATAGCACTTGTCCGCCGACTGGTGAACCCGTGTCACCAACCCGAAGTAGGAAGAGAGCTGACCCGGTGTGGGGAAGCGTTGGATGTCGCCGATCGCGGCCACCAGGCCGATGGCCACGGTGACGTTCACGCCGGGGATGGTCATCAGAAGCTTGACATCGATGCGATGACTGGCCCTCTGCTGTAGGGCAGCCTCCAAGCTTTCCATCCGGTCCTGCAAGGCGTCGTGGAGTTGCAGCGTGGTCGCCAAGATCATCTGTTCCTCCTCCGCGAACGGCAGGCTCTTGAGCCACCTGCGACCTGCGGCGCCGAACAGGTCGACGAACGGGCAGTGCGTACTGGCCTTGATCTCGGATCCCCCTGTGGTGAGCAAGATCCTGGGCCACCTGAAGCTGCCCACGACGCCCCCGCCCCTGGCCGCGGCGCGGGGCATGTGGGAGCCCGAGCCCGACCTGTGGATGCCGCCGATGGAGGATTGCGGAATCGAC
>WJJG01000358.1 GCA_014729815.1 Candidatus Eiseniibacteriota bacterium
AAAGAGATCAGGGAGACGCTCGAAGCGCTGCGCTACGTCCTCGAGGAGATGGACAGCACGGTGCGGTTTCTGCCATGCAAGTAGTTGCGGTCCGTAGGATCCCGACGCCAGCGGGCCTCGTGATCGCGCGGCGTACGAACCGGTGTGCGGGACTCCGCCCTACGATCAGCTGCCCGCCCGTGCCGGCCTCGGTCTCGCTGCGCTTCACGCTTCCTGAGCCGAACGAGCCGATCCGCGACGCTCGCTGACACTGCGCTGGCGGCATCCGGCGGCCTCGCCGGCGAAGCTGCGGCTTCTCGCCGCCCCCCATCCACAGTAGAGTGCGGCCATGCGCATTCCCGGCCGCATTCTGAGGATCGGCGCCACCGCCTTCTGCACCGACTTCTCGGTCTACCTGATCTGGGTGGCGATTCCCTACAAGGCGATCGCGCTGGGGGCCGGCGCGCTCTACCTCGGGATCCTGCCGGCGATCTTCTCGTCGACCTACATCGCCACGACCCTGATCTCCGGCCGATTGTCGGATCGCTACTCGCGCATTCGCCTCTCGCGCTTCGGGGCATGGCTCTTCTTCGCCGGATGCCTGATCGCCATGCAGGCCGGCACACTGCTCACGCTGGCGATCTTGCTGCCGATCATCGCGGTGGGCATCGGCTTCTTCTGGGCGCCGGTACAGGCCGCGCTGGCCGATGAAGCCGACCTCGGAGCCCTCGATCGCAACGTGGGGTTCTTCAACATCTGCTGGAGTGTGGGCAAGGCGCTCGGCTTCCTGCTGGGCGGCAGCCTCTACGCCTTCTTCGGTGATCGCCCGAGCTTCTTGGTGGCAGCGGGCATGATGGCCTGCGTAGCACTGATCCTGCCGGCGGCCCGCCCGGCGCCGCGATTCGCCCCAGCAGAGCCCGACGAGGTTGCCAGCAGCTCAGCCAAGCGCCGCGGAGAGCTTCCCCCATCGCTTGTCTCGGTCGTCACACTGCGCAGGTTCCTCTATGTGGCCTGGATCGCCAACTCGATCGGTTTCGGCATCGGCAGCACACTCAACGCCCACTACCCGAAGTTCCTGCTCGATGTAGGACTGCGTTCGGGGAGCTTCGGCCTGATCCTGAGTGCGGTCTTCGGCGTGCAGACGGTGAGCTTCCTGGTGCTACGCCGAGTGGGAGGCTGGAAGTTCCGCCGCGGGCCGGTCCTGCTCGTGCAAGCCGCCCTGGCGGTGTCGGTCGGCGTCCTGCCCTGGCTGCGGAGCCTGCCGCTGATCCTGCTGGCCACGATCCCGATCGGCGTGGCCCTGGGCTTCGCCTATCATGCCAGCATCACTTACAGTCTCATGGATCACGGATCGCGCGGGCGGCGAGCCGGCATCCACGAATCGCTGGTCGGCACGGGCAGCTTCCTGCTGCCGCTGCTGGGTGGAATGGCGGCCAGCCAGAGCGGCGATCTGCGGATGCCGTTCTGGGTCTGCTCGGTGATCATCCTGCTGGCGAGCCTGGCGCAGTTGCGAATCGCTCGCCCGCAGACCGGGGCGTAGATCGGAGGAGGTACGCAATGTCACGCTACGAGAAGGTCAAGCTGGTACTCTGGGGATTCATCGCCGGACTGCTCCTGGTTCAGCTCATGCACAGCCTCCCGGCCGGCGCAGCCGATCGCGAGCTGGTCGGGCGCTACCGCCTGGCGACCGCGGTGGCCGGTGGAGAGGGCGGCGCCATCGAGCGCAGCTACGTGATCGATACCGCCACCGGGCGGGTGGTGCGCTTCCACGCGCCCCCCTCGGCGCCGATGACGATCATGACGCTCGGGGAGAAGGATCTCTTCTAGGGCGCTTCCCGGCGGCTGGCGAGGCGGGCGATGGCGTAGGCGATCCCGTAGAGGGCCAGACCCGCTGCCAGCCAGCCATAGGCGTACGGCTCCGGCGCGCGCTGGTGCAGCGTGGCGCCGGTGTCCCGCATGAACGAGTAGAGCAGGATCGCCGTCGCGGCGATGCCCAGCAGCCAACTCAGCGCGGGCAGACGCAACCGCCCCCCCTGCCGATAGAGCCACAGGATCGCGATTCCGATGCCGACCATGTTCGCGGCGATCAGCAGGGGCGCGATCACGGGTCCCAGCCAGGGCAGCGGCAGGAGGAAGAGAATGTCCCAGTCGAGCAGGCTCGCCGGCCAGTCCAGGGTGATCCACAGACCGATGTAGTAGACGATGTCCCAAAGGCCGAAGAGGAAGAGGAAGTAGCCGAAACGCTCGCCCAGCCGACGGCCGCTGAGCACGGCGACTGCCGCGAGCATCACCAGTGTGGCCAGCTCGCGGCCCAGCTCGATGCGCAGCATCTCCGCCGGGAGCGCACGCAAGGGAAGCGCGAAGCCGTCCGGATAGTAGAGCGCGCGCAGGTAGACCACGACCGCCGCTTCCAGATAGCCGAAGGCGACGGCGAAGAGACCTGTCCATAGCAGCCGCCCGCGCCCAGCGGCACGCGACGCGCTGCGGTCCAACTGTCTGGTGGAGACAGCCACGCGCGTCCTCTCCCCCCATCTGTCTTCCCGGGCTGCGGGGCAAACAGCGGGTGCCGAACCCCGGCGGCACGGTGACGCCGCCCGGATTCGGCACCCGTCTGTGGCGCTTCCGGCCGCCGCCCGCGAGCGTCCCGGCCGGTTGGCGCGAATCGGCGCGCTAGCGAGCGATCACCAAGCGCGTCGTCTTGTTGCCCTGCGGAGTGACCAGGCGGAGGAAGTAGACGCCTGATCCGGCCATCCGTCCGCGGGCATCGTGGCCGTTCCACGTGCGCTCGTGCATCCCGGCGCCCAGCGTTCCGTCTTGCAGGTTCGCGACCACGCGGCCGGTCAGATCGAGAACCGCGAGGTGCACATCACCCGCCTGCGGCAGTCCGAAACGGATCCGCGCTCCCGCCGGTCCGACCCGCGGATTGCCGGAGGCCAGGCGCAGCTGCAGCGGGACGCCGGCCGGCCGAGCATCGGCCCCGCCGTCGGTGTCGACATCCGAAAGCCCGCTACCGGCCAGCAGGACGAAGTCGTCGATGCCGCCCTCGTCGACCGAGGGTTGCGCGTAGCCCTGCATGACGACGCGCATCTGGAACTGATCGAGCGCACCACCGAAAAGGTGCGAGACGTCGACCTGCACCGGAACCCACTGCGGGTCCTCCTGGAAGCCCTCGATGTGATGGATGTTGATCCAGGTGGCGCCGCCGTCGTTGCTGACGTCCACATCCATGGTTCCCAGCGCGGTGCTGACCGTCTGGAACCAGCGGTGGAACCAGACGTAGGCCCAGTCGCTACCCGAGAGATCGTAGACCGGCGAGGTCAGCGTCGTCTGCCCGTCGGCATCGGAGTACCAGGGGTAGCCCTCCGAGAACTGACCGGTGATCCAGCAGAAGGCGCCCGGATCGGCCGTGGCGTCGTCCTCGGGCTGGACCACATTGGGTCCCACCTGCGCGCCGTTGGGATCGCACCATTCCCAGATCCCTTGCGTGGCGTCGTCGCCCGGTGCGCCAACGGTCCAGTCCGACTCGGTCTCGAACGGATCATAGGCCGTCACCACCGTGACACGGTGGAGCTCGGTGGGCGCCTCGCGCGGGTCGACCTCGGTGTTGCCGAGCATGTCGGTGGCCTCGATGTAGTACTCGACGATCGCGGTGATCGGCTGGTGCGGGATCAGCGCCACGTACTCGTCCTCGCGCACCGGCTCGAAGAGCGCCGACTGGAAGTCGCTGCCGCCCATCAGTCGGTAGTGGACGAACATCGAGTCGGGATCCATCTCGCAATCGAAGGAGTAGATCTCCGCCGTGATCTCGATCGGCTCGTCTCCCGGAGACGGCGCGTAGCGGAACGCCTGATGGTGGATGACCACGTGATCGAAACGCTCGGGGCACTCGAAGCCGTGATGCTCGGCGGCTGGACAGAGGTCGTCGTAGTTGGGCGTCCCGTTGTCGAGGTTGCCGTCGTCGTCATCGGCGATGAAACTCCACCAGACCTGCTCGGGCTGCATCATTGGCAGTCCCAGCAGGCGGCCGAAGTGCCAGATCTCGGACGCGCGGCGGTGTCCGGGCTCCTCCCCGAGGGTCAGCATCATGTTCTCGCGCGCGTCCCAGTGGAAGCCCGCCAGGATCTGTCCGTCCCAGTGCCCCTCGCCATGCAGGTCGTCGGGCCAAATCAGGTCATTGTCCGAGTCGCGGATTCCGTTCTCGCAGTCGTCGAGGTAGAAGCCGCGCCCCATCTTCGAGTCATCGATCAGGTAGTTGCCGATGACGTCCGAGTTGGCCTCGTGGATGTCACTCGGTGGCTGGGGGGTGACGTACATGAACGTCGTGACGCCGTGGCCGTACTCGTGATGGACGACGTCACCGAGACGCCCGGTGTTCGCGCAGCCCCCGGCCTCGTGATAGAAGTTGATGCTCTCGCCGTCCCAGAAGGCGTTGCAGGAGGACTGCAGGTTCACATTGGCGGGGAGCGGATAGTCGATTTCGGTCCAGTTCGGATCGATCCACTTCAGGTACTCATGCACCTTGGTGGTGTGATGGAAGACGTCCCGCTCGTCCCAGCGCGCGTTGGTCTCGTCCCATTGCAGTGTGAACGGCTCCCCAGGCGTGATCTCGCCGGCGAAGCGCGAGTCGGCTCCGACGTCGTTGTTGACGTCCACGAAGGAGCCCAGGAACTCGACGAAGATCGATTCAGGCTCACTGCCAGCGAAGGGAATGTGGAAGGCGCCGTCGCTGTCGGTCGTATCGGTGCCGGCGCCGGGGATGACGACCTCCATTAGCGGGACTACCAGCGTGTCGCTGCCGAAGCACCAGCCCGGATCCTCGATGTCGCCGAGGATCGTTCCGGTCAGATCCTCGCGCGAAAGCGCGCGCAACACGTTCTGGATCTGCAGGATCTCGCCGCTGCGCGCGTCGATATCGACCAACCAGGCGCCGAGCGGCTCGTGGAAGAAGGTGTCGATCCGATAGACCAGGTGCCCCGTCGTGGCTGCGGCCGGCAGGATGCCGAAGCGCTCGGTCCGCAGACGGTCGCGGCCGCCCGGCTCCGCGGGCGCCAGGCCACGGCTGTGGAGTTCTGCAAGCACGCGCGCATGCGCATCCTGCTCGCTGAGCAGCGCCTGGGTCGGCGCCTGCAGCGCGGGCCAGAGGTCCCCGCCGAAGGCGAAGATGCGGCCGGTCTCGGTCATCGTCACCGCCAGTCGACTGCCGATGACTGGCAGGCCCTCGATCTCCTGGGTGAAGTGGACCGACCACTTCTGCAGGCCCTGGGAGATGCGTCGCACGGTCAGCTCGTCCGACGCGACACCCCAGAAGGCACGTCCCTGATCGACGAAGCGGCGCGCCACGGCCTCGGCCCCGGCGCGATTGTCGACGATCTGCCCGCTGGAGATCCCGGTGCCCGTAATCAGTCGCGGCGTGAGGGTGACCGGATTCCAGGCCAGCACATCCCAGCGCCCGCCGATCGTCTGCGCGAACTCGTAGAGCGCTCGGTCGGCCTCCAGCTGTGCGGCAGCCGGCAGGACCGCGCCGCGATGGAGGCTCTGGGTGATCGCCTCGGGCCCCTGCGGCAGCAGGAGATCCTCGCTCATCGGGGCGTCGACGGGCTGCAGCGCCTCGGCCGCGCCGGAGGTCAAGAGAAGTACGGTCGCCACGGCGGCCCACAACCGGATGTTCTGGCGGCGGGACGGAGTGGCGGAAGCGGAAGCGGAACGACTGCGCATCGGTTCCTCCTTATCGCGTGGTGGTCCCATGTGCGCTCGGCCGGGAATCGGAGGGGAGATTCGGCGGCCATGGGCACGGCTATCGGCCGGCCACCAGGGCCAGCCTCGTTGTCGCCAACTCGACGATCAAGAATAGCATAACTTTTGTTACATGGGCAAGTTGCGCGGCTGGTCTGGTTGGATTGAGCCAACGAGCAGGGAGCGCTGCCCGCTGCCGCGGGGCCGAGCCCGAGCAGCTGAGTCGTGGAACGAGGCTTCGAGCTGGCCTCCGGACAATCTACTGCCGCGCAAGCGGTTGGGTTGTGAGACGAAGATTGGTGACGCCGGGTCTGCAAGCCGGGGTCTGAATGGAGCTTGGCGACGTACGGGGGGGAAGCGCCCCTGCGGGGCGTCTGTGGCCAGAAGCACCGCTCTCTCAGCGGGAGATGGCAGGAGGCGCTTCACCAATCTTCGACCCACAACCAACGGGCTACCCCTCCAGCTCGCAGTAGCGATCGACCTGCTCGGCCACGATCCCCAAGCTCGACTTCCAGAAGTCGGTCGAGCGAACGTCGATGCCGAAGCTCCCGGCCAAATCGGCGACCTTCCCCGCGCCGGTGCTGCGCAG
>WJJG01000042.1 GCA_014729815.1 Candidatus Eiseniibacteriota bacterium
CGACTTCCACGATCCCGAGGCCGTCGTCCCCCACATCTACGACTGCGATCTGATCTACCTCGAGTCGAACTACGACCAGGAGCTGCTGCGCCGCTACTACAACCCGGCCTCGCTTTTCCATATGGCCAATCCGGCTGCCGGCCTGCTGCTGCAACACGCCGTACAAGCGTCCCACCGTCCGCCCGCCGCCGTGGTGCTCGGTCACCTCAGCGAGGATCGCAATCGCCCCGAGCTGGCGCTGGGCACCGTTCGGCGCGCCCTGCACGAGGGCGGCGTCGCCGGAGCGGTGCGCCTTCTCGCCGCTCCCCGCTATGCCGCCTCCGAGACGATCCACCTGCGCGCCTGAATCGGTGCGCGTGATTCGGCGAAGGATCCTTCTCGGCCGCCGCGCGCTTGACCCCGCCTGCGCCTCTCCCTATCTTGGAGCCGCTCGTCTCGAAGCGCACGTGCGGACCCCGGGTCTCGCAGCGCATCGCCGGGCCACTCGTCTCGAGGCACGGACGCGGGACTCCCGCACAGCCAGGAAGGATGCACGATGCTCCCGACAACCGTGGCGCCCCGATCCAGGACGCGCACCCTCGCGCAGCAGGCCAATCGCCACGAATACTACGAGCGCTCCGTCCAGACGCCCGATGTCGACGCCCAATTCCTCGATCGCACCTTTCGTCGTCTCCGGCGGCGGCGGGCCCACGTGCTGCGCGAGGACTTCTGTGGCACCGCGGCGCTCTGCGCCGAATGGGTCAAGCGCCACCGAGAGCATCGCGCCTACGGTATCGACCTGTGCGAGAAGACGCTCAACTACGGCATTCAGCAGCATCTCGTGCCGCTCGGGGAGCGCGCGGCGCGCGTGCACCTGCTGCGTTGCGACGTGCGCCAACCGGTCGACTTCCGCGCCGACATCGCCTGCGCGTTCAACTTCTCCTACTTCGCCTTCAAGCAGCGGCATGTCCTGCTCGACTACTTCCGCGCCGTGCGCGACAGCCTGGCCGACGACGGCGTCTTCTTCCTCGACATCTTCGGCGGCCCTGAATCGATGGATCTGCGCGAGGAGCGTACCGAACACGACGAGTTCACCTACGTCTGGGACCAGGACCAGTTCAACCCGATCACGCACGAGATGCGCTGCTACATCCATTTCGAGTTTCCCGACGGCAGCGCGCTGCGTCGGGCCTTCCGCTACGAGTGGCGCCTCTGGCAGATCCCCGAGATCGAGGACATCGTCCGCGAGGCCGGCTACCGCGACTTCATCGTCTACTGGGAAGGCACCGACGCCGATGGCGACGGCAACGGTGTCTTCCGGCCGAGCCGCAAGGGCGACGATGCCGAGGCCTTCATCGCCTACCTGGTCTGCGTGAAGTAGGCCGGAGACGATCGCGCGCTATCCGACCGATTCCGTCGCTTCCCGCGCCCGTGGTCGGTAGCGGCGATGATCGATGCCCCGCCGCCGCATCAGCCGGTAGACGTGCGTCCGGTAGGTCTGCAGATCCGCGGCCACGGCGGAGATGTTCCCGCGATGGCGTGTGACCAGCTCGATCAGCTCCTGACGCGACGGCGCCGGCAGCGACTGCGCATCGCGCCCGCGGACCGCGCGCGGCCGGCCACCGGTCGGCAGCGCCGCCAGCGAGCGCTCGATGAGCCGCAACAGCGTGCGCGGATCCTCCTCGCTGCGCAGCAGCGCCACGAGTTGGTCGACCCAATGCCCCAGCTGCCGCACATTCCCCGGCCAGCGATAGGCCAGGATCCGCTCGCCCGGCCCCGCGGCCAGCAGGCGTTCGATCTGCGCCAGATCGGCCCCGTGCCGTTCGGCGAAGTGGAAGAGCAGCGGCAGCAGATCCTCGGGCCGCTCGCGCAGGGGCGGCATCTCGAGCTCCACGCCGGCCAGACGGAAGTAGAGATCCTCGCGGAACGCATCCGCCGCCACCTGCCGCTGCAGCGGACGGTGGGTCGCCGCGATGATGCGCGCGTCGATGCGGCGGATGCGATCGGCTCCCACCGGCCGGATCTCCCGGCGATCGAGGAATCGCAGCAAGCTCGCCTGGGCCGCCGCGGGCAAGTCGCCGATCTCATCGAGGAACAGCGTTCCCCCTTCGGCCTGAACGATCACGCCCTCGCGATCGCGGTGTGCGCCGGTAAAGGCGCCGCGCCGATGGCCGAAGAGCTCGGCTTCGAGCAGCTCGTGCCGGCTGGCGGCGGCATTGAAGACCGCCAGCCGTCCCCGCCGCCCGCTCATCTGATGGATGGCGCGCGCCAGAACCTCCTTGCCCGCCCCGGTCTCACCCTGGATGAGCACCGGGATGCGGCTGCGGGCGATGCGCTCGGCGTGCAGCAGGGCGTGATGCAACGCCGGGCTGCGCGTGATCACACCGAGCGCCGCCCACCGCTGGGTCGAAGCGGTCGCCTGCGGCCAGTTCCCACGGCGCGGCGGGGTCGCCGGGCGCAGCCGCCGGCGGATCAGCGGCAGGCGCGTCGGGAACTCGACCGGTCCCGGGCCGATCAGATCGAGCCCCTCCAGCGGGATACCAGCCACACGAAGGCGGTGGCGGGCGGTGCGGCGCAGCTGCTGCCCGGCAACCATCCCCCCGATCTCGCGCGAGAGACACTTCGCCTCGGCCAGCTCGGCGATTGCCAGGCGCACCGGTGCGCGGCCGTTCCGCAGCTGCCGGCGCGCCGCCCCCAGCGCTGCCGCGGCCGACGCCCGCCGGCCCGGGGCCAGCAGGATCTCCCCCTGCAGGCGCAGGAGCTCTCCACGCCAGAGCCCATGCGACGGTGAGGCCAGCGCTTGCTCGAGCAACTGCAGCCCGGCCGGCGCCGCCCCTCGGGCGAACTCGTACTCGGCCTGCCGC
>WJJG01000359.1 GCA_014729815.1 Candidatus Eiseniibacteriota bacterium
CGATCCAGTGCCCGACGCCCAGCTCGCGCCGAACGCGGCGCAGCGCACCGTCGCCGGTGCCAAGGGGGAGATCCCCGGCAGCGCGAGGCTCACGTAGCCGGTCTTTCCGGCCCGAATGAGGACGTGGAAGAAGGGATCCCAGTGGGCATCGCGATCGCGGGGGCGCGTTTTGTAGACGTTGCTCTCCTCGAAATGCACGCGTGCCGTGGCCGTCTCGCGCAGCGGCCACCCGCCGGGATCCTCCCCGTGCAGCTCCATGCGCGCCGGTGGCGTCGAGAAGTCGCCCCCCCAGCAGAGCCAGTAGACGAACTCCGCGGTGTGGGGATGTTGGTAGTAGCGATCGTCCGGGTCCCCCACCGGCAGGCCGAGATCCGAGCGCCATCCGTCGGGTCCGTTGCCGACGAAGTAGACGCGCGTCTCGGCGTCCCACAGCGAATCCCCGTCGTCCTCGATCCAAAGTGCGCACGGCTCCATCCAGTCCGGCAGCTCATCCACAGCCATGCTCTCGGGCAGTGCCGCATGGGACGTGCAGAAGAGCCGCAGCGCATCCAATGGTATGCCTTCTGGATCCACC
Source organism: Candidatus Eiseniibacteriota bacterium (assembly GCA_014729815.1). GTDB lineage: Bacteria > Eisenbacteria > RBG-16-71-46 > CAIMUX01 > WJJG01 > WJJG01. Next base: position 575 of record WJJG01000359.1, read on the forward strand.
CCTGCATCCTGCAGCTGCTGGGCAGTGATCCCATAGACGCCGCGGCGCTGAATCGCGATGCGCAGCCAGTCACTCGTCGCGCTCGAGAAGCCGTCGCCACGCAGGCGGCGAGGTGCGGATCGCGGAGCGGCGCGCCAGGCCGTCGCTCCGCGGGGGTTGGCCACGATCGATTGCCAGCGCGCCGCGACCCGCGCGCCTGCGGGGTCCGTCGCTGCCTGCGGCCAGCGAACGGTAATGCGCAGCCGCTCTGGGGAGAGCAGACGGCCGCGCGCATCGGGTCGAACCGGCAAGATGCGCAGGGGCAGCAGACGCACGTAGTCGCTGATCCGCGTCGGCAGGCGGGCGACGAAGCCCTGGGCATCGATCGCATTCCAGCGCCCGAAGGCGTCGTCGACCGTCTCCACCGTCGGCGGTGGACCGCCGGCGCCGCGTCCATCGCGGGCATCCAGATCCGGCGGAGGGGATATCGTGCGCGGGGGCAGATCCTCCAGACGATGCGGCAGGACGCGCAGCCCCTCGAACGCCACCGCGACCGTCACTTCTCCGCCGCTGGGTACGGCCAGCGGCAGATGCAGGGAAGGCCAACTCCGGCCGGCCTCGGCGTCCCGGCCGTCGAAGCCGGGCACGCGCCAGTCTCCCCCCCCGGGACCCGGGGACCATTGTGGGGCGGCGATCTCGACTTCGAGTTCCAGTCCGCGCGCGGATTCCTGCACCACGCGCCAGATGGACGAGTCGGCGAACCGGTCCGCAGCGCCCGAAGTCGCCGGCAGGAGCAGCACCAACGACAGGATCCGGAGCAGTGGCGGTCTACGCATCGTCTTCGGCCTGATCACCCGGTGCCTCGCTGCCCGCCGGGGGCGCCGTGGCGCTCGGCGAGAGCTTCTCGGCCTCCTCGATCAGCATATTGGGAATGTCGTCCTTGATCCCGTATGCGAGTCGGCAGGCCGGACAGACCAACCGCTGGGCGTCCGCTTCGTAGCGCAGTTCCCCCTTGCAGGCCGGACAGACCAGAATCTGGAGCAGTTCGGGCGATAGCATGCGTTCCTCTCTTCCTCTCGCGGCTCGGGCCTTTCGGCTTGCCTGGAGGAGAAGCCGCTCCCTAAGATCAACCCCGCTAGATCCATGCGGTTTCCGAGGGTAGCGCCGAAGCGCCCCGCGCACGGTATCAGAGGGTCTCGGGACAGTCAATCCGGGGCAGGCAGCCGTATCCCGGCACGGCCCTGGGAGGTAGAGCCGATCGAAGCGCAACCACCAGTGAAGGCGATCCCGCGCATCTGGTCCACTCTTGCACTGGCATCCGCCGTGCTCTTCGGCCTCAGCGCCCCATGGACCATCCAGAGCCAGGTGCCAATCTGGATCGCGCTGCTCCTGCTGCTCATCCGCCCCAGCGTCGGGCTGCAACCGATGCGGGAGATGCCCGCCGTCGGGGCGGTCTGGATCTTCTACTTCCTCGTCCAGGGCGCATCGATCCTCTTCTCTCAGAATCCGCTGCGATCCCTGATCTGCCTGCGGGGCGACTGGCCGGTCCTCTTCCTGCCGATCTTCCTGGGCATCCTCCAGGTGCCCCGCGCTCGGCGCTGGGGGCTGGCCGCCCTGGGCGTCTCGGCGGCGCTCTCGGGGCTGCTCGGCCTCTGGCAGCATGCCACCGGCAGCGACCCCCTCGGGCGCAGCCTGCTCGAGCCGGACGCCGCGGGACGCTTCCTCGCCGTGGGGAGCTTGCGCGGTCACCTGACCTATGCGGGAACGCTGATGACGGTCTGCGCTGCAGCCTTCGGGCTGGCCATCAGTCGCTCCGGCCGTCCGCGCCTGCTCTGGCTTGTCACCGGCTTGGCCACCGGCGCCGGCCTGCTGGCCAGCTACTCGCGCAGCGCCTGGCTCGGAGCGGTGGCCGGCGGTCTGCTCCTCTGGATCCTGGCGTGGCGCGCGCGCGGGGAGATACACCTGCCCGGGGGACGCCGCAGCCTCCTGGCGGGCGCCTGGCTGGTGGCGGCGGCCGCACTGCTGGTCTTCGCCGTCACCCCCGGCCTCCGGGGGCGGTTTCTGGAGATGGCGGATGTCGGGTCGCTGCCCAGGTTGCGGCTCTGGGCGACTGCGCTGCGCATCTTCGCCGACTTCCCGGTCTTCGGCGCCGGCCTGGGCGAGTGGAAGGAGCTCTTCCCGCTCTACCGGGTCGACTTCCCCTACATGGCCACGGGGCATCCGCACAGCGACCTGCTCAACGTGCTCGTCCACTCCGGCTTCGCCGGCGGTCTGGCCTTCGTCTCACTGTGGGTCGCGCTCGGCCGGCGCCTGGCGCGTGGCGCGCGCGGCGCGGGCCCCGCCCTCTGGGGCGGCCCGGTCCTGGCGACCTTCCTGGTCGCCGGCCTGGCGCAATGCTATTTCACCGACGAGGAACCGGCCGGAGTCTTCTGGGTCCTCCTGGCAGCGGCGCTCAGCGAGGGCACCGCACGACATCGCGCGCGCCGCTCGGGGAGCGCCCCGGGCCGCTCCCCCGCACCGCCATCCTCGCCGCGTCCATCTTTGGGGCGGCGTCTCGAGCGTGGTCTCAAGGCTCGTCTGCTGCCG
>WJJG01000360.1 GCA_014729815.1 Candidatus Eiseniibacteriota bacterium
GCAGGCGCGGGCGCAGATCCGCGGCCCGCGTGGCCGCCAGGGGTTCGCGAGCGGCAAGGGGTTGGGTGTTCGCGGCTCCGGCGGCGGATGCGGTCGCACAGGCGGCGATGCCAGCACAGGCGGCGATGCCAGCACAGGCGACGATGCCGGCACAGGCGCCGATGGCCGCGCAGATGGTGACGCCGGCACAGGCGCCGATGCCTGCGCGGGCGTTCCAGAACCGAGCGACACGTCGGAGCCGCGCGCGCCGCGACGGTTCGCGGACCGGCGAGGGCGACTCCGCGACCCCGGGCACTAGGCGATCTCCCGGATCCGCAGCGACGCGAGATCGAGCGTCCCCACACCCCGCTCGGCGGCCAGGCGGAGGTAGTCGACCTGTGCGGGGCGCAGCGTCTGCCCGTTCCAGGTGGAGAGGCCGGTACCGTAGGCATCGACGGCCACCGGGTCGGTGCCGACGATCACCTTGCCCAGTCGATCGACCTCGCCGGGTCCGGTGGGGCCGTTGGTCTTGAGCACATAGGTGGCGTCGAGCACCGTGAGCTGCGGCTGCACGGCGGTCGCCAGATCGGCGATGCCGACATGGATGTCCATGTCGTTGTGGAAGGTGTTGCGATCCCAGACCAGGCCCATCAGGTTCTTCAGACCGAGGCCGACGCCGGTGGCGCCGTGGCACTTCGCCGTGGGGACGTTGATCAGCACGTCGGCACGCGTCACCACCGAGGCGAGGGCGGTCTGCTTCAGACTGCGACCCCGGGGGACCGGGATCTCGCGGTACATCTTTTCGTCATCCAGGGCGATCAGCTTCGCCCGGTCGAAGCCGGCCACCGCGGGGGCGATGCAGGCCCGATCGAAGCAGCGCTCGGCACTGGCCATCGTGTGATCGACCACGATCACGCGCCGCGCCTCGGCCGCGAGGCAGGCGCCGATCACGCCGGCCAGCACCTCGGGATGCGTCGTGACACCCCATTCGGGCGGCGCGACGAAGCTGGCGTTCGGCTTGATCGCCACGACATCGTTGGGGCGCACGAAGCGGCCCAGGCCGCCCAACGCCTCCAGCGCGGCGGAGGTCGCCTCGCGTGGGTCCCCCTGCGCGACGACCAGATCGGGGTGCGTCCCGCCCCCCTCCGGCAAGGGTGCGCCCCGGACCAGACCGGGGGCCAGAATCCCGGCGCCGATCGCCTGGGCACTGCGTATGAGGAATCTCCGCCGGTCCATCCCACGCTCCTTCCAGGGGGAGTCTCCAGAGATCTATGAGGAGTCTTCAGCGGTCCACGCCCCGTTCCCTCCGCGCCGGTGCGCTAGGGGGTCATCTTCTGATCGACGCTGGCCGCGAAGAGCTGCAGGACCTGCTCGGCGTCGTCCGAGGCGCGATCGATGAGGATGTAGACCCAACGCGTGCCCCGCACGAAGTCGAGCGTCGTGGCATTCAGTCCGCTGACGTAGATGCGCGCTTCGTCCCCGATCTCCTGATCGGGTGACTCGGAGGTCGGCGGCGCGATCCCCGATTCGCTGTCGTTGTAGAGGGCCAGCGCGTCCGTGGGGCTCTGCTGCTCGAAGATCCAGAGCGTCACGCGGGCCTCACCGCCCCCGAGGTTGCCCAGGTAGCCGGCGCCGGCCCACTCGCGGAAGTTGTGCAGCTCGACCGCATCGGCGATGTAGCTGCCGTTGACCGCCGCGTCGCGCAGCTCGTCGATCGTCAGGGCGGTCTCCAGCGTGCCGGGGGTCATCTCCCATCCGGCGACATCGTTGACCAGGAAGTCCTGCGGATGGCGGATGACATCCCCTCCGCCCTCCTCGTCGCTGCCGCAGCCGAGCGGGAGGACCAGGATCAACAGCGACGCCATCCCGGCCGCCAGGCGCAGAGGGTGCGACTGGGAACCGGGGCCTGCAGGTCGACGGAAGGCACGCAGCCGCATGCGTTCTCCTCCTGAGTCAGGGGTCCCATCAGGGCAGGGGTGCGCGCGCGCGTGAGGGGGCGACGACCCCGAACCGAAACCGGTCTGGGGAAGGATACGCGCGGGGCTGGCCGAGGCGCAAGGGTGGGGGATGGGATGGGCATCGGCGGGCGCACGAAGCCGGCTAGCGGGGCGCGCGTGGCGCGAATTCCTGCCGGAATGCGCTCTGCCGTGTTGCCGCTCGCGCCCCGAGCCGTTCGATCAGAGGCTGCACCGCCCGGACGAACGCATCGTGTGTCAAATCGCTCTGTCCGGTCTGGTCGCCCGCCTCGCGATTCTGGAAGCAGAGATTCTCCGCGATGGTCATCTCGGGGTGCCGGGCGTGCACGGCCAGGGCCTCCTGGAGGCAGTAGCGATCATCGGGATCGTAGCGCGCATCCTGGCCGCTGCGCACGATCGCATTGTGCGCGATGCGCGAGTCGAGCCGGCCGCCCGGTAGCCCGCGCGTGACCGAGATCCCACACGCCCCGGTGCGATGGATCGCATTCCAGGCGATCTCGGCATAGGGATGCCCGCGGTCGGCATCCCAGAAGGCGATGCCCCAGGTGCGCATCTCCTCGATGACATTCTCGAGAACGCGCGCCTCGGCATCGACGAAGATGCCGATTCCCTTCCAGTACCGCGCGACGAGGTTGCCCACGATCTCCGCCCGGGCATTCCAGGTGACCCCGATGCCGACCCCCCGCCCGCCGCAGGACGCGCCGCCGGCGCCGCGATCGCCGCCATCGATCACGCAGTTCGCGATGCGCGCGGAGGCGTCGCGAAAGAGGGCGACGCCATCCCAGGAGTTGCGGCGGATCTCGCAGTCGGTGACCGTGATCCGCGCGCCGTCCCGCCCGCAGATGCCCATGATGCCCACCACCGTCTGCGCCACGGTGGCCGAGTCGCCGAGGTTCTCGGCGATGTGGCAGTCGTGGATCGTCACCCGGCTGCGGCGCACGACGACCGCCGCGTCGGTGGCGCGCCCCGAGGTGTCGCGCACACCGCCGGTGATCGTCACGCCCTCGAGCCGGCAATCCGCGCAATCCTCGAAGAGCAGGCCGTAGCCGGCATGGGTGTGGATGCGCACCTGCGAGGGATCCTCTCCGAGACCGAGCAGATGCACTCGCGCGCCGCGAATGCGCAGCCCCAGAGTGGCGGGGACCGGCCGGTCGGGATCCTCGCAGTTGCCGCAGGTCGGATCGACGTAGTCGCTCGGCGAGAGGTGGTAGTCGCCGGGCCGCAGCTGCAGGTGCACCGCGCTCTCCTGCATCGCGGCCCACGCGACGACTTCCGTCAGGGAGCGCTCGCCCGTGCCGCCCGGGTCGATCCTGATCGGGCGATCGGCGAGCAGATAGGGCTCGGGGGCAGGCTCGCGGTCGATCGGCTGTGCCGCCGGCGGGCTGGTGCCCGCGGTCAGCAGCCAGAGTAGCAGGAGACTGCGAGACGTACGATTCGTGTGCACCGCGCGGGCAGAAGCGGTGCCGTCCCTGTGTGTCGCGCCAGCAGATGCGATGCCGTCCATCGTCAATCCTCGCGTTCCCGGTCCTCCCGCCCCGCGATGCTCGAGCGCACGGCGCACAGGCCGGCGCCGATGGTCGGTCAGGAGCCCGTCCCACGCCTCCCCGCCGTTAGCCGGCGGTAGACCTCCTGCTTGTCGCGCAGCAGCCGCGCCGTGTTGCGGCTCTCCGGTGCGATCTCGACCGCCTTGCGGTAGTTCTCGATGCCGAGACGGATCATCTCGAGATCGTGCATGGCGACGCCCACGCCGTGGACCATGCTGCCGAAGAGTGCGTAGCGGCGCACGTCGAAAAAGCGCGCGAGCCGCTCGGCAGCCGCCTGGCGCGCGGGCGGCTTCTCGGGCAGACGGATCATCGCCGGCGGATCCCGCTCGGCGAGATGGTAGATCTCCTGCAACGTCGCATACCATTCCTGCGATCCGAAGCAGATCCCGAACTCGATGCGCGGGCGATCGTCGGTGTTGAGCGCCCCCTCTCCGCCCAGGGTTGCGACCCCGGCCTCGCCGAAGAGCAGGAGCGAGAGGATCTCGGCCGGATCATCGAGATTCGAGCGCGCCAGATCCTGGGCCAGAGCCGGGATCTGGAGGCGTCCTTCGATCCGCTCGTAGTCGACGATCGTCGGTTGAGGTGTAGCGATCAGGATCGCGTGCCCCGGCCCCAGGTACCAGAAGGAGGTGTGCGGGTAGACCCGCTGGAAGGTGCGCACGAGCATCTCGAATTCGGCTCGTGAGAGGAAGTTGATCGGCAGCCAGGCGGCGATCACGCCGTCGTCCGTCAGGCGGCGGCGGCAGAGCTCGTAGAACTCGAGCGTGTAGAGGTTGGCGCTCAGCTTGGGATGGATGGCGTTGAAGGAGATGATGTCGTATCTGCGGTCGGTGAGCAGGATATGGTTGCGACCGTCGCCGGGGATGAACCGCAGGCGTGGGTCGTCGAGGACGTCCTCGTTGACGGCCGCGAAGAGATCGGCCGTCTCACGCTCCTCCGGGACCAGCTCTACGCAATCGAGCTGCTCCAACCCGTGGGTCAGCAGCGAATGGCATGTGCTGCCGAACCCGAAGCCGATGACCAGGGCGGTGTGCGGCTCGGGATGGCAGAGCGCCGGCACGTGCCCGAGCGCGCGATGCACCTGCAGATCCATGTAGCTGGTGAAGGCCGTCGACTGGCCGTTGATGTTCAGCTCGAGGATGCGGGTGGTCGGGTCGCGGAGCACCGCCAGACTCGCCTCGCGCCCCTCGTGCGCGTAAACCAGCTCGCGCTGCAGGTGGGGATTGCTGAGCAGGTCGGAGTAGTGAACCGCGGGTCGTCCGGTGGGGGTGATCAGGGCCCCGACCAGAAGCAGGGCGACCGCCGATGCCGCGGCGAAGCGGCAGGTGAGAGGGCGCCAGGCCGGTTCGTGAAGCAGGAGCACGGCGCCCAGCAGCACGTTTACCACCACGACCGCCAGCAGTCCCGATTCGAGGCCCAGCGCCGGCACGAGCCAGAATCCGGCCAGCAGCGCGCCGGCGATCGCCCCGATCGTGTTCGCCGAATAGATCACACCGATGTTGCGCCCCAGATGACGCGGATCGCGCGAGACGATGCGATTGACGATCGGAAACGTGCCGCCCATCAGGATCGCGGGCATCAGCATGATCGAGAACGCCATCACGAACTTCAGCGCCAGATAGCGCCAGATGGCCAGCTCGCCGGACGCATAGAATCCCTCCCACAGCCACCAGCGCAATCCCACCAGGTGCTGCAGCAACGGAAGCAGGAGCAGGCAGGAGAGACCGATGCCGATCTCCAACAAACCGAAGACGCCGGTCAGGGGTCCCACGCGATCCACGATGCGGGCCAGGAGCAGGCTTCCGATCGCCAGGCCGGTCAGGAAGGTCGTCAGCATCGTCGCAAAGGAGTAGACGGTCGTATCCCAGAGGAAGAAGACGCCCATGCGCGTCAGCAGGACCTCGTAGGCCAGAGAGGTGGCGCCCGCGAGGGCGAAGGCGCCGATCACCAGACGCAGGCGCGCGACACCCGGCGCGGGCGCGGGGTGAGGCATCGGCGCCCGGGCGGTATTCGCCCGGGGCCTACGCGCCTCGAGAGCCGTCGCACCGTGATGACGCACGCCGGCAACCTCCGTTTCATGCCTGCGTGCTTCGAACGCAAGGCTGCCACGCGAGAGCCAGAGCGCGGCCGCGCAGAGCGCGAGATTCAACGCGACGGCGACAGCGTTCGTCATGCGCACGCCCAGCAGGGCGATGAGCAGGAAGGCGCTGCCGAAGGTGCCCGCCACGCCTCCGAAGGTGTTGATCGCGTAGAGCAGACCGACGCGTCGGCCGAGGGTCGCGCTGCGTCGCGCCAGATGCTTCGCGAGCACCGGCAGCGTGGCGCCCATCAAGGTCGTCGGGGCGAGCAGCGCCAGGAAGGCGGTCGTGAAGGTCAGGATCGAGAACCGTGTGGGATCGCTGCGCACGGCAGAGAGCAGAGACGGCGAGAGCTGATGCAGCCCGGCCAGCAGCGCCGGCATCAGCAGCCCGCAGACGCCGATGCCGAGCTCGAGCAAGGCGTAGACGCGCAAGTGGCGCTTCCAGCGATCGGCCCAGCGCCCGAAGAGAAAGCTCCCCAGTGCCAGGCCGCC
>WJJG01000361.1 GCA_014729815.1 Candidatus Eiseniibacteriota bacterium
GCCGCGGGGGAGTCCGGCGGGCGGGGCGGGCCGAGGCGGCATCCGGGGGCACGCTCTACCTCGACGGGCTGGCGGCGATGCCGCGCGATCTGCAAGGTCGGCTCTCGGAGCTGCTGCGCACAGGACAGATTCGGCCGCGCCTGGGCGCCCCTCCGATCGAAGTCGACGTACGCTTGATCGTCTCGATGAATCAGGAGCCGCGCGCGCTGCTCGACGCCGGCCGCCTCGACGAGGGGCTCTATGAACTGCTGGCGGAAACGCAGGTCCTGCTGCCCCCGTTGCGTCACCGGCGACGGGACATCCCGCTCCTGGCGCAGCATTTCCTTGCGCAGGCCGACTCGCGGCGTGGCGGGCGGCTGCAGCTGGCGCCCGATGCCGCCGACCGGCTGGGACACTACGCCTGGCCGGGGAACGTACGCGAGCTGCGCAACGTGATGGTCACGCTGATCGAAACGCTTCCCGCGGGGGCGACCATTCGAGTCTCCGACCTGCCCCTCGAGATCCGGCAGGCGGAGGGCTCGGCGGGGGGCTTCCACATCCCGATCGGGACATCGCTGGCCGAGATCGAGCGGCGCACGATCCTCGCTACGTTGCGCTTCTGCGGCGGAAACCGGGCGCGCACGGCCGAGCTGCTGGGCATCGGCATCCGGACGCTGTACCGCAAGCTCCGCGCCTATGCCACGCGCGGGAATGGCCCTGATCGATAGACTGCCATATTGGCAGCCTACATGGTCAGTTCTTCTGGTCTTTCCGCACAATTCGGATCCGACTGAATGTTCCAATGCAGTATGCAACGTGTTACCGTACCACTTTGGATCAGATTCTGTTTCGGAATGGGACGATTCTCACGAGAATGGACCCCCGCAGGGACCGATCGATCTGGAACCTGAATCCTGGAACCTGAGAACTCTTTGATCTGTTTGTACTTCCAATTCGCGTGTCGGTTTGGCATGGTTCTCGCAATGATCGGAGTGGGCGTGGTGCCGCAACCTTTCCGGATTGCATCGGGCACGGTCTTGGCGCCCTTGAACCGGTACGCATTGCCAGTGGAGGAGGAACGGACATGAAGCTGAAGATTCGGCCTCTCGCAGATCGGATCCTGGCCAAGAGGCTGGATGAGGAGAAGGAGCAGCGCTCCAGCGGTGGGATCATCATCCCCGATACGGCCAAGGAGAAGCCGATGGAAGGCAAGGTCGAGGCGATCGGGCCTGGCCGTCGCAACGATGATGGCAGCTATCAGAAGCTGGACCTGAAGATCGGCGACCGCATCCTGATGAGCAAGTACGCGGGTACCGAGGTCAAGATCGAGGGCGACGAGTACCTCATCCTGCGTGAGGACGACGTTCTGGGTGTGATCGAGAAGAAGTAGCGCGGGTTCGCGCATCGTTCCCTCCGGCGTGATCCGGAGCGTGGCGCCGAGGGGGTAGGAGAGGAGGACACGATGGCTGCCAAGCAGCTGATTTTCCGTGAAGAAGCCCGTCGGGCGATCCTCGAGGGTGTCGAGAAGATGGCCAAGGCGGTCAAGGTCACCCTGGGACCGCGCGGCCGCAACGTCGTGCTCGAGAAGAAGTGGGGCTCTCCGACGATCACCAAGGACGGTGTGACCGTTGCCAAGGAGATCTCGCTGGAGGATCCCTGGAACAACATGGGCGCCCAGATGGTGCGCGAGGTTGCCTCGAAGACCTCCGACGTCGCCGGTGACGGCACGACGACGGCGATCGTGTTGGCCGAGGCGATCTTCCGTGAGGGTCTGCGCAATGTGACCGCCGGCAGCAACCCGATGCACCTGAAGCGGGGCATCGATCACGCGGTCGCCACGGTCACCGATTCGCTCGGCAAGATGTCGAAGCAGGTGCGCGACACCGCGCAGATCGAGCAGGTCGCCACGATCTCGGCCAACGGCGACAGCACGATCGGCTCGATCATCGCGCAGGCGATGGACAAGGTCGGCAAGGAAGGCACGATCACGGTCGAGGAAGCCAAGTCGATGGAGACCACTCTCGATGTCGTCGAGGGGATGCAGTTCGACAACGGCTATCTTTCGCCCTACTTCATCACCGACAAGGAGACGATGGAGGTCGTGCTGGAGAATCCGTACATCCTGCTGCACGACAAGAAGATCTCCAGTCTCAAGGACATCCTCCCGATTCTCGAGCAGACCAGTCAGGCCGGCAAGCCGATCCTGATCATCTCCGAGGACGTCGAGGGCGAAGCCCTGGCCACGCTGGTGGTCAACCGCCTGCGCGGCACCCTGCAGTGCTGCGCCGTCAAGGCGCCGGGCTTCGGTGATCGCCGCAAGGCGATGCTCGAGGATATCGCCATCCTGACCGGCGGCACCGTGATCTCCGAGGAGCAGGGCCGCAAGCTCGACAGCGTGCAGCTCACCGAGCTCGGCAAGGCGACCACGATCAAGATCGACAAGGACAACACCACGATCATTCGCGGCTCGGGCAAGGCGACCGACATCAAGGCGCGGATCGAGCAGCTCTCGCGGCAGATCGAGGAGACGACCTCGGACTACGATCGCGAGAAGCTCGAGGAGCGTCGGGCGAAGCTCTCCGGCGGCGTGGCCGTGATCAATGTCGGCGCCGCGACCGAGACGGAGATGAAGGAGAAGAAGGCCCGCGTCGAGGACGCCCTGCACGCCACGCGTGCCGCAGTCGAGGAAGGCATCGTCCCCGGCGGCGGCGTGGCGCTGCTGCGCTGCATCCCCCCGCTCGAGAAGCTCGAGGAGGAGGGGGACGTCGGCATCGGCGTCAACATCGTCAAGCGCGCGCTGGAGCAGCCGATCCGCACGCTGTGCGACAACGCGGGGATCGAGGGCAGCCTGGTCTCCCAGGAAGTCCGCAAGAACCCCAAGAAGGTCTTCGGCTACGACGTCGAGCGTGATGAGTACACCGACATGCTCGAGGCCGGGATCATCGATCCGAAGAAGGTCACCCGCACGGCGCTGCAGAACGCTGCCTCGATCGCCGGGCTGATGCTGACCACCGAGGCGATGGTCTCCGAAATCCCCGAGAAGGAGAAGCCGGCCGAGCCGGGCGCCGGCGGCCCCGGCGGCGGTATGGAGGGCCTCTACTAGGGGCCTTGGAGATAGATCGGCGGTCCGCTCTGGGCCGCGCGCAGATGTGCAACGCCGCTCGGTCCCGCGGACCGGGCGGCGTTCGGCGTTGGCCCCGCGCTGTCGCAGCGCGCCCTCAAACGTCGTAGTAGAGCGCCATCTCGTGTGGATGGGGGCGATTGCGCACGGCCTCATACTCGCGCAGCGTCTTCTGCTCGCTCCAGACCACGAAGAAGTCCTCCGGGAAGACTTCTCCCTCGCGCAGGAAGGCGTGATCCTGCTCGAGCGCGATGAGTGCCTCCTTGAGGCTGGTGGGGACCGGCACCAGACGTCGCAGCTGCTTCTTCGGGAGGCTGCGCACATCGTCGTTGATCGGTCCCCATCCGAGCGCCCGCGGATCGATCCGCTGGCGGATGCCGTCGATCCCCGCCATGAGCATCGCCGCCATCGCCAAATAGACGTTGGCGCTGGCATCCGAGGGACGGTACTCGATGCGCTGATCCTCGGCGCGGTTCGTGTACTTCGGCACACGGATCGCCGCGCTCCGGTTGGCGAGTCCGTAGAAGAGCAGGGTGGGCGCCTCGAAGCCGGGGATCAGACGCTTGTAGGAGTTGGTGCTCGGATTGGTCAGCGCCAGCAGCGCGCGACCGTGCTTGAGCAGGCCGCCGATGTAGTGCACCGCCGTTTCGCTCAGTCCCATCGCTTCGTCCTTGCGGAAGAAGAGATTGCGCCGGCGTCGGTTCAGGTGCTGATGGAAGTGCAGGCCCGAGCCGGCCTCGTCGTACAGCGGCTTGGGCATGAAGGTCGCGCTGTGGCCCTGGCGCATGGCCAGGTTCTTGACCACGTACTTGGCCCACATGATGCCATCGGCGCAGGGGAGCAGCGGCAGGCGCCGCAGTTCGATCTCCCCCTGACCCGGTCCCCCGACCTCATGATGGTGGTACTTCACGGGCACGCCGCCCTCCTCGATCAGGCGGCACATCTGCGCGCGCAGGCTGTGCAGGCTGTCCATCGGGGGCGTGGCGTGATAGCCGCCGCGGTGCGGGATGTTGTGTCCGAGCTGCGACGACTCGGGCGAGCCGGTGCTCCAATCCGCCTCGTCGGACTCGATGTGATAGAAGGAGCTGTTGATGTCACCCGCGTAGGTGATGCGCCGAAAGATGTAGAACTCGAGCTCGGCCAGCCAGTGGCTCTGATCGGCGATGTCGGTCTCGCGGAGATAGGCGGCCGCACGCTGTGCGATCACGCGCGGATCGCGGCTGAACCAGCTGCGCGTGTCGGCCTCCGCCGTCTGACAGACGAAGCTCAGGGTCGGCATCTCCCAGAACGGATCGCGCACGGCCGTGCTGAGATCAGGCACGATGACCATGTCGCCGACTTCCTTGCGCTTGAAGCCAGCCACGCTGGAGCCGTCGAAGGCCACACCGCGGCGGGCGACACCGGCGTCGAACGTGCCCGCCGGCAGGGTCACATGGTGCCAGCGACCGAAGAGGTCGACGTACTTCAGATCGATCATCTCGATCTTCTGACGCCGGATCAGGGCGCGGATCTCATCGAAGGTCGGCATGCTGGTCCTCCCTGTGGCAACCCAGTGGCAGTGACCGCGCGGTGGGCGGCGTGGCGGCGCGTCGCGGGGCGCCGCATTCGGGATGAAAGCGCACTCCGGTGGCCCCGTGCAACCCCCGCCGCCGCGGGCGCTCTTTTCGCGAGAACCGCTCGCCCCGGGGACGAAGTCGGGACGGGACTGGAGTGTGCGGTCGTCCCCGGGAGGACGTCCGGGGCGCCCGAGAACGCTTTCTGCTATGATGCGCGCGGCGCGGCGGGTCTCTGCGCCATCCCGCCTGCCGGCGCCCGGGACGCGGGATCGTGGATGGTGGAAGCGGGGAACGGCATGCAATTCGAGCGCAACGAGCAGGCCGAACGCGCCATTCTCGTCGGGCTGCGCGACGGGCGTCCCGGTGGCGGTTCCGGCCGCCGCGCCGCACCCGCATCGCGCCC
>WJJG01000043.1 GCA_014729815.1 Candidatus Eiseniibacteriota bacterium
GATCCAGGACGATCGCATCGTGGCTCTCGGCGCCTCCCTCCCGCCAGCGGGCCCCGGCGTGCGCTGCCTGCCCTGCACCGACCAGCTGGCCCTGCCGGGCTTCGTGCAGGGTCACCTGCACGTCTGCCAGACGCTCTTTCGCGGCTGGGCCGAGGCGCGTCGCCTCGCGCGCTGGCTGGGCGAACGCATCCTGCCCCTCGAAGCGCGGCTCGACGCGGATCGGATGCGCGCCGCGGCCGCGCTGGGGATCGCGGAGGCGCTGCTGGGGGGAGCGACGACGCTGGTCGATATGGGCTCGGTGCATCACACCGCGGTGATCGCCGAGGTGGCCGAGCGGATGGGCGTGCGGGCGATCGTGGGCAAGGCGCTGATGGACGTCCCCGCGGATGCGCCGGCGGCGCTCGTGCAGGAGGGCCGCGTGGCGCTGGCCGAGGCGCTCGCGCTGCACGAGCAGTGGGACGGCGCCGGCGGGGGACGCCTGCAGGTGGCGCTGGCGCCCCGCTTCACCCCCGCGGTCTCCGCCGGACTCTGGAAGCGCATCGCGCGCGAGGCACAGCGCCGGGGGCTGCTGGTGCACACGCACATTTCGGAAACGCCCTGGGAGAACGAGCGCTGCACGCAGATGCATGGCGCGCCGCCGGTCGAGATGCTCGAGCGCTGGGGCGTGCTCGCGGCGCGCGCGCTGTTGGTGCACGCGATCTGGATCACGCCCGCGCAGCGCGCGCTGCTCGCCCGCCACGGCGCCGGTCTGGTGCACTGCCCCGGGAGCAACACCAAACTCGGCTCGGGGATCCTCGATCTGCCCGCGCTGCGCGAGGCCGGAGTGCCCGTGGCGCTCGGATCGGACGGGGCCGCCTGCAACGACGAGCTGGCGATCCTCTCCGAGATGCGCCTCGGCGCGCAGCTGCAGAACGTGACGGCCGGGCCGGGCCGCATTCCGGCGGCCGATTGGCTCCAGATGGCCACCGGTGAGGGCGCGCGGGCGGTGGGGCTCGCTCCGGAGATCGGACGCCTGGCCGTCGGCGCGGCCGCCGACCTGCAGCTCTACGATCCGGTCGCCTGCGGCTGGGATCCGAATGCGGACCCGACCCATTCCCTGGTCTATGCCGCGGGGGGCGCACGCCCCCATGCGGTCTGGGTGGCCGGGCAGCCTCGCGTCTGGGATGGATCCCTGGTGGGCGCGTCGCTCGAGTCGATCCGCGGCGCCGCCTGGGAGGCACGCGCCGCATGGGCCGCGTCGGAGGAAGGAGGTGCCGGATGATCCCGCGCGATCTGATCGAACGCCTGCCGAAGACCGATCTGCACGTCCATCTGGATGGATCCCTGCGTCCGACCACGCTCCTCGAGCTCGGCCGCGCGGCCGAGCTGACGCTTCCGTTCGCAACCGCCGAGGAGATCGCCGGCTACATGACGTCGCAGGCTTCTGCGGGACTCGCCCGCTATCTCGAGGTCTTCGAAATCCTCACCGCCGTGCTGCAGACGCGCGAGGCGCTGCGGCGCGTGGCGTTCGAGCTGGCCGAGGATGCGGCGCGGGAGAACGTGCGCTACATGGAAGTGCGCTTCTCACCGATCCTGCACGATCGCCAGGGCCTACAGTGGGCGGACACCGTCTCCGCCGTGCTGAGCGGTCTGGCCGAGGCCGAGGAACGCTACACGATCCGCACCGGGGTCATCCTCTGCGGCATCCGCACGATTTCGCCCGAGCGCAGCCTGGAGCTGGCGGCGCTGACGGCGAAATACAAGGGCCAGGCGGTCGTGGGATTCGATCTGGCCGGCGCCGAGAGAGACTACCCTGCCAAGGATCATCGCGAGGCCTTCTACCTGATCCGCAACAACAACATCAGCGGCACCGTGCACGCCGGCGAAGAGTTCGGCCCGCCTTCGATCCATCAGGCGCTCCACTACTGCGGCGCGCACCGCATCGGGCACGGCACGCAGCTCTGGCAGGACGCCGACCTGATGAACTATGTGAACGATCATCGCATTCCACTCGAGATCTGTCTGACCAGCAACCTGCAGATCGGCGGGATCCCCTCGATCGGCGCGCATCCGCTTCGTCAGTATTTCGATGCCGGTCTGCGGGTCACCCTCAACACCGACAACCGTCTGGTCTCGAACACCACGGTCACCGACGAGTTCGATCGCGCCTGCCGCAGCTTCGGTCTGGACATCTACGACCTGCGCAAGATCCTGATCAACGGCTTCAAGAGCGCATTCTTGCCCTATCGCCAGAAGGTCCAGCTGCTCTCATCGGCCATCGACGAGATGGACCGGCTCTTCGACGAGCGCTACCCGGGGATCTATCGTCGTCTGCGCACCTTTCTCTAGGCGGGGCCGCGCGCGTTCACGAGGGATCATCCTCGGCCGCCGGGTGCGGAGGGCGTCGCCGGGGACGGCCGCCGCACGCTCGCTCTTGATCGCGCTCGAGACAGCGGCTAGACTGCCGCCTCGCCCCATGGAGGGGTGCGGTTCGGTTCGCTCGGTTCGGAAAGGACGCGCAGATGTCGACGCCCAAGACGTTCTCGGCGCTGCTGCTGGGGGGCTTCCCCTGGTCGCGCACCTCGATCCCCCAGGAGGCACTGCCCTTCGGAGACGGCACCGTGCTCGACCGTGTCATCGCCGCCTATCGCGATGCCGGTGCGCAGAAGCTGGTGTTGGCTCTCGGCCCCCAGGAGCCGTCGCTCGAGCTGGCCGCCGATCCCCACCGCAGCACCGCGGATGTGGTCCGCGTCTCCGGCGAGCGGCGCGGGCTGGGCAACTATCTGGTGGCCGGTCTCGAGGCGCTGGACGCATCCGGCGGAGCGATCGCCATCGGCCTCTGTGACATGGCCCTGCTGACGCCCGAGCTGGTCGAGACGCTCTGGCGGGCCTATCGGGAGGCGGGCCGGCCGCTCGGGGTCCCGCTCTGCCAAGGTGTCCTCGGCCACCCGCTCTTCGTCTCACCGGAGCTGCAGGACGAGCTGATCGCCCAGCACGGACGACGCACCCACCGCGATCTGCTGCTGGCGCATCCCGACGACGTGACCGTTCTGCCGACCGACTACACCGCCGTTCTGCGCTCGATCGAGGATCTCGGGGACTACCAGGAGATGCTGGAGATCGCCGGGTTGCCCCCTACCGATCTGCGCGCCTATCGCGAATCGCTGCGCGAGCGTCTCGGGACCGGTGGCCCCGCTTCGGATCCGACCGGCTAGGGCCCCTCTGCGCCCCGATCAGCCGCCGACTCCCACCTGCGGTAGAGACGCCCCAGGGCCTGCTCGACCTCCGCGTACTGCTGCTGATAGGCGCGCGCGCGGTCCGGGTTGGCGAAGAAGTCGGGCGCCGCCATCGCCTGGGCCAGCTGGGTCTGCCGCGCTTCGAGACGCGCGATCCGACGCTCCAGTTCCCCCAGCGATTCGCGCGGCGCACCCGCGAGTTCGTCCCGCCCGCGCCCTGGGGAATGCGGCATCGCGGCGCCGGCGCGATCCTGCCGTGGCGCGCGCCCCCCGCGGCCGTGCATCGAGGCCGCCGGCGAGGTCCTCCCCGGGCTCCGCTCCGCCTCCCCCCCCGGGGTGGCGCGTGGCGCCGGCGGCGCGTCGGCCGCCGAACCATGCTCGCGCGCCCAGAGGTATTCGGTGTAGGTGCCCGGGTATTCGCGCACCCCCCCGCGGCCGACGACCGCGATCTGCTGGGCCAGCGCGTCGAGGAAGTGCCGATCATGCGAGACGAAGACCACCGTGCCCGGGTATTCGCGCAGGGCCGTGAGCAGGACCTCCTTCGAAGGGATGTCGAGATGATTGGTCGGCTCATCGAGCAGCAGTAGGTTGCTGGGGCGCACGAGCAGACAGGCGAGCGCTAGGCGATTCACCTCTCCCCCGCTGAGCACCCCCACGCGCTTGTCGACGGCGTCGCCGGTGAAGAGAAAGGCGCCCAGCAACGAGCGCACTTGCGGAATGAAGTCGTTCGGCGCCAGGGCGGTCACGGTCTCGAGGACCGTGCGACGCCGATCGAGCCGAAAGCCCTGTTCCTGTGCGAAGAAGGCCGGTCGCACCCGGTACCCCTCCTCGCGCCGGCCCCCGTCCGGCGTCTCCTGCCCGGCCAGCAACCGCATCAGGGTCGACTTGCCCGCGCCGTTGGGACCCACCAGCGCCACGCGCTGCCCTCGCAACAGGCGCAGATGGGCGCCGGAGAAGACCGTCAGCGCTCCGTACGACTTGCGCACGTCGCACAGTTCGAGCACCACCTTTCCCGAATGGGGACAGCTCGGATAGCGGATGGTGATCGACTTGCGGTAGGGCTGCGGTGGCTCGAGGCGCTCCATCTTCGAGAGCATCTTGAGACGACTCTGCACCAGCGATGCGCGTCGCTTGTCGCTGCGGTAGGTATCGATGAAGCGCTGGATGCGCCGGATCTCCTGCTGCTGTCGTTCGTAGGCCTTCTGCCGGCGCGCGAGTCGCTTCTCGCGCTCCGAGAGGTAGAAGCTGTAGTTTCCCGCGTACTCCTCGAGCTGGTGTCCGACGATTTCTGTGACCCGCCCGACCGTCACATCCAGGAAGTACCGGTCGTGCGACACCACCGCGAAGGCGTAGGGGTAGTCGCGCAAGTAGCCTTCCAGCCACTCGCGGGCCTCGAGATCGAGATGGTTGGTCGGCTCATCGAGCAGCAGGATCTGCGGGCGTTGCAGCAGTAGACGGGCCAGTGCGGCTCGCATCTGCCAGCCGCCCGAGAGATCGCCGACCGGTCGATCGAAGTCGCGCTGTCGGAAGCCCAGTCCGGTGAGAACCTGCCCGACGCGCCGCTCGATCTCCTCGGCCCCCAGGATCGAGAGGCGTTCGATGACCTCGGAATGGCGAATCGTGAGGCGCTCGATGCCGGCATCCCCGGGTTGCACGCGCTCGAGCCGCCGCTCCAGCTCCGCCTGCTCCTCTTGCAGGGCGAGGACTTCGGCGAAGGCCCGCCGGGCCTCTTCGCGCACCGTGCCCTCACCGATCACGAAACCGGTTTGGGCGAGGTAGCCGACGCGCAGATTGCGCGGGATCTCCAGCGTGCCGTCATCGGGCCGCTCCAGGTCCGCCACGATGCGCAGGAGGGTCGTCTTGCCGCTGCCGTTCTCACCGATCAGTGCCACGCGATCGTGGGGCCCGACGAACCAGTCGACGCCCCGCAGGATCGTTTGACCGCCGAACGACTTGCTGATGCCGCTGAGCTTGATCATAGACCGGCAAGCCTACCGCGCCCCCCGCCGACTGACAATGCTGAGGCCGACGCATCGATCCGCGGGGGAGCCAGCGCTTCGCACGTCGAATCCCGCCGAAACGAGCCTCCGCCCGGGTGCGGACGAGTGGAGCGACGGTGCCCGGTCAGGCGTCAGGAGCGTCAGCGCAGGCGCAGCAGCGGACATCCGTCTCGCTCGCCGCTGCCCGAGACGCAGAGCCAGTAGCAGCCCGCGGGGAGGCCGGCCGACCTGGACGCGGGCAGTTCGATCAGATTGCTGCCCGCCGCGAGTGCCAGACCGACGGCCAGACGCTCCGCATGGCGTCCGGCCACATCGTAGAGGTCGATTCGCGCCGGGCCCGCCCGGCTGCGGCGGAGCCAGAGGCGCAGCGGCTCGGTGCCCCGCCAGGGTTGCGGCCAGCAGCGAAGCCGCGCCGTGGGCCCCGGATCGAAGGGCGCTTCGAGTCGGAAGGCCGTCCAGCGCGGCGTGGTCTCCGCTTCCAGCGCAAGCTCGGCCAGCACCGCCGTCCACAGCCAGCTGCCCGGGATGGCGCCGAGATCGCATTGCCACGGACCGACCCAGGCCGATGCGCCCGCCTCCAAGGCGGGGATCCTCCGCGCACTCGAATCGCAGACCAGCTCCGCGTCCCAAGGCCGTAGCACGATCTCCCCGCCGGCGCACGCCGCCGTTCCGCGATTGCGCAGACGCAGCCGCAGTGTCGTCAGCACGCCGGCCGCCGGAGGCACCGACCAGCGGAGCGAGTCGATCCCCAGGGTCGCTTCGGCCCGCGCCTCCAACTGCGCGAGCGCGGATGGGCCCCAGGGCGATCCATGCCCGTAATCGTTTGCTGGAGAGTCGGATCGGGTCCCCGATTCGCGCATGATCTGAGCCAGATCGGCCGCCGCCAGGCCCGCCGGAAGGCGCGAGGCGAGCAGTGTCCCCAGCCCCGCCACCAGCGGCGCGGCCAGGGAGGTGCCCCCCGCCGGTCCGATGTCGGTGATCCCGGGATACCAGCGGCCGCAGATCACGTGCGAGCCCTGGGCGCAGAGGTCCGGCTTGAGGCGTCCGTCGGCGGTGGGACCGCGCGAGCTGAAGTCGGTCGGAACGCCCCAGGGCTGCAGCGCACCGA
Organism: Candidatus Eiseniibacteriota bacterium; assembly: GCA_014729815.1. GTDB lineage: Bacteria > Eisenbacteria > RBG-16-71-46 > CAIMUX01 > WJJG01 > WJJG01. Next base: position 6,324 of record WJJG01000043.1, read on the forward strand.
TCGCCAGCGCCCCGGGCGCATCGGCCGGCGTGTTCAGCGTCGCGGCCTGCGGTCCCTCGTTGCCCGCCGAGACGACCACCAGGATGCCGCGCGCCGCGGCTTCGTTCACAGCTCGGCTGGTCACGGCCGTCTGGCCATCGAGCGCCTCGGGCTCGTAGCAGAAGCCACCGTCATCGGGAAAACAGCGATAGCCGAGGCTGGTGCTGATCACCGCCGCCCCCAACGAGTCGGCCCATTCCAGTGCGGCCACGTAGTGGTCTTCCTCGGCCCGCAGCTCGAGGTCGACATCCTCCGTACGCGCCAAGGCGAACGACGCGCGATGCGCGGGGCCGATCAGCGCTCCCGGGGCGTAGCCACCCAACGCGGTCAGCGTGAAGGTGCCATGGTAGTCTCCCGATCCCTGCTCCCCATCCCAGTTCTGCGTCTGCGCATCCCCATCGACGAAGTCCCACTCGGCCACCAGATCCAGGTGCGCCAGAGCGGGGTGCGCCTTGTGGAAGCCGGAGTCGAAGAGCGCCACCCGCACGCCGGCGCCATCGAGCCCACGCTGGTGCAGGTCGGGCACGCCGAGCTGGGCCAACTGCCCGAACGATGCGCCGTAGGTCTCGCGCACCTCTGCCGCCCGCTCCGCTCCGCCGTCCGGCATACGAAAGACGCCGCACGGCGCCGCGC
>WJJG01000362.1 GCA_014729815.1 Candidatus Eiseniibacteriota bacterium
CTGGACGAGAAGCCCGCTGCGGCCCGACGACTCCTGGGCCAGGCCGAAACGCTGCTCGGCAAGAGCCGCCAGCGCGGAGACGAAGCCGTGCGCCTCGGCCTGCAGATCGCGCGGGCAGCCGCCGAGCTGCATCTGCGCCGCGGCGAGCCGAGCAAGGCACTCGCGCGCTGCCGGGACGCCCTCGAGCGGGCCGGGGCCCCCGAACGCGCGGTGCGCGATGGCCGACTCGCCGGCGAACCGGCGGAGCTGCTCGACACCGCGGCCCACGCCCAGCTCGCCCTGGGCGACCCTTCGGAAGCCCTGCAGAGCTGGAGTCGCGCCCACCGCATCGGCCTGCTTGGCGGCGACGCTCACGTCGTGGCCATGATCCTCACGCGCCTCGGGCGCTTCCACCTCGAACGCGGCAACCTGCGGCGTGCGGCCGGGGCCCTGAGCCGCTCGATCGCCCAGCGGCAGCTGCTGCACGATCTCTCCGGCACCGGCGACGCGCTGGGCGATCTGGGCACGACGGTCCTGCTCGGAGGTCGCGTGGCGCAGGCGCGCGGCATCCTCGAAACCGCTCTACAGTTGCGGCAGAGAGCCGCGGATCGATCGGGCGAGATGCGCGCGCTGGGCGACCTGGGCCGCGTCGATCTGCAGGCGGCGAGCTATGGGCGCGCGGAGGAGCGACTGACCGCGGCCCTGGCGTTCGCCCGAGATCGGAGCGCCGACGAGGAGCGTGTCGGACTGCAGCTTGATCTGGGGGCAGTCTGGCTGGCGACGGGGCGACGCGCGAAGTGCGAACACGCCCTGCGCTCGCTGCGCAAGGAGATCCATGAGCGGTCGCCTCTCTCTCGCGGCCTGCTGCACCTCGGACTGGGCGACTGCGCCCTCGAACGGCATCACGAGAGCGAGGCCCGCGACCCGTTCGTCGACGCCCCACAGCCCCCGGTTCGCAGGAAGGTGCGCGGTGGGACCGGGCGCTGGCTGCGGCGCGCACAGGAGGAATATGCGGGCGCGTTGGTGATCTTCCGCGACCATCCTCAGCTCTACTACCATGGCGTCACGATCACCCGCATCCTGCGCGTCCACCTGGCGGCCGTCGCGCAGGCCACGGCGTTGGGCGCGCGCAGCGACGCCCGCCTCTCCGGCGCACGACTGACCCCCGAGGATCTGGGCAGCTACTTCCAGGCGCTGGGACGAACGGCCACCGATCTCGACGCGGATCTGCTGGAGGCCTGGAACCTGCTCCTGCGCGGTCAGGACCGGCTGCTCACCGCACTGGCGGCCACCGGCCAGACGCGCGGAGAGAACCTCTCGATCGCCCGCTCGGTCTTCCGCGACGCGCACGCGATCGCCCAACGTTGCGGTTTGCGCGAGGTCCTCTGGCGCGTGCAACTCGGACACGCACGCGCCTCACGCCTGGCGGGGCACTACCGTCGGGCACACAACCACCTGCGACGTGCCCTCGATCTGCTGCGCGAGATGCAGGGCGACGTCCACGGCAGGCAACTCCAGGAGAAGTTCCTGCGCTGCGGGGGTCGCGATCGGATCGCGCGCGAGGTCGATTTGCTCGCCGCATCGGCCGGGCTGCGTGTGTTGTGAGGGGTGTGACCCGCAGATCGGCGAGCGAGATGTGCTAGGTGGCTTCGCGTGATTTCCGCGTGCGGCGACGCGCCAACCGGAGGGCTTGCCCGCTCTACGGGACGACCTCGACACCCAGCGCCGCATAGTGAATCAGGGTGAAGTTGTACACTTCGTCCACATCCGCACCCCCCTCGAGCAGACGATAGCCGCCCCGCAGGAGCATGTGCCCGCTCAGCGGATGCGTCAGCCCGATGAAGAGATCCTCGGCGCGCCCCTGGGGTCCCACCAGTGCGTCGCCCTCGACGCGCAGATGCACGCCATCCGATAGCGCCCAGTCGAAGGCGAAGGCGATCAATGGCACGAAACCGGTGTTCGCCTTGCTCGCCGTGCGCTCGTCGCTGGCGACCCGGATCTCTGCATCGCGGATCTTGGCCGTCAGACCGATGGCGGCATCGATCCGCCGCGAAATGCTGAACAGGTAGCGGTAGGTCACGCGATAGGAATCGAAGCGATAGGTGCCCTCCAGGGCTTCCCCAGCCGCGAATCGCGCACCCGCGAAGTCCAGGTCGCGATCCAGAGTCCCCTCGGCCGAAAGGCGCAGGGGTGCCGCGAGCAGCCGCAGGTCGTGCCGATCGTCCCATCGGCGGCCGACCCGCAGGCGGGCGTACGGAGCGCTCTCGGTGGAAAGCTCCTCGGAGAAGGAGAACTCTGTGCCCCCGTCGCCCGGGATGCGGATGTCGTTGTATCCGCTAAATGCAAATCCCCCTTCCAGATCGATTGCCCACTCCGCCTCCGCGGGCGAGCCGCCGGCCAGCAGCGCCACCGCGATCCAGCCCCAGAGCATCCGTCTCATCGCCTCGCTCCTTACGTGTTCCTCCGCCATCCGGCGGGGCATGCCTGCCGTCCGCCACGTCGCGCTATGCCTTTACCGTTGGTGAAGATACCTCAAGTTCCCCGCGCGTGCATCCGATCCCTCCAATAGACGCATCCGCCGACCTCCCGAGGGGGAGGCTCGCGATGGGAGGATTCCATGCGCACCGGGAAGATCGCGCCCCACAGCTTCTCCTGGGGCCGCGCCATGCTTGTGGGCATCGGGATCGGGATCCTCTACTGGATCCTGCAGTCGGGCATCGGCGCGCGCAGCTATCCGGGCCGCGACTTCCTGATGCACCTCTTCCCGCCCGATGTGGCCGAGACGATCATGCGCACGATGGTCGTCGTCTACTTCGTGGCCTTCGGTGCCTACGCGCAATCGGTGATCTCCTCGGGTATCCGCCGCGCGCGCGAGAGCCTGCGCGAGACCGAGGATCGCTACCGCCTCTTGGCCGAGAACGTCAGCGACGTCATCTGGACCATGGACCTCGACCTGCATCACAACTTCGTGAGCCCCTCGGTCGCACGCATGCGCGGCTTCACCGTGGACGAGGCCATGCAGCGCTCGCTCGATGAAGACTTGACCGCCGCATCGGCAGCACGGTTCCGGGAGGCCACCTCCCGAGCGCTGGCGGAGGACGCCCCGGACAGTCAGGATCCGCGCCGCTCCTGGACGTTGGAGCTCGAAGCCTATCGCAAGGACGGCAGTACGCTGCACACGGAAGTCACCACGACTCTCCTACGTGATGCCGAGGGGCAGCCCACGGGTCTGTTGGGCGTGACGCGCGACATCAGCGAACGCAAGCGCGCCGATGCGGCGCTCGAGTTCCGCTTGAAGTTCGAGAAGGTGATCTCGACGATCTCCACGACCTTCATCCATCTCAACACCGACGAGATCGATCGCGGCATCGAACGCGCCCTCGAGACGATCGGCCGCTTCGCAGGCGTCGATCGCAGCCATGTGCTGCTCGTCGAGGGCCGGCAACCGCGGGTACATCGCATCTACGAATGGGTGGCCTCGGGCAATCCGACCTCGGTCGCTTATCTGCAGACGCGCAGTATCAGTGAATTCCGCTGGTGGCTGGAGCGCTTCCAGCGCTTCGAGACCGTGGCCATCTCGCGCATCGAGGATCTGCCCCCCGAAGCCAACGCCGAGCGCACGTTGCTCGAACGCAACGGGGTGCGTTCGCACATCAGCGTTCCGATGCTGCTGCGCGGCGAACTGTTCGGCATCTTCTGCTGCTCCGCCCTGCAATCGCACAAGGAGTGGAGCGACGACATGATCTCGCTGCTGCGCATCGTGGGGGAGATCTTCGTCAACGCCCTCGAGCGCAAGTCGGCCGAGGAGGAGATCGCCCGCGAGAATGCCAAGCTGGCGACGATGGTCTCCGGCATGGAGGAGGGCGTGCTCTTCGCCGACGCCGCGGATGCCGTCATCGAAGCCAACGACTACTTCTGCGACTTCTTCGATGCCGGGCGAGAGACCGTCATCGGGCGTCGCATCCAGGATCTGCTGGGCGAGGATCTGCGCCCGATCCTCCAGCCGCTGCTCGATAGCTATCGGCGCCAGTCCACGGCGGAATCCTACGTCACGCAGCGATCGATGCATGCGCAGGAGGTGATCCTGCGCATGCAGCCGATCCATCACAACGGCACCTACGTCGGCCTGCTGCTCAACGTGGTCAATGTCACCGAGCTGGTCGCTGCGCGACGGGAGGCCGAGGATGCATTGCGCGTGAAGAGCGAGTTCCTGGCGAGCATCAGTCACGAGATCCGCACACCGCTCAACGGTATCATCGGCATGGCCGACATCACGCTCGAGACCCAGCTCGACGCGGAACAGCGCCAGTACATCGAGATGGTGCAGAAGTGCGCCGAATCCCTGCTCTGCCAGATCAACGACATCCTCGACTTCTCCAAGATCGAGGCCTGCAAGCTCGAGACCGAATCGTTCGCCTTCACCCTGCGCGACTCGTTGCAGGAGACCATCGCGTCGCTGGCCATCGGAGCCCGCAGCAAGGCGCTGGCCCTCGAGCTGGATGTGGCCGAAGACGCGCCCGACGGATTGGTCGGCGACCCGAACCGCTTGCGGCAGATCCTGGTCAATCTCGTGGGCAACGCAATCAAGTTCACCGACCATGGCTTCGTACGCCTGCACGTCTTGCGCGAGTCGCAGGACGACGAGAGCGTACTGCTGCATTTCGCGGTCAGCGATACGGGCATCGGGGTCCCCGCCGACCAGCAGGATCAGATCTTCGAAGCCTTCTCCCAGGGCGATCCCTCGACCACGCGCAAGTTCGGTGGCACGGGACTGGGACTGGCGATCTCCTCGAAGCTGGCCCAGATGATGGGTGGCGAGATCTGGGTCGAGAGCCCATCGCCCGAGGCGACGGGGCACACGGGCGGACCCGGCAGCATCTTCCACATGACGGCGCGCTTCGCCCTGCCGCAGGTGCATGTGCAGACCGAACCGTCGGACGCGGCGACGCGGGAGAGCGCCGGCCCATCCGACGCCGAGCCGGCGGGGCTCGCCATCCTGCTGGCCGAGGACAATCCGGTCAATCAGCAGGTGGCCAAGCGGATGCTCGAGAAGCGCGGCCACCGCGTGGAAGTCGCCGACAACGGCCGCAAGGCATTCGACCGACTCGCCGAACAGCCGTTCGACGCCGTGTTGATGGACGTGCACATGCCCGAGATGGATGGTCTCGAGGCCACACGCGCGATCCGCGAGCGAGACCACGCCAACGGCACCCACACGCCGATCGTGGCGATGACCGCCTCGGCTGCGCGGGTCGACCGCGACCGCTGCCTGCGGGCCGGCATGGACGAGTTCCTATCCAAGCCGATCCGCGCCGATGAGCTGCACGCGGTCATCGAGCGCGTTGTGGCCCAGACCCGCGAGCGCTACCCGCGACCCGCCGACGCCGAGCTCGACTAGGCGTCCGGCGCGTCAGCGCCTACCGCGCGGCGCGGCCCCGCGTTCCCATGCCGGGTCCCAACAGAGCGGCGTTGAGGAAGAGGCGCTGCGCTGCCGGGTGCGCGCCGCGATGGCCGGGCCGCCCGGCGAAGAGAATCAGCTGCCCCCGCCCGAGTGGCTCCCGCGTCAGATAGGCCGTATGAGCCCAGCGCTGCCGGGCCTCGGGCCAGAGCAGACCCGCCAGCCGCAGACTGTCCTCGGCGCCGAAGGTCGCCGGAGCGTGACGCGGATCGCCGGCGATCAGCGCGTGGTCCGCATACAGCGGCGCGGCGATCCATTCCCGCCCCGCCGGCTGTACCGCCGCCCCGGCGGTCAGCCAACTCCGCGGGTCCAGGTCGACGCGCAGCAGCGCTCCCCGCGGATGGAAGAGACGCAGGCGCGCATCCTCTTCGCGCAGCTCGGCGGGCGTGCGATCTGCGGCCCAGTCCCAGCGGGGCTCGGGATGGCTCAGCGCGGCGACCGTTTCGCTCAGCAGACCATCCATCGCGCGGGGCGCCCGCGCCCATGCAAGACCCGCGTCGTGAAACGCCTCGGTGCGCAGATCGCCGCGACGCTCGCCCTCGCGCGCGGCGCGCTCGGCGAGCTGGGTCAGCACCTCACGGCGCAGGCGCGTGCTGCCCAGGCCGCTGCTCGAATCGGCCAGCAGCGCCGCCGCCGATCCCACCGCCACCAGCGTGCCCCCCTCCTCCGTCCAGTGGCGCAGCCGCTCGAGGCCCGCGGCGCCCAGCGACCGGCGTCCGCGCTCGGGGCCGCCCCAGAACGCGGGTAGGACGATGACATCGTAGCGGCCAAGGTCCCATTCCGTGATCTCCGAGATCCAGAGCGCAGTCGTCGGATACCCGAACTGATGATCGAGAAGCCAGCGGATCGTACCGTAGCTCGACCAGTCGACCGATCCCCCGGTGAGGATCGCGATGCCCGGCGCCCGCAGCAGCCGGAAGCGATTCCCGCCCAGATCGGGGCCCTCCTCGGAGAGCGCGGTACCCACACCGATCGCCGTGACCCCCGTCTCGCTCGCCACCTGCCGCAGGTGCTCGCCGAGGGTCTCTTCCTGAAGGAAGTGCGGCTGCACGGCCCGCTTGACCAGCAGCGTGCCCCGGGCGTAGTCCCGTCCTTCGACGCGGAAGCTATCCCGAGCCAGGTGCACGCGCGCACCGGCTTCCCACAGACCAACCAGCGCTTCGAGCGACGCATCGTCCCGCCCGTCGATCAGGAACCCGAATCTCCCCTGCTGCTGCGGCAACGCGTGCAGGCGGGCGGGTCTGGTGTCGCGCCGCTGCGACGCACCTGTCTGCAACCGTTCGCGCCCCCGTTCGCCGGGTTGTTCGCGCTCCCCTTCCTCGAGCCGCTCGAGCTGGCCTGCGCCCAGCCGCTCGGGCTCCCACCCGTCGAGCCGCTCGAGCTCCTGCTCGGGCAGGGTCTCGGCGCGGTAGACCGGCAGGCCGCTGGAGATCGAGGCCGACCAGCCGGTGTGCTCGTAGAGCCGCGAGCGTCGTTCGCGCTCGAGTCTCCGCCGCTCGCTTCGCAGGAACGCCTCATCCATCTGCGGATCGAAGGCCAGGATCGTCTCGATCAGACCTCCGTGGGGTTGGGCGCTGGGAACGATCCAACTACCGGCCGGCAGCCGCCGGATCGGCGCCGGCGCATCGGACCAGTAGGGCACGAGCTCAGGAGCGGGCAGTTCGGCGGTGGTGCGATAGACTTCGATCCGCTGCGCGGCCAGAGCGCGCCGCAGCGCCGCGCGCCGGCGCGTCTGGCCGGAAGGCAGGATCACGTAGCCGCCCTCGGCCTCCCCCAGCACGCGCGCACGCTCCTGCCGGTAGGCGCGCAGCAGATCTTCCCGCCACTCGGCCGCGGTTCGCAGGTTGGCGAGGAAGCTCACGAGCTGATGGTGCACCGTCTCCCGGTACGTCAGCAGCGTCCCGTCGCGACGCGCTACCCGTGATCCCTCCACGCCGGCCTGTTCGTAGAGGATCCCTACCGCACCGATGCCGTTGCCCCAGGAGCTGGCGAATCCCGGGAACCACTCCTCGTGCCACTCGCGCGTGTAGTAGTCCCAGCCGTGCGCGTCGAAGGCCGCCGCTTGATCGGACGCGAAGAGCCGCCACCAGTGATGGTGGTGCTCCGAGATCATCGGGTTGAACGGCTCCCGGGGCGGGGAGAAGAGGTAGCTGTCCTGCGAACCCATCTCGTGCGCATCGATCAGCAGATGCGGGTTCCAGCCCGTGATCATCCGCAAGCGGCCCTGGCTCTCGGGCTGTGTGGCGCGGAACCAGTCGCGATTCAGGTCGAAGAGATAGTGATTCGTGCGCCCCCCGGGCCAGATCCCATCGTGCAGGACGCTCTGGTCGTCGCCGTCGGGCACGCGGCCGGCGATGCTGCGCCATTGCGCCAGGACACGGTCGCGGCCATCCGGATTCTGCAGTGGATCGAGCAGAACGAAGAGCCGCTCGCGCAGACTCGCCGCCAGCGAGTCCTCCCCCGCCGCGAGGTAGTAGAGCAGCGCCAGCGCGGCATCGGTTCCCGAGGTCTCATCGCCATGCACGCAGGCGCCCGCGTAGACGCAAACCGGAAGTGTGCTCAGATCGGGCGGCTCGCCCCGCCGCGGATCGGCCAGCGCCGCCAGGCGGGCGCGCAGCGCCTCGCGTTGGCGCAGCCGATCGGCCCGTGTGATCAGCGCGGCGAAGAGCGTACGCCCCTCGTGCGATACCCCGTAGGGGAAGAAGTCGACGTGCGGGGACGAGGCAGCCACCTCGGAGACGTAGGCTTGCGTCTCGGCATGGGTCACGGGCCGCGCGCCGAGCGGGAAACCGAAGAAGTCGGCGGGGGCGGGCACGCGCGCCTCGAAGGGCACCTGCGGGAAGAACGGCTCGGGCAGCCCCGCGCCGCCGCGAGCCGCATCGCGGAGTCC
>WJJG01000363.1 GCA_014729815.1 Candidatus Eiseniibacteriota bacterium
GCACTGGGTGAAGATCGGCCTGGCGCCGATCGCCGGGGGCGCCGACCGCGTCGCTCCTCTGGGCGTACTGGTGATCCAAGCGCCTTCACGCACGCTGCCGGTCGTGGCGCGGATGCGGGGCACGCTCCTGGCTGTCAGTCTGGTTCTGCTGGCGGTGGTTCTGGTCGTGGCGCTCTGGGTGTCCCGCGCGGCCACACGCCGCATTCGGCGCCTGGTGGCCGCTGCAGAGCGCATCGGACGCGGGGATCTCGACTCCCCGGTCGCCGCGCAGGGGGGCGATGAGATCGGGGTGCTGGCCGAGTCGCTCGAGAGCATGCGCGCTGCGGTGCAGGTGCGCGACCGGCAGCTGCGGGCCATGGTCGGCGGTGTGGCGCATGAGATCCGCAACCCGCTCGGCGGTCTGTTGCTCTTCGCCGAGATGCTGGCGGGGGACGCCTCGCTACACGACACTGCGCGGCAACGTGCGCGGCGGATCCTGACCGAGACCGCGCGTCTGGAGCGCGTGGTGGCCGAATTCCTGACCTTCGCGCGACCGGAATCGCCACACGGGGAGGCCACGGAGCTGGGGCCGGCCCTGCGCCAGTCGGCCGAGAGCGCGGCCGGCGCGCTGGGCTGGTCGGGGCGGTGGGAAATCCGCGGGGACGAGGCCCGGGAGGTCTGGTGCGATCCCGATCATCTGCGCCAGATCGCTCTGAACCTGATCCAGAACGCGATGCAAGCGACGCTGGATCCCCCCGGGCGCGTGCGCATCGCGATCGAGCCGGCTGCCGGAGCGCGGATCGTGCGAATCGAGGATTCGGGCAGCGGGATCGCGCCGCAGAAGCGCGAGGAGGTCTTCGAGCCGTTCTTCACCACCCGTTCGTCGGGGGCGGGGCTGGGGCTGGCGATCGTGAAACGTCTCTGCGATCTGAATCGGATTGCGGTCGAGATCGGCACCAGCCAGTGGGGGGGCGCGGCGTTCGTTCTGCACTTCCCCCGTCCGCCGGCCGCGCGCGGCGGCGGGGCCGGGAACGGATAGAGGAGGGGACTGTGGGTCGCATACTTGTCGTCGAGGACAACGAGACGCTGCGTGAAGGAATCGCCGAAGTCCTGAGGGAGGCCGGGCATCAGGTCACGGCCGCGTCTTCGGCGGAGGAGGCCTGGCAACACTGGCCCGCGGAGCCGTCCGATCTGGTCCTCACCGACCTCAAGCTGCCCGGTCGGAGCGGGCTGGATGTCTTGCGGGAGGTCAAGGGGCGCGAGCCGCTGGTCGAAGTGATTCTGCTGACCGCCTACGGGACGATCGAGGTGGCGGTCGAAGCGATGCGCGCCGGAGCCTTCGACTTCCTGATCAAGCCGATCCGCATGGAGCACTTGGTGGCCAAGATCGATCAGGCGTTGCAGGTGCACGCCGATCGCCTGGCGCTGGGTCGGGAGCGCGAACGGCGAGAATACTTGGAGGAGGAGATCGGGGAGGCCTACAACGCGGGCGAGATCATCGGACGCTCGGCGCCCATGCAGGCCCTCTACGCCACCATCGACAAGGTGGCCCGCGCCGACAGCTCGATCCTGATCACCGGAGAGAGCGGCACGGGGAAGGAGCTCGTGGCCCGCGCGATCCATCTGCGCAGCCCACGCCGCGCGGGGCCATTCATACGCGTTCACTGCGGGGCGCTGTCCGAAGGTGTGCTCGAGAGTGAGCTCTTCGGGCACGAGCGCGGGGCCTTCACGGGGGCCGTGCGCCGGCGCCGGGGCCGCTTCGAACTCGCCGAGGGGGGAACCCTGTTCCTCGACGAGATCGCCGACGTCGGGCCTGCCGTGCAGGTTCGCCTGCTGCGCGTGCTGCAGGAGCGTGAGTTCGAACGCGTCGGCGGCGAAGAGACCCTGCGCTCGAACGTACGGGTCGTAGCGGCCACCAATCGTGACATGCAGGCGGCGGTCGCCAGCGGGGAGTTCCGCGAGGACCTCTTCTACCGCCTCTACGTGATCCCGATCCACTTGCCCCCGTTGCGCGAGCGCAAGGACGACATTCCCCTGCTGACGGAGCATTTCCTCGAGCGTCTGGCGCAGAGCATGGGGCGCTCGCCGGTGCGCATTCGCGATGGCGCCATGCGGCTACTCACGCTCTACGACTGGCCCGGCAACGTCCGCGAGCTGGAGAACGCGCTCGAGCGCGCCCTGGTGCTGTGCGACGGCGAAGAGATCGACGAAGGGGATCTGGTCTCCTTGATGCAGCGGTCCGCGCCGCCGCGTCCTTGGATGCCCGAGGGCATCCGCCCGCTCAAGGAAGCGGTCGAAGCGCTCGAGCGCACGCTGCTCGAGCGGGCGCTCGAACAGTCTCAGGGGATCAAGGCGGAAGCCGCTCGCCTGCTGGACCTCAAGCCGAGCGCCCTCTACTACAAGCTGGAGAAGTACGGACTGCATGACCGGGTGCGGTAGACAGACGCTGCGCCGCGTGCGAAGGGCCGGGCTGGTGATCCTGGTGATCGCCGTCGGCCTCGCGCAGCCGGACGCGCAGACCGCCCGGCAGGAAGCGGTGCAACGACGCTGTCGCGAACGATCCGATTCGCTGGCGAACTACCGCGATCGTCTGATCGTCTCCGCCGAGTCGCTGGCCGCGCAGCAGGCGCGCGCCGCGGGACGGGGCGATCGCGATCTCGAAGGACGCCTGCTGGCCCGCGGCGAGACGCTGGCGGACTCGATCCGGGCGGTCTCGGTGGCCTACCTGGCGCAGCGAATGCGCTGCCAGCAGCTCGGGGGAGCGCTGCCGCTGCGTGCCGACTTCCCGCTGCCCGAGGCCGGGGAGGCCGACCCGCCGACGCTGCTGCGTCAGAAGGCCGGCTACGCGCGCGATCTGATCGATCGGATCGATCGCTGGCTGGCGACGGTTGGGGGAGAGCGCGACCGGCTCGCCGAGCTGCGCCTCGCCGAGGAGATGCGGCGCTTGGTAGAGGATCAGAGCGTCTTCGATGAGCGCGGAGCGTTGGAGATCGGTGGGGGAGACGCGCTGGGAATCCTCGAGGATCACCCCGAGGCGCCCGGGCTGCTGGCGCGACTGCTCCAGGAGATGCCGGGCATGGCGGCGGCCGAGGAGCCGGAGGCAGTGCTCGCAGCGCTCGAGACCTGGCTCCTGGAGCGGCGCAGCGCGCTGGTGGCGCGGGCTTCGGATCTCGAGGCGGAGGCCTTGCGACGGGAGAGGGGGCCATGATGCGAGACTCGCCAGGGCCGCGATCGGATCGCCTGCGCGTCGGCCGGCGACGCGCCGCCGTTCCCTGCACGGCCGGTCTGCTGCTCTGCCTGGCATGGATGGCGCCGCGGGCGGCGCCGCTGATCGAGGCCGAGGCGCGGGTCGGAGGCGGATACGACACGAACGTCTACGAAGCGGTCAGCTCCGCACGCGAGGTCAGAGACAGCTACGGATTGCTGGAACTCGGGCTCCACCTGCAGGCGCGGAGAGCGCCGCTGCGGCGCGGTGCGCACGCCAGTCTGCGCTGGGCCGCGGATCGCTTCCGCGTCGAGCGGCGCGAGACGCGGCATATCCTGTGGGGCGAGGTCGGCTGGCGATTCGCGAACCGCCGGCGTGCGTTGGAGCTGACCGGCTCCGCGACGCGGCGCACCTTTCCCGCCGATCCCGAGCGCGACGTCACACGGTACGAACTGGCCACGGCGCTGCAGTGGCGCTGGGGGCGCACCGCCCGGCTGCGCATCGAGGGGGCCGGGGTCTTCGCCGACACCGATCCCAACGGGCCCGCCGAGCGCCGCGGCTGGCGGGCCAACGGGGAATACCGCCATCTGATCGGCGGACGCTGGCAGGCGTTCCAGCGCATCGAGAGTCGCAGCGTACGGTACGAGCGTCGCGTGCGGGGCGAGTGTCCGCCGGGCTATGCGATCGGGCCCTACGATCGCCAGGAAGCGGAGACCTACCTGGTGGGCGTCGGGATCGCCCGCACCGGCTCACCGCTGGTGCAGCTCTTCTACGGACTGCGAGCGACCACCAGCAATGTCAGCACGCTGTCACACCAGCGGCACGAAGTGCGGCTGCACGCTGGATGGCTGCTGCCGGCGCGCGTGACGGCGCAGGTGATGGTGCGCTGGAACGTGACCTCCTACTGCGGCGCGGGCTGTTTGGCGGTGCTGGCCGATGAGGATCCCGAGGATCCCGATCTCTGGGAGCAGAATTCGGTCGTGCTGCAGCTGCGGCGACCCGTGGGCGCTGGCGTTGCCGCCGAGGTGCGTGCGGCGTGGCAGCGGAACGAGGCGCCGATCCCCGGGCGCTACTATGAGAAGGGTTCGCTGCAGATCGCCCTGATGTACGGCGGCGCGCGCCTTCCGTAGGACGCGGTGCGCCGCCGCCGCGGGCTGCCGCGCTCACGCCCGCACGCGGGTGGGCGCGCCCTCAGGATTCTGAATTCGACCTCGGAAATCCGTTGCCGGGTGGCCCCCTGAGGCTGGCACGTGCTTATCGATATCCCCCTAACCTCTTTTCTGGTAGCACATTAGAGATGTCCCGTAGTGCGCGCATCCTGGCATTCCTCTTGCTGGTTACATGGCGGAGGGGTTTGGGCATGCTCGATCGGCACACGGCAATGGGACTTCTGACGCGCGGCGCGCCTCTCCTGGCGCTGCTGCTGTCCGGTTGCAGCTCCGGAACCCTTTTCAATCCCGAGGAGACGCCAGCCAGCTGGGAGTACCTGCGCTACTACACCTCTCCCGACGAGGAGACGCTCCTGGTCGAGAATGGGGGCAGCTTCTCGATCCAGATGAACGCGGGGATCGAAGAGGTAGCAGACCTGGGGCTGCTGGCGCCGAGCGCCTGGCAGGCGTTGCGCACGGCCGCCACGGAAGCCGAGCTGCCCCCGATCGAGCTGGTCCGAACGACAGGGGCCCCGGGGGCGAGCGGCGTCTCGCTGGTCCGCCTGCGCGAGGGGGGGCGCCTGTGGGGCATCTCCTGGATCGACGACGGCGAGCTTTCTGCCGCGCAGCGCGATCTGATCGCGCTGCTCGATGGCATCCGCGAGGCTGCGCTGTCCTCGGAGGATGTCGACGCCCCGCGCTCGCCGGTCGAGACGATTCTGCGGGGACGGGACGCGAGCTACGAGGATCCGCGGGTGGCGCTGGTGCGCGACGAGGACACGCTGCTGGCGCTGATCGATGAGGCCCTGCCGGGGGGCGTCGTGGTGCTTCCCCGGGTCGACTTCGCGCGCGAAATGGTCGTGGCGGTCTTCATGGGATGGCAGCGTCCGGGCTCCGATCTGGCGCCGACCGGCAACGCCTATCGCACGCAGGACGGGGATCTCGCGATCCCTCTGCGTTTCACCGAAACGGAGGGCCCCTGCCCCCGCAGCACGGGCCCCTATGCGGTGTTGCGGTTGCCCAGGATGGAGAGTGACATCTTCTTCGTACGCGAGCGGAGCACGGCTCCCTGTGAAGGGGGCGGAGAGTAGAGGGAGGATCGGTTTCGGGAGCGCTGTGTGCCTTTGGCTTCCTCATGGATTGACCCCCACGCGGACGGCCGAGATCCGGTGCCCGGCGCTCCCGATGAGATGAACACCCCCCGTGGAGTGGGGGATGGCTGGCAGGCGGGGATGACCTGCCGCTGGAGTCAGGAGGCCTGGACTTCCACCCGCTAGCTTGCACACGAAACGGGTAGGCTCCTGCCGGCCACAACTCGAAGGCGCCGGGATCGGTGACGCGGTTCCCGGCGCCTCTGCCTTCTCAGCAGATGCGGGGCAGGCCGGCGCCCGAGAGCAGATCGACGGGGCGGGTGACCCCGAGCGCGTTCTCCAGCACCACCGGGGCATCTTCGCCTGCGGGCGACGATGTGACGCGTCCGATGCGCTCCGCGCCGCGGCCGAGCGGATGCGCGCGCAGGCGCGCAAGCAGCGCCTCGGCCTCCTCGGCGGCGACCCAGATCAGGGCGCGCCCCTCACAGGGGAGATGGATCTCGTCGAGACCCAGCAGCTCGGCGGTGGCGCGGACCTCGGGGCGGACCGGGAGCGCCTCCTCCTGCAGGTGCATGCGCAGACCCGTGCGGCGAGCGACCTCGTGACAGGTCGTGGCGACGCCGCCGCGGGTGGGGTCGTGGAACGCCTTGATCCCGTCACATGCTCTCAGGCAGGGCAGCAGGAGGGTCGCCAGGGGCGCGCAATCGGAACGCAGCGCGCCGGCATCGATGCGGTGCCGCAGCGCCATGATCGTCGCGCCATGGTCCCCGATCGATCCGCTGACGAGCAATGCATCGCCCGGGACGATGCGTTCGTCCCCCAGCGCGAGGTCCAGCGGCCGGGCGCCCAGGCCCGCGCTGGTGATGTAGATGCGATCCCCCTTGCCGCGCGGAACGACCTTCGTGTCGCCGGCGACGATGCGCACGCCGGCCTCCGCGGCTGCGCGCGCCGCCCCCGCCACGCAGCGCTCGACCAGCGAACCGGGGGCGCCCTCTTCGAGGATCAGCGCCCAGGTGAGGTAGAGCGGCTCGGCGCCGGAGACGACCAGATCGTTGACCGTGCCGCAGACCGACAGATAGCCGGCGTCGCCGCCAGGGAAGATCGGCGGATCGACGACGAAGGCATCGGTGGTCAGGACCGGCTGGTGTCCCTCGGGCAGGCGTGGGAGCAGGGCACCATCGCTGAGCGTCTCGAGGATCGGATTGGCCAGCGGCGGCACGAACTGCCGCGCGATCAGCTCCTGCGTCTGGCGCCCCCCGGCCCCATGCGAGAGCAGAATGCGCTCGGGAAACCCCGACGAGCCTGGCGGCTCGGAAACGGGCCGCCGCGCACCGGGGGTCGACGGATCGCGGGTCATGCCGGATCCCCTTTCGCTCGCGCCGCCGCCGCGCGGGCCACCGGACGGGATGCCCGCTCGTGCCGGAACCAGGCCGCGCAGGAGCCCTCGCTCGAGACCATGCAGGCCCCCACCGGACGCTCGGGGGTGCACCGTTGGGCGAAGAGGGGGCAGTCGGGAGGGTCGATGGCGCCGCGCAGCACCTCGCCGCACCGACAGCCGGACGGCTCGCGCGCTTCGGGCAGCTCGACCGCGACGCGCGAGGCGTCCCAGTCGGCGGCCCGCTCGCGGAGCCGCAGGCCCGAGTCCGGGATCGGACCGAGCCCGCGCCAGTCCGCGTCGGCCGCCGTGAACCATCGCTCGCTGAGCTGTTGCGCCACCGCATTGCCCTCGTCGCGGACGACGCTGGGGTAGAGGTTGGCCAGCGCCGGCCGCTCGGCGAGCAGCATGCGGGTGAGTTCGATGAGCGCCGCGAGGATCTCGAGCGGGCGAAAGCCCGCCACCACGGATGCCAAGCGGTGTTCGCGCGCCAGGAATCGGTAGACTGCTGCGCCGGTGATCACCGAGACATGGCCGGGGAGCAGGAGGCCATCGATGCGGACGTCCGGATCGCGCGCGAGCGCGGAGAGGGCCGGTGCGATGCGCTTGTTGCCCGGCAGGATGCGCAAGTTGCGCACGCCGCGCTCCCGGGCGGTCTCCAGGGTCGCCGCCACCGTGGGGGTCGTGGTCTCGAATCCGATCGAGAGGAAAACCAGATCGCTGTCGGCGTGCTGCTCGGCGAGCGCCAGGGCGTCGTGCGGCGAGTAGACGATGCGCACCGGAAAGCCCTCCGCAGCCAGCCGCTCGAGACTGCCTCGACTGGAGGGAACGCGATACAGATCACCGAAGCTGCATAGCTCTACGCCGCGCTGTCGCGCCAACGCTTCGGCATGGTCGAGATAGCCGACCGGTGTGACGCACACGGGACAGCCGGGGCCCGAGACGAGCCGCATCCGTTCGGGCAAGAGCTGTCGCAGGCCGGCCGCGCCGATCGCATGCGTGTGCGTTCCACAGACCTCCATGAAGGTCACACGGCGAGGGAGATCGCGCGCCAATGTGCGCAGGCGCTGCAGCATCGCGGCGGCCGTGGTGGTCTCGCGCGCTCCCGCTCGCCTCACGCCCGCTCCTCCCTGGACGTGGGCGGCGCGGGCGAAGCATCCGTCTCGCCCGACGTCCGGTCGTCTGCTTCCGCTGCTTCCGCTTCGCGCAGCGCATCGAAGAGACGCACCGTCTCGGCGGCCTCCTCGGGATCCACCGTGGCGATGGCGAACCCGGCGTGGATCAGGATCTGATCGCCCACGCGGGCCTCGGGCAGGAGCATCAGCGACACGCGGCGACGCACGCCCTGGAGCTCCGCCGTGCCGGAGAGCTCATCGCGCTCGATGAGTTTCATCGGAATGGCCAGACACATCTCAATCGACTTCCTTCTGTTGTGGCCCGCGGCCGCGCGCGGCGGCCAGCGCCGCCAGCACCGCCTGACCGTAGGCCAGTCCGCCGTCGCCCGGCGGAACGGCGCGCGGCAGCCAGACGTCGAAGCCGTGGGCGCGGAGCGCACGGGTCAGGCC
>WJJG01000364.1 GCA_014729815.1 Candidatus Eiseniibacteriota bacterium
CGGCGACTCTGCGCCATCCCGGGTGCCGGTACCGGGGCGGCTGGATCGCGGATCATGGTATTGGGGAGGGGCATGCAATTCGAGCGCAACGAGCGCGCCGAACGCGCCATTCTCGTCGGGCTGCGTGACGGTCGTCCTGGCGGCGGGGCCGGCCGCCGCGCCGCGCCCGGATCGAGCGCGGCGGCGCAGGAGCATGAGCTGCCACCGCTGCCGGAGCCGGAGTCCGACGGGGATGCCACGCTGGCCGAACTCGAGCTGCTCACGCGCACCGCGGGAGGGCGCGTGGCCGGGCGCCTGCGCATGCGCCGCGCGGCGCGGCATCCGGCGACTTTCCTGAGCAAGGGGAAGCTGGCGGAGCTGCAGCGCCTGGTCACCGTGGCGGCGGCCGAGCTGGTCATCTTCGACGACGACCTCTCCCCGGCGCAGGCGCGCAACCTACAGCGGGCCACCGAACGGAAGGTCGTCGACCGCACCGAGTTGATCCTCGACATCTTCGCCCGCCGGGCGCAGACGCGGGAGGCGAAGCTGCAGGTCGAGCTGGCGCAGCTGCAATACCTGCTGCCGCGCCTGACCCGCATGTGGGGTCACCTCTCGCGTCTCGGTGGAGGCATCGGCACGCGGGGGCCCGGCGAGACGCAGCTCGAGGTCGACCGCCGGCGCGTGCGGGAGAAGATCGCGACCCTCAAGCGTCGCCTCGGGGAGATCAGCAAGGAACGGGAGATCCAGAGCCGGCGGCGGCAACGGCTCTTCCGCGCCTCGATGGTCGGCTATACGAACGCCGGCAAGTCGACCCTCTTCAATGCCCTGACCCGCGCCGGGGTCCTCGAGGAGGATCTGCTCTTCGCCACGCTCGAGACCACCACGCGGCGCCTCTACCTACCACGGGACGGGGGGGCGGGGGAAACGATCCTGCTCTCCGACACCGTGGGGTTCATTCGTAAGCTGCCGCATCATCTGGTGGCTTCCTTCCGCGCGACCCTCCAGGAGGTGCGCGAGTCGGACCTGCTGATCCATGTCGTCGACGCCTCCCAGCCCGACTATCCGGCGCAGATGCGTGCGGTCGAGGAGGTGGTGGCCGAACTCGTGCACGGGGGCGCGGTGCGTTGGATGCTGGTGCTGAACAAGAGCGATCGGTTGAGTGAGGAGGATCGCCTGGCCCTGCGCGCCCGCTTTCCCCAAGCCGATCTCCTCTCGGCCCTCGATCCACACGACGTGCAACTCTACCGCGGCGCCCTGGCCACCGAGATCCGCCGTGACCGCGGCCAGCGCCTTCCCCGGGATCGGGAGGCCCGCTAGACTCCTCCGGAGACCGATCCAGACTCGGGAGCCGGAGGGGTCCGTGGCGCGCGGCAAGGCACAGCTTCACGAAACCGCGGAATCGGAGCGGACGTCGCTGCTGGCGGGTGAGGCGGTGGCGCGCTGGTTTGCCGATGCGGCCACGCGCCGGCGCCTGCAGGCGCTGGCCGCGTGGCTGCGCCGCCAGCCGGGCTGCGACGAGTTGACTGCCCACCCTGCCTGGCCGCGGGCTGCCGCGGTTCTGCGACCGCTGCTCGGGACGATCCATCGCGGAGCCCCGGGCGAAGGGCCGCTCGGGGATCCCCCGGGCGATGCGTCGAGCGTGATGGCCACGCCGAGGTGCGAAGCCGCCGCTGGCGGAGTGCGCATCGTGGCTTGGAACATCCTTAAGGGAATCGCCTTCGAGGAGATCTGCGAGACGCTCACGGCCCACCCCGCGCTGCGCGATGCGGATCTGCTGCTGCTCAGCGAAGTCGATGTCGGCATGGTGCGCTCGGGGAACCGGCACATCGCCGCCGAACTGGGCGCACGCCTCGGCCGGCACTGGGCCTTTCTACCGAGCTTCCTCGAGCTGACCAAGGGGCCCGGCGCGGAGGGACGCGTGCCGGGGCGCAACGCGATCGGTCTTCACGGCCTGGCGATCCTTTCGCGCGCCGCGCCGCGGGCCTTGTGGCGCTGTCCGCTGCCCGACTGCTTCGATGCGTTCGCCTTCTCCGAGAAGCGCTTCGGCCGGCGCGCGGGGCTACTGGCCGAGCTGCCCGGACCGTGGATCGTCGGCGTCGTGCATCTCGAAGTGCGCGGGACGCCACGTTGCCGGGCCCGCCAGATGGAGGCTTTCCTCGCGCATCTCGAGCGCTTCCGCACCGCGCGGCGGCTCGCCCGCGAGACACCGGTGCTCATCGCCGGAGATCTGAACAGCCACACCTTCGCGCGCGGGAGTCTGCATCGCGCCGCGGCCGGCGCGTTGCGCCTGCTGGCGGTCCCGCGCCACAGATTGGCGCGGCAGTTGCAGGCGCCCTGGCGGGCGGGCCGCGAGCCGCTCTTCCGGCACGCGGCGCGCGCCGGCTTCACCTGGAAGGCCCTCAACGATCGCCAGCCCACGGCTAGCGAGCGGCTCGGACGGGTGGAGGACTGGGAACTTCTGCCCGCCCCCTGGCGTGAGCGACTGGCAGGCGGTCTGGGACTGCGGGATCGGGAGCTGGGGCTGCGACTCGATTGGTTTCTGGGACGCGGGATCGATGCCGCGCAGGTGCGGTCGGCCCGCACCGTACCCGGGCTCGGTCGCGATCGGCGGCCGTCGGATCATGCGCCGATCGTACTCGAACTCCACGATGCGACGGCGGGGCCCGAGAGAGGGGAGGGGCAGGGATGAGTCCGCGCGAGCTGGGCGCTCCGCGACCGGTGTTCTGGATCGGAACGTTGTGCCTGCTCGTCAGCGCCATGGCTTCGGGACTGCTGGTGCTCGAACACCTCGATCAGCTTCGACTCCCCGGCTGCGGGGAGGGGGGCGATTGTGAGAAGGCGGCCGCGAGCCGGTGGGGCAGCCTGCCCCTGGGTCCGATCTCCTGGCCGACGTCCCATCTCGGTTTCGCCTACTTCGCGGCCGCCCTGCTGGCCTGGTGGGCGGCGCGCGGCGCACTGCCACGGCTGGGGCGCTGGGTGGCACGAGGCGCGGTGCTCGCCTCCCTGGGCTTCCTGCTGATCATCCTCCTCGAAGGCACGTACTGCCTCTACTGCATCGTGGCCCACGTCGGGAACCTGGCCTTCGGCGTGGCGCTGGCCTGCACCGGGCCGCGCGGGCGGCGGC
>WJJG01000365.1 GCA_014729815.1 Candidatus Eiseniibacteriota bacterium
GTGTGTGGTCACCTGCCCGGCCAAGGACAAGGCCAACCCGAAGCACAAGGCGATCAACATGGAGCCCCAGCTCCCGATCCGCGAGCGGGAGCGTGAGAACTACGCCTTCTTCCTCGACCTGCCGCCGGTGCCGCGCGAGAAAATCAAGGCCAACGTCAAGGGCTCGCAGTTCCTCGAGCCGCTCTTCGAGTATTCCGGCGCCTGCGCTGGTTGCGGCGAGACGCCCTACGTGAAGCTGCTCACCCAGCTCTTCGGCGACCGCCTGCTCATCTCCAACGCCACCGGTTGCTCTTCGATCTACGGCGGCAACCTGCCAACCACGCCGTACACGCGGGATGCCGAGGGGCGCGGGCCGACCTGGTCGAACTCGCTCTTCGAGGACAATGCCGAGTTCGGCTTCGGCTTCCGTCTGGCGATCGAGAAGCACCGCGAACAGGCCACCGAGCTGCTGGCGGGCATGGAGTCGCAGCTCGGAAAGGAGCTCGTGCGCGAGATCCTGCGGGCCGACCAGGATGGCGAGGCGGCCATCGCCGAGCAGCGCGCGCGCGTGGCCCGGTTGCGCGAGAAGCTGGCATCCCTGCAGGAGGCGCCCGCGGCGCGCCGCCTCGAGACGCTGGCCGACTATCTGGTGCGCAAGAGCGTCTGGATCCTCGGCGGCGACGGCTGGGCCTACGACATCGGCTACGGGGGACTGGATCACGTGATCGCCAGCGGCCGCGATGTGAACATCCTGGTGCTCGACACCGAGGTCTACTCGAACACGGGCGGGCAGGCCTCGAAGGCCACGCCGCTGGGCGCCGCCGCCAAGTTCGCCGCGGCGGGAAAGCCGACGCCCAAGAAGGACCTCGGAATGATGGCCATGACCTACGGCAACGTCTACGTGGCCCGCGTGGCGATGGGCGCCAACGACGCGCAGACGGTGCGCGCCTTCATCGAGGCCGAGGCCTATCCGGGCCCCTCACTGATCATC
Organism: Candidatus Eiseniibacteriota bacterium; assembly: GCA_014729815.1. Taxonomy (GTDB): domain Bacteria; phylum Eisenbacteria; class RBG-16-71-46; order CAIMUX01; family WJJG01; genus WJJG01. Next base: position 971 of record WJJG01000365.1, read on the forward strand.
GCCTACTCGCACTGCATCGCCCACGGGTACGACCTGAAACTGGGCACCGCGCAACAGAAGCGGGCGGTCGACTCGGGGCTCTGGACCCTCTTCCGCTACGATCCGCGTCGCGTGGCCGCCGGGGAACCGCCGCTGAAGCTCGATTCGGGCGCGCCGAAGCTGCCGGTGTCCGAATACGTCAAGCAGGAGACTCGCTTCCGCATCGTCGAGAAGCTCGATCCGCAGCGCTACCAGCAGCTGCTCGAGGCTTCGCAGGAGGTCGCCGACCAGCGCTACGCGCTCTACGCGCACATGGCCGAGCTCACGCTGCCGATCGCCGGCGAGAAGGTCGAATCGGAAACCTAACCAGCCCGGGGCGCCAGAGGAAGCGCCAGAGCGGGCCCGACGCATCCGGTCGCCCGCACTCGCGCACCCCGGGAGGGATCGGATCGGAGCCGGAGCCGAAACGGAGGGAGACGCAGAGATGGATCTGACCACACGCTACCTGGGACTGGAGCTGCCACATCCGCTGATGCCAGGCGCCTCCCCGTTGGCCTATGACCTCGACCGCGTGCGCGCCCTCGAGGACGCCGGCGCGGCGGCGATCGTAATGCCGTCGCTCTTCGAGGAGCAGCTCGTCGCCGAGGAGACCGCCACCCGTGATGCGATCGACGAGCCGGCCGAGTCGTTTCCCGAGGCGCTCTCCTACTTCCCCGATCCCGGTGAGTACCGCCTGGGCCCCGAGGAGTACCTCGAGCAGATCCGCAAGATCAAGTCGGCCGTCGACATCCCCGTGATCGCCTCGCTCAACGGCATCACCGCCGGCGGCTGGGTGCGCTATGCGCAGCAGATGGCCTCCGCCGGCGCCGACGCGCTGGAGCTGAATGTCTACGATCTGGCCACCGATCCGGCGGAGTCGGCGACCGAGCGTGAAGAGCGGCTCCTGCAGCTCGTGCGCACGCTCAAGCAGATCGTCTCCGTGCCGGTGGTGATCAAGCTCTCCCCCTTCTACACAACGCTGCCGAACGTCGTGCATCGTCTGGGCGAGGTCGGCGCCGACGGCGTCGTGCTGTTCAACCGCTTCTATCAGCCCGATCTCGACATCGAGGAGCTGGATGTCAAGCGCACGCTGCGCCTCTCGACCTCCGCCGAGCTGCTGCCGCGGCTGCGCTGGCTGGCGATCCTCGCCGGGCGGGTCGAGCTATCGCTGGCCGCCAGCGGGGGGGTGCACACGGCCGAGGATGCGCTCAAGGCGATCATGGCCGGCGCGGATGCGGTGCAGATGGTGTCGCTGCTGCTGCGCGAGGGGCCGGAGAAGCTCGGGGAGATCCGCACGGAGTTGTCGCGCTGGCTCGAGTCGCACGACTACGAGTCGCTGGATCAGGCGCGCGGCAGCCTGAGCCTGTTGCGCAGTCCCGATCCGGGCGCCTACGAGCGCGCCAACTACGTCCAGATCCTGCAGAGCTGGCGGGCGTAGGGCGGGCGCGGTGCGGGGCCGGAGCAGATCCTCTGGCATCCGGAGCACGTGGTATACTTCCGGCTAGCCAACGGAGTCCTTTCGGAGGGGTGTATCATGCGTGCACGCTGTCCATCTCGTCCTCGGGCCTTCGAATCGGTCGCCCGATCGCGCGTCGTATCCACCCTGGTCGTTCTGCTCGCTTCCCTGGCGGCCCATGCTCCGCAGGCCTACGAACTCGGCCACACAGACCGCATCTTCGTCGATCCGACACGCGGCAACCGCCAGATCCCCAGCGAGATCTACTATCCGGCGGAGACCGCGGGCGAGGATGTGCCGTTGGCGTCGCCGCCCGCGGGCGGGTTTCCGGTCGTCGCATTCGGGCATGGATTTCTGATCCCGTGGGAAGACTACGATTTCGTGTGGGAGGGGCTTGTCCCGGCCGGGTATTTCGTGGTGCTCCCGGACACCGAAAGCGGCCTGCTGCCGGATCACGAGGATCTGGGACTCGATCTGGCCTTCGTGATCTCGGCTCTACGGGAAGCCGGGGACAACCCGGGCTCCCCCTTCTATGAGGGCGTGGCTGGGACGGCGGTGGCCTGCGGGCATTCGATGGGCGGCGGCGCCTCGTTCCTCGCCGCGGCCTCCGATCCCACGATCACCGCGCTGGCCAACTTCGCCGCCGCGGAGACGAACCCCTCGGCGATCGACGCGGCTGCCAGCATCACCGCCCCGGCGCTGCTCTTCTCCGGATCGGTCGACTGCGTCACGCCCCCCGCAGACCATCAGCTTCCGATGTACGACACGCTGGCCTCCGACTGCCGCGCCTGGGCCAATCTGCTCGGGGCCAGCCACTGCCAGTACGCCGAGTACAACTTTACTTGTGAGTTGGGCGAATTCGCCTGCGACGATCCGACGATCTCCCGCTCCGCGCAGCATGCGCTCACGCTGGAACTGCTGACGCCCTGGCTCGATGCGGTCCTGCGTGACGATGCGGCCGCCTGGCAGACGTTCCTCGCGGCGCTCGAGCAGCCCGATCGGCTCGACTACCTGCTCGATTGCGACACGGGGGGCGTGGAGGAGCCCACCGA
>WJJG01000044.1 GCA_014729815.1 Candidatus Eiseniibacteriota bacterium
ACCGGCCAGGGATCGCCGCCCAGGATCGTCAGGCCGCAGCACTGGATCAGGCAGCTCTCGTAGTCCTCGCCGTTGGTCGCCAGCTCCTCGGTCGTGATCAGCTCGGGCTCGGGCAGCGGGTTGCCGCTGCTGAGAACCACGATCTCCAGACCCGGACTGCTGATCTCGAGCTTGCCGTTGTAGAAGTCGATCGTACCCGTCACATCGATCTCGTCCCCCGCCATCAGGCCCGGGTTGTAGTCGAAATCGAAGAGGTAGACGCAGCACTCGCCGTCCGTCGCGGCTGCCTCGAGGCGACCCGGATCGTACGTGCCGTCGTCGTTCAGCACGATCAGCGGCGAGGTGATGTGCACGAACTCCTCGAAGTGCACCGGGAAGCCGTTGTCGTCGGTCATCACGGCCTCGCAGAGATCGTACTCGGTCGGCGGCTCGACGCCGCAGTCGTTCTCCACGCCCGGCGTGGGTGTGGTCTCGGCCGTGTCGGCCTCATTGTCATCGGTGTCCTGGCCGTCGGGGCAGCGCGAGATGCTCAAGCCCGAAGCCGTATCCGGACCGTTCGTACCCCCTTCGCAGTCGAGGTTCTCGGAGAAGCCGTAGCAGATCGCGTCGTACAGATCGTAGTCGTCTCCGAAATAGAGGCGCAGCTCTACCTCATCGGCGCCGTTCTGCCAGTCCATGCCCGAGTCGATGTAATCGTAGTCCGGGCAAGTCTCGTCCTGGGCGATGACCAGATAGCCATCATCCGGCACAACCATGCCGTCCAGATAGACGGTTCGGTACTCCTCGCCATTCGAACCGTTGATGCCGACTAGGGCGAACCCATCCATCGACATGCCGGCGGGGGCACCGATCTCGGTGAACATCCCAGTGTCGGCGCCATCACCGTCGTATAGGATCTCGTTGATAATCGGGAACGTGAACTCCTGGGCAGAAACGACTCCGGTGCTCAAGGCCAAGACGGCCAGCACCGAGCAGAGGGTGCGTGCACGCATGAGGCAAATCCTTTCTCCTGATGCCACTTCTAGTGTCGTCGCGAACCATCTCGGAATCGCGGAACCCTCAAGATCCTTCACCGGAAGCCACACGCGCAGATGCAAGTCCGGCACGGGAGCGTGCCGTGTGGACCCCTGTTGCTCGATCCACGATTCCAGCGCGGAGTATACGGGACGGCGCACCGCAAATCAATACCCGACAAGCGCCTGAGCCATTCCATCTCCCATGGCCGCCGAATCCGTCCGGCGCCCTCTGCGGCCGGGCCGGGCACTCAGGGACGCGTCAACTAGGGTCCCGGACGCTGGAAGATTCCCTCGTCTGCCTCCACATCTAACTGCGCCGACTCGAGTTGCAGTTCCACAATCTGCTCACCATCATGTGTGACACGGGTCTGGTGGGCCAGGCGGGCACCGTCCACGTCGCGATAGTCGCCAAAGCGCTCGACGGCGTGCACCGGACCGGTCCGCCCGCGACCGCGGTACTCCATGCCCCGCAGCAGGTGGGTGTCGGCGTCGAAGTAGAGCCGCCACTCCTCGACACCCGCTTCCGGTGCATACACGACGTCGCAGGTCACGCCATCGAAGTCGCGTGATTCGAGCGCCTGCCACTTCATCTCCTGCCAGTTGCGCAGGATGTGGAAGGTCGAGCGCATCTCGTCGGCTCGGGCATCCGCCAGCTCCGGCCCGGCCAGGTCCGCGATGCCTTGCGGCGTCTGGCGCCAGCCGCTCTCTCCATCGAGCACGGTGGTGATCTTGAACATCCCTCCGATCGTCATCTGCGACCAGGAGCGCATCGGGAAGATGCGCACCGATTCGTACGTCAGCGCCATCTCCTGCCCCATCATCGAGACCTTCCCACTGCCCTGCGTGCGAACACTCCGCGCGCGGGCCAGCACGGGCCCGCCGTGGGCCACGGCCGCCGCGGCGAGAATCTCGCGTCCCGCGGCCAGATTGGCGTCGGTCATCGGCGGGGCCTCGAACTTCGAGGGGGGATCGGGGATCGTGATATCGATCTCGGTCACCTTGCCCAACGATGCGATGTCGCCGGAGAAATCCTCCTCCAATCCGACGACCAGTGTGGCCAGATCATCGGGGTGGATGTGCCGCTGTGCCGCAGCCAGGAGGTCCTCTGCCGTGATGCTGGCCACGCGCGCCTGGTAGCGCTCGAGGAAGTCGCTTGGATATCCGTGGAATTCGTAGAAGGCCTTGCGATTCAACACGGCGCCTTTGCTGGAGAGATCGAAGACGAGTTGGTTGAGCTCCACATCCTTGGCTCGCTCGAGCTCCTCGTCCGTCACCGGCTCGCGCGTGATGCGCTCGATCTCATGACGCAGGAGATCGGTAGCCACCAGGGTCGACTCGCTCTGCGCCAGCACATAGGCCATCCAGACGCCGCGGTGGTGCCAGCCCACCCCCGGCCCCGAACCGGTTGCGTACGCCAGGCCGCGCTTGGTGCGAATCTCATTCATCAAGCGCCCGCTGAACCCCTCGCCGAGCACCTGATTGAGCAGTTTCAGCTCGGCGTAGTCGGGATCCGAGGCCAGCGTGCCCAGCAGGCCGAAGAGCACCGTGCTCTGCGTGACCCCTTCCTTCTCCGCGTAGTAGACGCCCTGCGGACCGCTCTCGGCAACCAACGGGTCGGGCGGCAATGGCTGACCGATCGGCGGCCACGATCCGAAGACGTGTTCGATCTCGGCCAGCATGGCCTCGGTCTCGAAATCGCCCGCCACGGTCAGGATCATCCGATCGGGGTGGAAATAGGTGCGGTGGAACCGCACCAGATCGTCTCGACCGATCGCCTCGATCGTCTCGTACTCCGGATGCCATCCGTACGGCGAGTCGGCGCCGTACATCAGCTTGCGAAACTCGCGGAAGGCGATCTGCAGCGGCTCGTCGTTTCGCGAGGAGATCTGCGTGCGCTTCTCGACCTTTGCCAGATCGAGCTTCTCCTCGGGGAAGGCCGGGTTGCGCAGCAGATCGGCCAGCAGCGCGAGCCCCTCCTCGGCGTCGGCGGCTAGGAAGGAGGCACTGACTGTTCCCTCGCTGGTGCTGATCGACGATTCGATGTAACCCCCCATCTGTTCGAGGCGTGCATCGAGCTCGTCGCCCGGGACCGATGCGGTGCCCCCGGTGCGCAGGACCGTGCCGGTGACCTCCGCGAGGCCGCGCAGCGGC
>WJJG01000366.1 GCA_014729815.1 Candidatus Eiseniibacteriota bacterium
CACCGAAACGGTGCCGCAGCCGCACCAGCAGCACCCGCGGATTGGTGAAGGTTGCGATACTGTAGAACAGGAAGGCGTTGCACAGCAGCGATAGCGCCACGCCGCTCCAGAGCAGGCCCGTCCGTATGCGCGATCTGCCGGCCATGTCGCTACGCCACACCGCTCGCCTGTTTCACCCGCGGTCGACCTCCTCGACCTCGCGGTACCAGCGGACACGCTCGCCGATCAGAGCCCGCAGCTTCCAGCCCAGGGAGCGCGGTTGGCGCGCGATCAGGTCGGTGAGCGCGTGGATCTTCTCGCGCACGCGCTCTGCGTCCTGGCCCTGCAAATACTCGCCGGCGAAGTGAGCCGTCTTCTCGAGGTTCATCGTAGCCGTGCGCCACCACCCCCAGTCGCGGCCACACAGGCGGGCGAGGTAGGTGCCGTCGATGTGGCCGGGCTGCTCGCCCTCCGCGCTGATCGGATGCTGGCTCAGCAGGACCATGACATCGATCAGATCCTTGCGGTTGATCTCCACGATCTGCAGCTTCTCGAGCAGCAGGTCGATCCGGCTGATGGTGACCTGCTCGATCTCGAGCCGCCCGCGGAAATCGATGTCGTGGCAGAAGCGCAGCTTGTCGATGAAGACATCGGAATGGATCGCCTCGCTGGGGTGGTAGAAGATACGGCGTTGGTGGCCGAAGAGTCGCAGGACGTTCTGGTTCTCGCTCCATCCCAGCTCGAGGAAGAGATCCTGCACGCGGTCGATCTGCTTGCCGTAGGCGACGAAGTCGACGTCGGTCAGATAGCGCTGGTTGTCATACTCCATGTACTTGTAGTCGGGGCACTGGATGCGGAAGGCCAGCGAGCCGATCACCCGCAACGTGGCCTCATGCTTCCGCGCCGCGGCGAGGATCTGATCGAGCACCTCGCGGAAGCGCGCCTCCTGTTGCTCGAGCACCTCGCGCGTCAGCTCGGCGCCGGGGGGGATGCAAGGGATTCCCCCCGCTGCATCGGTCTGCGGCTGCGTCTTGGCCATCGGCTCCTCCTGCCAGGCGGCCTGCCGCGCGGGTACCCCACCAGGTCTCCCGCGCTCCGGTCCGTCGTGACACGCGGGAATCGCGCGACGCGGCCTACCCTTCGACCTTCCAGTAGTTGGTGATCTTTCCCCCCTCGATCTCGACGATGTACCCGCGCAGGATCCCCTCGCCATACTCGGAGCCCGGGTTGACGACCGGCGTCTCGCCGACCTTGTCGTCGCCGTAGGCCTCGTGGATGTGGCCGTGCAACCCGATCAGGGGCTGGTACTTCTCGAGCGCCGCGGTCACCGCATGACTGCCGACGTGCACGAAATTGACCTGTCCGGCCACGGTGACCGGCTTCATGTCGCCGCCCAGCTCGGGCGCCAGGTCGAGCATCGTGCCATGGGGTGGGGGATGCAGATTGAAGATCGAGCGCGCGGGATCCTCGAGCTTGCCCGCCAGCTTGTCGATGCGTTTGGCCAGACCCTTTTCGCTGTCCTCGCGCGGCGTGTCCCAGGGCGTCGGATTCACATGATCGAGGCTGATCATCGGGATGCCGAGCACCTCGACGACCTGATCGAGGCACCAGCGAATGCCCCGGTCCCCAAAGGACTGGATCACCGCGTCGATCTCGAAGTCGTCATCGTTGCCCGGCATGACGATCACATCGATCTTGCCCACATCGACCTTCTCGAGCAGCATCTCCATCCACTGCGCGAGGCGCTCCTTGATCATCGAGATCATCAGTCGCTCGACTTCGGTCGGATCGTCCTGCAGCTGCTGGACCCGATCCGGATCGCAACGGAGCGTGTACGCGCCCGCATCCTGCATGCGGGTCTCCATCTCGTCGAGCTCGCGGCCCTCGGCCAGCGTCCAGTTCTTGCCGAAGTAGTAGGCTTCGTGCGTGCCGTTCCCCTGATCGATGATCGGGACCAGCGACTTGCCGGTCAGGTCCCCGCACAGGAGCAGGGCATCGACGCCATACAGCTCGGGGATGCGGAGCCACTTGCGCCACACGCTCGTGGCGCCGTGCACGTCTACGGAGAAGAAGAGCTTGGCCATGAAGGAAATCGTCTCCTTTCACTGACTGCCGCCCGCCGGGGTAGCCTGCCATCCCGGCGGGCGGCCCCTGGGCGTCGCTATTCGGGCGGGATCTGCGAGTAGATCTTGCTGACGTCTACGCCCTCGCGCTTGTTCTTGGCCTGTTGCACCAGGTAGACGATCATGCCGACCATCATCACCGCGATCAGCGTCAGCATGATCACCGGGGAGAAGTTGCGCAGCGCCAGATAGATGAAGAACCAGCCGCAGATGAAGGTGAAGGCGCCCAGCAGGCTCATCACCGGCAGCCGCCCGAGCTCCCACTTGACCGGCGAGCGGTCGTAGATCTCCGGCTTGTGGTAGGGGAGCAGCATGGCGCTGAGGCCGAAAGGCCAGAAGACGAAGAAGACCGTCAGCGTGAGCACCGAGAGGATCACATCCACCGAGAGGGTCATGATCAGCACGCCGATCAGGCAGAAGACCGCATTCAGGTGCACCGCCGTCGTGGGCGAACCGGTGCGGCGGTTCACATTGGAGAGCGCCTTGGGAAACGACTTGTCCATCGCCATGGCGAAGGCCAGACGGGAATTGGCCAGGAAGCCCGGTAGGATCGAGTTGGCGAACCAGAGCGCGATCGCGATGGCCACCAGCAGGCCGAACCAGACGTTCTTGGCGATCGACATGAAGTAGAACGTGACCGAAGGCTGCACGAGGCCGCCCATGATGCTTGCGAGTTCATCGGGATGATTGTCGTGCAGGAAGTCGTACTGTCCGACGAAGTCGCCGAAGGCGCGGTAGACGGCCAGCACGATGATCACGTAGAAGAGGCCCACGAAGGTCGTGCCCAGCAGGAATCCGCGGATCATGCTGGTCTTGGGTGTCTTGATCTCCCCACCGGCGTAGTTGATGATCGTGATGCTGGTGTAGGCCCAGATCACCACGATCAGCGCCTTGATCGTGGCGCCCAGGGAGAAGACGTCCTGCTTCCAGCCCAGCGCGTTGGCGCGTGACTGGATCTGTTCGAAGGCGCCCACGCCCCAAGTGTCGTTGAACGACTGGATGACGTTCTCCAGCCCCCCGAAGAAGAGGAACCAGAGCACGGCGATCGTGATTCCGGTCAAGGGGATGAAGAAGATCAGGCGCATGATGTGCTTGACGTGCCGGATGCCGCGATAGGCCACGGCCCAGAAGAGCACCACCCAGAGCACGCCGCCCAGCGTCTGCCAGAGGGGGGCCTGCATCGCCTCCCCGAGCGCCGTCAGCCATCCGACCCCGCTCGATAATGCCGCGGTCGAGAAGCCCGACCCGATCAGCCCGACGACGATGTAGCCCAGCACGCCGCTGGAGAGCCCGTAGCCGACGAAGAGCAGCCAGGCGCTGAGGTAGCCGAGTGTGGGGCCCAGGACGCGGCTGACGGCGATGTAGAGGCCGCCGGAGCGCGGCATGGTGGCCGAGTTGATGGCCACCAGCAGACTGATCGGGAAGAAGATCAGGAGGCCCAGGGCGAAGGCCAGCGGGAGACTTGCGCCGGGGAAGTCGGCCGCGGTCGAAACGGAGTAGTAGATCACCCCGGAGGCCGCCGGGCCGGCGACAACGAAGATGAAGACATCCAGCCAAGAGAGTTCACGGACCAATCCGGATGCCCGGCGCGTAAAGATCACGCCTCCCTGTCCACTCATGGAACCTCCTTGGATGCGAGCATGCGTCACCGGGGGCTGCAGGCGTATCGGTGAATCCCCCAAGCGTGTCGTGCCTGCAGATATCCTGCAGCCAGTTGGCGATGCGCGCGCGACCGAGACGGCTCGCGCGCCCAACGCACGGCCGCCATCCTAGCGAAGATGATCGGATGGCTCAACCGCCCCCCCGCGCGAGCGGTCGCCCCGCCCCCCGTCGCGCTCGCCTCCCGAGACGCGTCCGACTCTGCTTCGCCCGACACGTCGCCGCATGCGGGAAGCACGCGAAGCCATTCAGAAGACCAGATGACCGCTGAAGAAGAGATGCTTCTGCCGCTGGATGCGACGCAGCTGCTCGAGCGGCACGTCGCCCCGCGTGCCGCGCTGCTGGAAGTCGAAGAGCCAGCGGTAGGCGGAGTCTCCGTCGGGCCGGCGGACCTCGCGATACGCGCCGCGGCAGACCAGCTCGAGACGAATCCGATACTGGCCATACTGGCGTCCGGCAGCCGGGGCGAGATCGTGACGGGTGGACTCGTCGTTGCGGCCGAAGCGGGCGTGCACGCCGCGGTTGTGCAGCTCGGTCGATTGCCAGAGCCGGTAGTCGGCGCGGCGGCGATCGTGCGACCAGAAACGCAGCTTCTCGGTCGAGCATTCGTAGAGGGTGCGCGCGAAGGCGGGGCCGTAGAAGTCGCCGGCGCTTCCCGGGGCAAGGACGTCTCCGAAGACCGTGACATGGTCGCCGGTCCCGTCGGCGCCGCGCAGGCCGATCGCGACGCGAATGCGCCGCTTGCCGCGAAGAAGATCGAGATCGAATGGAATCCGATACCATTGCCGGAAGATCTCCAGACCGAACTCCCGCTCGGGATGCGCGGTGCGGATCTCCGCGAGGACCTCGTGCAGTCCCTCGAGGAGGCGCCGGTGCCGGAGCGGATTGATCGCCGGTGGATAGAGGAACTTCCGCTCGCTGACACGCAGTCCGTGCGCGAAGCGCTTCACCGGGCACCCATCGATGTGGACCGCGATCTGGCAATCGGTCTCCCATCCGGCCTGCATATCGATCTGCAGCGCCGCGCGGGAGAAGACCGCCAGGTCCAGGTTGGGGGGCAGCTCGATCACCTGCACGACCTGCTGGTCGTCTCGGGCGAGCCGACATGCCCATTCGCGCCAGGTGATGTCCCCGAAGCGCTGGCCGCTCCAGGGCACCAGCAGCGCCAGGAGCGGGATGGCCACGGCGCAGGCCGCGCGTCCCGCGGGCAGATGCCTGCGGTAGAGGCGCAGCAGCGCCAGAGCGCCCAGGCAGACGGCCAGGAGCTGCGGAAGCTGCGCCACATCGTACTGCATCCGGCTGCTCGCGTCCGGCAGCAGGCGCGCGATCAGACCCGGAGTCGTGCGCTCGCCCAGGATCCACAGCGCGAGCGCCGGCAAGAGCAGGGCCCATGCGACCGGCCGTCGCAGCGCACCGCTCCAGGCCCGCCAGCGCCGCCCCGCCCCGCGGAGCCAGGCGGCGCAGAACAGCAGCACCAAAGGCATCAGCGGTGTCTGGAAGCGCGGCTCGACACGGCTGAGCGCGTGGAGTCCGGTCAGGTAGAGCATCGGCAGGACCAGGATCGCCGCGTGCGGTTTTCGCACGAGCGCCCACCCGATGCCCAGCAGGCCGAGGATCAGCAGCACCCGATGGATCCAGAGCTGGAACGGCGTGCGGAACGGGCCGACCTGGACGGGCCAGAGCTCCGCCGGACGATGCCACATGCGATAGATCTTCTTGGGGATTAGGCGCAGGAAGCCCGCCGGATCCTTGGCGATCGCATCCCGGATCGCTTCGACATACATCGTCCTCTGCTCCCCGTCCCCCTCTCGGATGCGCGCGATGGCCGCGACGAACTCGGGACCCTGCGCGTCCCCGAGGCCGTCGTTCTCCCAACCATCCTCGGGCACGTAGTTGCCTCTGTAGATCGTGTGCATGGGGCCATGACCGAGGGGGGTGGTCAGGAGGGGGCGTTCGAAGACCAGCGTGGTGAAGATCCACCAGGGCAGCAGAACGTAGAGCAGCCCGAGCAGCAGCGCACCGGCGCGGCGCAATGCAGGCCCCCGCCCTCCGCGCCAAAGGAGTCCGACCCAGAGGAGGATCGCCAGAGGCAGATAGAAGCGCAGCGAAATCTTGGTGAGCAGCAGCCACGCCAGTGCGATCCCCGCCAGCTGCGACCAGCGCAGTGCGGGGCGCTCCCGAGCGAGCAGCAGCAGAAGGCCGCTCAGCACGAGTAGGAAGAGCGTCAGCGTTTCGGTCAGGACCTGCGTCGTGTAGTGGAGAAAGGAACTGTAGCCGAGCGCCAGCAGCGCCGCCAGGAGACCGGCGCCCGTTCCCCAGAGGCGACGCCCGATCCGGTAGAGCAGCAGCACGGCCAGCGACAGGAGGATGGCCTGTGCGTAGCCGGCGTGGTCGGGCCGCGCGCCAACCAGGTGATAGACCAGTCCCAGAAGGAGACCGTAGGCCGGCGAGCGCAGCAGACCGCTGTCGTAGCCCTCCCCGAGGCCCAGCGCCTGGCGCTCGTCCTCCGCCAGCTCGCCGCGCAGCAGCGGGGAGAGGACACCGCCGGGATCCGCGAGGATGCGGGCGACCCCCGATCCGGCGCGATGATAGATGCGTGCATCGCCCCCCAGCTGCTCCGGGGAGGTCGGGGCGTGCTGCGCTGCGTACGACAAGGTGATCAGCAGCGCGACGGCCAGCACACCGGCGCTGCGCAGCAGCTCGTACGGCATGGGAGTCCGCTGGCGGGTTGCGGCGGCTGCACCCTGCCGGCGGGTTGGCTGTGGGGTGGCGACGCTCCTCATCGCGACTGCAGAGTAGGCCAGCCGTGCGGCGTTGCCCAGCGGACGTTTCGCCGAAGCGGCGCGGGCGCTGGCCGCGGCCGAATGGGACGCTGCGCCGAGATGGGACGCTCCGTCGGGAGGGCGGGAGAGGCCCGCATCGGGCGTGGCGTTGCACCCGCGCGGGGGACGCCCTAGGATCGAAGCGAATCGGATGGGAGGTGCCGCATGGGATATCCATCGCGCGATGAGGCCTGGGCGCTGCTGACCGAATACACGCAGAGCGAGAGCTTGCGCAAGCATGCCCTGGCTGTCGAGGCCGCCATGCGCGCCTACGCGCGTCACTTCGGTGAGGACGAGGAGCAGTGGGGGGTCGTCGGGCTGCTACACGACTTCGACTACGAGGCGCATCCGACCCTCGAGGAGCATCCCCAGAAGGGCGCGGAGATTCTCCGCGCGCGGGGCTGTCCCGAAGAGATGGTCACCGCAATCCTCTCGCATGCCAGCCACACCGGTGTGCCGCGTGAAACGCGCATGGCGCGCGCGCTCTACGCGGTCGACGAGTTGACCGGTTTCATCATCGCCGTCGCCCTGGTGCGCCCGAGCAAGAAGGTTGCCGAGGTCAAGCCGAAGTCGGTCAAGAAGAAGATGAAGGACCGCGCCTTCGCGCGTGCGGTCAATCGCGACGAGATTCGCGAAGGGGTCGAGGAGCTGGGCGTCGACTTCGACGAGCACGTGCGTCGCGTCGTCACGGCGCTCGCATCGATCGCTGGTGCGCTGGGCTTGGCCGGGCCGCCGGACGAGGACGCATGAGTCGTCTGCCCGACTTCCGCGCGGCAGCCCTCGAGGAAGCGGCGCGCCTGGGGCCCCGCGGCGCGGCGCGCTTGCTGCAGCAGGGCACCGCGTGGAGCGAGCGCTGGGGGCTGCCGGAGACGCTGCGCTCCGGTGGGGCACTGCTCTTCCCGCATCTCGGTCTGGCCCGGTGTGGCGCGCACACCGCGGCCGTCGTCTGCGCGGCGCTGGATGCCTGTCAGCGCTTCGGCCAGCGCCGCGTGCTGGCGCTCGGCGTGCTGCATGCGCGCACGCGGGAGCTCGAAATCGCGCGCGAGCGCGTGGCGCGCGCGGGCGATCCCGCGGCCGAGCCCTCATGGGGCATCCAGGGCCCGGGCGCGACCGCCATGGTGCGCACCGCAGCGCGCCGCGACTGGCATAGAG
>WJJG01000367.1 GCA_014729815.1 Candidatus Eiseniibacteriota bacterium
GAGATGGTGATGCCCGGGGAGAACGTGCAGATGGACGCGGAGCTGCTGACGCCGATCGCGATGGAGAAGGAGCTGCGCTTCGCGATTCGGGAGGGCGGCCGGACGGTAGGCGCGGGCGTCGTCACCGAGATCACCGAGTAGGCAGCAGGCAGTGCGACCCGCGGTCTTCGGCGGACCCGTGTAGCGGAGGAAGCCAGTGGCTGGACAGAGAATCAGGATCAAGCTGAAGGCATTCGACCATTCCGTCCTCGACAAGTCGGCCGAGGAGATCGTCAAGACGGCACGCCGCACCGGGGCGCTGACATCGGGACCGGTCCCGCTGCCGACCCGGCGAACGGTCTACACGGTGTTGCGCTCGCCGCACGTCGACAAGAAGTCGCGCGAGCAGTTCGAGACGCGGGTCCACAAGCGCCTGATCGACATCAGCCAATCCACGCCGCAGACGATCGATGCCCTGATGAAGCTCGAGCTGCCGGCGGGCGTGGAGATCGAGATCAAGCTGTAGGGCGCTCCGTGCGCCGGCGCGTCCCGAGCGCCGCGACGGAGGCTGGTTGGGAGTACGCGATGCAAGGGTTGATCGGCCGCAAGATCGGGATGACGCAGGTCTTCGAGGAGGACGGCCGGGCAGTGCCGGTGACCGTCCTCGAAGCGGGTCCCTGTCCGGTGGTCTGCGTGCGCACGGCCGAGAAGGACGGCTATGCGGCCTGGCAGCTGGCCTTCGACGAAGTCCCCGAGAAGGTGGCGGCGCGCAAGCTGAACCGTCCGCAGCTCGGACATTTGAAGAAGCATGGGATCGCGCCGCACCGCGTGCTGCGGGAGATCCGCACCGAGACGCCGGTCGATCCGGGCCAGGTCCTCGACGTGTCGATCTTCTCCGTGGGAGACCGCGTGGATGTTATCGGGACGACCAAGGGGCGCGGGTTCCAGGGTGTGGTCAAGCGGCACGGCTTCAGCGGGGGACCCAAGACGCACGGTTCGAAGACCGGCAAGATCCCGGGCTCGATCGGCATGAGCGCCTACCCCGCACGGGTGATCAAGGGGAAGAAGCTTCCCGGGCAGATGGGCAATCAGCGACACACGATTCGGAATCTGAAGATCGTGCGGATCGATCGGGACCGCAATCTGCTGCTGGTGCGCGGGGCAGTGCCCGGCGCCCGCCACACGCTGGTCCTGGTGCAGAAGCGCGATGCCGGGCCGCTGCCCGCCGCCGAGACGGCCGAGCAGTCCGAGAAGAAAGGATAGCCAGCCATGCCGGTTGCCAGACGGGTCACGCACACCGGAGAGGCCCAGGGCGAGGCGCAGCTTCCGGCGGGCGCGTTCGGGGTGACGCCCAACGAGCACGTCATGTGGGAGGCGGTGCGCAACTATTTGTTCAATCAGCGTCAAGGCACCGCCAGCGTGAAGGGTCGCAAGGAGAGCCGGGGCGGCGGCACGAAGCCGTGGCGCCAGAAGGGCACCGGACGCGCGCGGGTGGGCACGACGCGTTCCCCGCTGTGGGTCGGGGGCGCGCGGGCGTTCGGCCCGCATCCACGCGACTACGGCTTCCGCCTGCCGAAGCGGATCCGGCAGTTGGCGCTGCGCTCGGCCCTCTCGACGAAGGCCGAGGCGGGCGAGATCACGGTGGTGGCCGACTTCCGGCTGTCCGAGCCGAAGACCCGCGAGGTCGCGCAGATCCTGCGCAGCCTCGAGATCGACCGGGAGCGCTGCCTGCTGGTCATGGCGGAGCATGATGCCGATCTGCTCCAGGCGGCGCGCAACATCCCCAACCTGCGGCTACAGGAGTGCCGCTTGCTGAACGCCTACGAGGTCCTGCACGCCGATCGGCTCCTGATCATGGAGTCGGCCGTCGAGCGCATTGGGGAGGTGTGGAGCTGATGGAGATCGATCCGGGACAGATCATTCGCCGCGTGATGATGACCGAGAAGGGCGCCATGCAGCGCGAGCAGGGCAAGACCGGCCCGACCTACTACTTCGAGGTGCATCCGTCGGCGAACAAGATCACGATCGCGCATGCGATCAGGGCGGCCTTCGGCGTCGACGTCGCTTGCGTCCGCACGATGAACTACGGTGGCAAGCGCAAGCGGATGGGACGCTACGAGGGCCCGCGGGCATCGTGGAAGAAAGCAGTCGTGACGCTCAAGCCGGGACAGCGCATCGAGCAGTTCGATGAGGTCTAGCGACTGCGTCCGGCGCCCCTAGGGCGTCCGGCGCCCCCGGCGGAGTTTCGTTCCAGAAGGAGCCTCACGGATGGCGTTGAAGAAGTTCAAACCGACGACCCCCGGTCTGCGCTACAAGACCGTGGCCGACTTCTCGGAGCTGACCAAGAAGAAGCCCGAGAAGTCGCTGCTGCGCCCGCTGAAGAAGAGCGGCGGCCGCAACAACCACGGCAACATGACGGCGCGCCATCGGGGCGGCGGCCACAAGCGGCGCTATCGTCTGATCGACTTCCGCCGCCAGAAGCACGGCGTGCCGGCCCGCGTGGCGGCGCTGGAGTATGATCCGAACCGCTCGGCGCACATCGCGCTGCTGGTCTACGCCGACGGCGAGAAGCGCTACATCCTGGCCCCTGACGGCGTGGCGGTGGGCGATCAGCTCATGTCGGGACCCGAATCGGAAATCCGCGACGGCAATGCCCTGCCCCTGCGGAAGGTGCCGCTGGGGACCAGCATCCACAACCTGGAGCTGATCCCGGGCAAGGGCGCCCAGGTGGCGCGTGCCGCCGGCACCGAATGCCAGCTGATGGCCAAGGAGGGCGACTACGCCCACATCCGGATGCCGTCGGGCGAGGTGCGGATGTTCGGCCTGGAGTGCTACTGCACGCTGGGCAAGGTCGGCAATCTGGATCACGAGAATGTGGTGCTCGGCAAGGCCGGTCGCAAGCGCTGGCTGGGCAAGCGCCCGCATTCGCGCGGCGTGGCCATGAATCCCGTCGACCATCCGATGGGGGGCGGCGAAGGCCGTTCCTCGGGCGGGCGCCATCCCAGCACGCCGTGGGGCAAGCCGACCAAGGGATACAAGACGCGCAAGAAGCGCAAGCCGTCGAACAAGTGGATCGTGCGGCGCCGGACCAAGAAGTAGCCCGGGAGGAGAGCCGAAGATGGCGCGTTCGCTGAAGAAGGGACCCTACGTGGCAGAGAGCTTGCTGGAGAAGATCCAGGAGCTCAACAAGAACCGCGAAAAGAAGGTCATCCGCACCTGGACGCGGCGGTCGATGATCACGCCGGACTTCGTCGGCCACACGGTCGCGATCCACAACGGCAACAAGTTCATCCCGATCTACATCACCGAGAACATGGTCGGACACAAGCTGGGAGAGTTCGCGCTCACACGGACCTTCCGCGGTCACGCCCGGTCCGACAAGACGAGCAAGCGGCGCTAGGCCCGCAGTCGATTCGCACGCAGGGGGGCGAAGCAGGAGAATGCAGATGGAAGCCAGAGCGATCGCGCGCTACGTGCGCATCTCGCCGCGCAAGGCGAACCTGGTGCTGGAGCTGATCCGCGGCCACCAGGTCGATCGCGCGCAAGAGATCCTGGCCTTCAGCAATCGGCCGATTGCCAGGAAGATCACCAAGGTGCTCACCTCGGCCGTGGCCAACGCATCGGTCAAAGAGGAAGCCATGGCGCTCGAGCGGCTCTATGTGCGGGATGCGGTGGCGGACGCCGCGCCAACGATGAAGCGCTTTCAGCCGCGCGCGCACGGGCGCGCGTATCGGATCCTGAAGCGGATGAGTCACATCCGCATCGTGGTAGAGGAGCGCTAACGGCAGAAGCAGGCCGGCGCCGCCGGCCGACCAGGGAGGTTCCCTTGGGACAGAAGACGAATCCGATCGGCTTCCGACTGGGCGTGGTCCGCAACTGGGACTCGCGTTGGTACTCGACGCGCGAGTACGACAAGCTGATCGAAGAAGACCTGATGATCAAGAGGTACATCCGCACGCGGCTGCAGAACAGCGGCGTCTCGCAGATCATCATCGAGCGCTCGGCCAATCGGGTGGATGTGACCATCCACACCTCGAAGCCGGGCATGGTGATCGGCAAGAGCGGGGCGCAGGTCAACGCCGTGCGCGATGAGCTACAGAAAGTCACCGGCAAGGAAGTCTTCCTGGATATCAAGTCGATCGACAACCCGGACCTCGACGCCCGCCTGGTGGCCGAGAACGTCGCCCGCCAGCTCGAGATGCGCGTGGCGTTCCGGCGGGCGATGAAGAAGACGCTCTCGTCGGTCATGCGGTCGGGGGCACAGGGCGTCAAGATCCGATGCAGTGGCCGCTTGGGCGGCGCGGAGATGGCCCGGCGCGAGGAGTATCGCGAGGGACGCATTCCGCTACACACGTTGCGCGCGGATATCGACTACGCCCAGTCCACGGCGTTCACGACCTACGGCAC
Source organism: Candidatus Eiseniibacteriota bacterium (assembly GCA_014729815.1). Taxonomy (GTDB): domain Bacteria; phylum Eisenbacteria; class RBG-16-71-46; order CAIMUX01; family WJJG01; genus WJJG01. Next base: position 4,387 of record WJJG01000367.1, read on the forward strand.
CGTGGGCGTGAAGGTCTGGATCTTCCACGGCGAGGTGATCGGCAACGAGGGGCGTGAGATGCCCACCGGCGGGATGGTCGGGCGCGGGGCCGCGGGCGCCCAGAGGAGACGCTAGGCCATGTTGATGCCCAAGCGCACGAAGTACCGCAAACAGATGAGAGGCAACCGCCGGGGCAAGGCGATCCGCGGCAGCCAGCTCTCCTTTGGAGACTATGGGCTGAAGGCGATGGAGCCGGCTTGGATCTCGAATACACAGATCGAGGCCGCGCGTGTCGCCATCAACCGCAAGATCCGCCGCGGGGGCAAGATGTGGATCCGCATCTTCCCCGACAAGCCGATCACCAAGAAGCCGGCCGAGACGCGCATGGGCAAGGGCAAGGGCGCGCCCGAGGGCTGGGTGGCGGTGATCAAGCCGGGACGGATCCTCTTCGAGCTCGAGGGGATCGAGACCGAACTGGCGCGGGCGGCGCTGCTGCTCGGTGCGGCGAAGTTGCCCCTGAAGACCAAGATCGTCACGCGTGACGCCTTCGCGTCGCGCTTGTAGGTCCGGGCGAACCGGACGCGGGAGGATCGAACGGTGTCGGAGAACTCGGCCGAAAAGCTGCGGGAGATGACGCGGGACGAGCTCGACTTGCGCCTGCACGATCTCTCCGAGGAGCTGCGCAACCTGCGCCTGCGCTCCTCGCTCAAGCAGGAGGGCAATCCGCTGCGCATCCGCTATCTGCGCCGCACGATCGCCCGGATCAAGACGCTGTTGCATGAGGACGAGCGCGGGATCCGTCACCTGGCGCGCGGAGAGCAGGAGAGCAGGTAGCCATGGAGAAGCGGGGACAGCGGAAGACCCGAGAGGGCGTCGTCGTCAGCGCGGACATGAACAAGACGATCGTGATCGAGATGAAGCGTCGGCTGCGCCACCCGATCTACGGGAAGTATGTCACGCGGCGGAAGAAGTTCTACGTCCACGACGAGAACAACGAATGCCGGGTCGGAGATACGGTGCGCATCATGGAGACCCGACCGCTCAGCAAGCTGAAGCGCTGGCGTCTGGTCAGCGTCCTCGAGCGGGCCAAGTAGCGCCGGCCGCGCGGCGACGCGCAGCTCCCAGCGGAATGGGGGTCGGCCGCGGAAGGACGCATTGGGGAGGTGGGCGCCCCGCGAGGGCGCCGGAGGAAGAGCGATGATCCAGCAGCAGACGATGTTGACGATCTCCGACAACTCCGGAGCGCGCCGCGCGATGTGCATCAAGGTGCTGGGCGGGTCGCGTCGACGCTATGCGCGCGTGGGGGATGTCGTGGTGGTGGCGATCAAGGACGCCATTCCGAACGGCACGATGAAGAAGGGACAGGTCGCGCGGGCGGTGGTGGTGCGCACCAAGAAGGAGGTCCGCCGTCGCGACGGCTCGTACATCCGTTTCGACGAGAATGCGGCCGTGATCATCGATGAGA
>WJJG01000368.1 GCA_014729815.1 Candidatus Eiseniibacteriota bacterium
CACCTCCAGCTCCACCAGGTCCAGCAACTCCGGATCGTCCACCAGATCCACCTTGTTCAGGTAGACCACGATGTACGGCACGTTCACCTGGCGCGCCAAGAGCACGTGCTCCCGCGTCTGCGGCATCGGCCCATCATCCGCCCCCACCACCAGAATCGTCCCGTCCATCTGCGCCGCGCCCGTTACCATGTTCTTGATGTAGTCCGCATGCCCCGGGCAATCCACGTGCGCGTAGTGACGCGCCTCCGTCTCATACTCCACGTGCGCCGTATTGATCGTGACCCCACGCTCCTTCTCCTCCGGCGCATTGTCGATCGAGTCGAACGAGCGCAGCTCCGCCATTCCCTTGGCGGCCTGATGCATCGTCATCGCCGAGGTCAACGTCGTCTTGCCGTGATCCACGTGCCCGATCGTCCCGATGTTCACATGGGGCTTCGAACGTACGAACTTCTCCTTGCTCATCCTTGTGGCTCCCTTCCATCGCCGGACAGTGCCATGCCGCGGACACGGACCGCGCAAACGGGCCGTTTCTTCCCGGACGCACTCCTCGTGCGCGAGAAACTCCTGTCGTCTGTTGCAGCCTGCGAGGCCGGGTGGGCTCTCTTCGGCTTTTCCGGACCCTTTTCACACCGGGCCGTCCCACGGACGACCGATGCCACCCTGTCTGCGGAGTCCTCGGCGCGGGTGCCTTCACAAAGGTCCGATATCTGCCTTGAGGACCCGGTGCCGTCACCGGGCCAGCCGTAGGGCTGGATCGTGACTCCGCAGTGCGGCGCGGATCAGTAGCGGTAGTGAGCGAACGCCCGATTGGCCTCGGCCATGCGGTGCGTATCGTCCCGCTTCTTGATCGCCGCGCCTTCGTTCTTGGCCGCCGCGAGAAGTTCGGCCGCCAAGCGCTCCTCCATCGTGTGCTCCGGCCGCGCCTTGGCGAAACCGATGATCCAGCGCAGCGCGAGGGCCAACTTGCGCTCCGGCTTCACCTCGACCGGCACCTGATAGGTCGCGCCGCCGACGCGCCGCGACTTGACTTCCAGGTTCGGCTTGACGTTGTTGATCGCCTGCTTCAGGACGGAGAGCCCTTCCTGTCCGGTGCGTTCGGCCATAAGGTCGATCGCACCGTAGAGTATCCGCTCCGACGTGCTGCGCTTGCCACGGCGCATCAAGTAGTTGATGAACTTCGTCACGAGAGCGCTGTCGTACTTCGGATCCGCCAGCGGCTCCCGCTTCTGAATTCGCGCCCTTCTTGGCATCCGTCCTCTCCCCGGGGGACCGCGCGGCTAGCTGCTGCTCTTGCGCGCCTTCTTGGTTCCGTACTTCGAGCGACTCTGGCTGCGATCCTCGACGCCGCTGGCATCGAGCGCGCCCCGCACGATGTGATAGCGCACACCGGGCAGATCCTTCACACGTCCCCCCCGAATCAGCACGATCGAATGCTCCTGGAGGTTGTGATTGACGCCCGGAATGTAGGCGGTCACTTCGATGCCGTTGGTAAGACGCACGCGTGCGACCTTGCGAATCGCCGAGTTCGGCTTCTTGGGGGTCGTCGTATATACGCGCGTGCAGACGCCACGCTTCTGCGGGCAGCTCTTCAGGGCCGGCGCGGACGTCTTCTTTTCGATGCGCCGGCGCCCGTGGCGAATCAACTGATTCAGTGTGGGCACACCCAAACTCCTCGTGGCCTGTCGTCGATCCTTCCAGTTGCCTCGCGCGTACGCTCTTAGGGCTCCGCGCATATCATCATCCGGAGACACAAATGTGAGATTCTACGCTCGGCCTCCGCCGATGTCAACTCCCTCGAATCGCTATTCGGTGCCGGCCCGCTCCTGCTCGGCCTTCTCGTCGGCTGCCTCATCCGCCGACGCCTCCAGATCCTCTTCAGCCTCCGGCCCGTCTTCCCCTGGCGCGGGAACCCCCGGGACCCGCTCCGGCAGGCTGTCCTCGATCGAGGGCAGATCGAAGAGCAGCTCTTCCTCTTCTTCTTCGGGCTCCGCATCCAGGGGCACGGACCTGAGGTGGCGCAGGCGGGAGATGCCGGTCCCGGCGGGGATAAGTTGCCCAATGGCAACGTTTTCCTTCAGTCCCCGCAGCGGGTCCTCGCTGCCGTGGATGGACGCGTCGGTCAGGATCCGCGTCGTCTCCTGGAAGGAGGCCGCCGAGACGAAGCTCTGGGTCGAGAGCGACGCCTTGGTGATCCCGAGCAACAATGGCGTATATTTGGCGGGATTCCCGCCCTCGGCGACCACCCGCTCCTGCTCCTTCTTGAGGGTCTGCTTGTCGATCAGCTCGCCCTCGAGCAGCTCGGTATCGCCCGGGTCCTCGACGCGCACCTTCTGGAGCATCTGGCGTACGATGATCTCGATATGCTTGTCGTCGATCCGCACGCCCTGGGTCCGGTAGACCTCCTGGATCTCATCGACCAGGTACTCCTGGACCTCCTTGATGCCCCGCACGCGCAAGATATCGTGAGGATTGATCTTGCCGCCGGTGAGCGGATCTCCGGCGCGCACGAAGTCGCCATCGTGGACCTGCAGATGGACCCCGTGGGGGATCAGGTACTCGCGCGTGTCCCCCTCATCCTCGGTGGTGACGGCCACCTTGCGCAGCCCGCGGGTCATCCCGCCCAGCCTGACGATGCCGTCGATCTCGCTGATCGTGGCCTGCTCCTTCGGGCGCCGGGCCTCGAAGAGCTCCGAGACGCGCGGCAGACCGACCGTGATATCGCGCGTCCGGCCCGCAGCCCGCGGGATCTTGGCCAGCACCTCGCCGGCCTTGACCTTCTGCCCGTCACGGACCTCGAGGCGCGCCCCGGTCGGGATCTGGGCCCGCTGCGTCTTGCCGCTCTTGGTGGGGACGACCTCGATGTGCGGCTGCAGCTTCTTCTCGCGGTCTTCGACAATCACCAGCTCGCGCTTGCCGGTGGCCTCGTCGACCTGATCGCGCAGTGTCACCTTCTCTTTGATGTCGACGAAGCGCACCACGCCGGTCACCACGCTGACGATCGGGACGTTGTAGCTGTCCCACTGGAAGAGGATGTCGTTGCGCTTGATCTTCTGTCCGTCGGCCACGCGGATGACCGTGCCATAGCCCGGCCGGAAGCGGTCGATCAGTTGCCCGTCCTCATCGAGCAGCTCGATCTCCTCGCGGTAGCCAATGTTGACGAAGCTGTCGGGAGCGGTCTTGATGACGCGCAGATCCTTGTACTTGACCACGCCCTCGCGCCGCGCGCGCTTGGTCGAGGCCTCGATGTCGAAGGTCGCCGTGCCGCCGATATGGAAGGTCCGCAGGGTGAGCTGCGTCCCCGGCTCGCCGATGCTCTGCGCGGCGACGACCCCGGTGGCCTCGCCGATCGATACCATCTCGCCCGAGGCCAGATCGCGCCCGTAGCACTTGGCGCACACACCCCGCTCCGACTCGCAGGTCAGCACGCTGCGGATCATCACGCGATCGACGCCCGAGCGTTCGATCACCCGGGCAGTCTCCTCGTCGATCAAGGTCCCCGCCGGGACGATCAGATCGTCGCTCTCCGGGTCGTAGACATCATCGCAGGTCACTCGTCCGAGGATCCGATCGCGCAGCGGCTCGACGACCTGCTCGCCGTCCTTCAGGGCCCCGCGCTCGATGCCGCGGATCGTGCCGCAGTCGGGCTCGGTGATGATCACATCTTGCGCCACGTCCACCAGACGGCGTGTCAGGTATCCGGCGTCGGCGGTCTTGAGCGCCGTGTCGGCCAGCCCCTTGCGCGCACCGTGGGTCGAGATGAAGTATTCGAGGACCGTCAGGCCCTCCTTGAAGTTGCGCAGCACCGGCTGCTCGATGAGCTCCTCGGCGCCACCGGTGAGGCGCTTCTGCGGCTTGGCCATCAGGCCGCGCATGCCGGCCAGCTGGCGGATCTGCTCGTGACTGCCGCGCGATCCCGAGTCGGCCATCATCCAGATCGGATTGAAGCCCCCATCGCGAGAGGAGAGCCGCTGCATGGTCACCGCCTCGACCTCGTTGCGCACGCGGCTCCAGATCTCGACGACATGGTTCTGCCGGTCGCGCTCGCTGATCTTGCGATTGCGGTAGGCCTTGTTGACTTCGGCCACCTCGGCCTCGGCCTCGGCGATGATCTTCTGCTTCTCACCGGGCACGATGATGTCGTCGATGCCGATCGTGATTCCGGCCAGCGTGGCGTAACGGAAGCCGAGCTTCTTGAGCTGGTCGAGCAGGCGTGCCGTGCGCTCCTTGCCGAGCTGCCGGTAGCTGAGCGCCACCAGGCGACTCAGCATGCCCTTGTCGAAGCAGTCGTTGAAGAAACCCAGCTCGGCCGGCACGGCTTCGTAGTTGAAGAGCACCCTACCGACGGTGGTCTCGATCAGCTCGCCGTCCACGCGGCACTTGATCTTGGCATGCAGATCGACGCGCCGGTGCTCGATCGCCATGAGCACCTCCTGCGGCGAGCCGAAGATCTTGCCCTCTCCCTGGGCGCCCTCCTTGGCCTTGGTGAGGTAGTTGCACCCCAGGACGATGTCCTGACTCGGAGCCGCCACCGGGCGCCCGTTGGCCGGCAGGAGGATGTTGTTGGTCGACATCATCAGCTCGCGCGACTCGATCTGCGCGGCCCAGGAGAGCGGCACGTGCACGGCCATCTGGTCGCCGTCGAAGTCGGCGTTGAAGGCCGAGCAGACCAGCGGATGGATGCGGATCGCCTTGCCCTCGACCAGGATCGGCTGGAAGGCCTGGATCCCGAGCCGGTGCAGCGTCGGCGCGCGATTGAGTAGCACCGGATGGTCCTGGATGATCCTCTGCAGGATCTCCCAGACCTCGGGCCGCTCGCGCTCGACGAGCCGCTTGGCGCTCTTGACCGTCTGGCCCTTCTCCTCGAGCTTGCGGATGATGAAGGGCTTGAAGAGCTCGAGCGCCATCGCCTGCGGCAGGCCGCACTCGTGCAGGCGCAGCTCCGGGCCGACGACGATCACGCTGCGGCCGGAGTAGTCGACGCGCTTGCCGAGCAGGTTCTGGCGGAAGCGGCCCTGCTTGCCCTTGAGCATGTCGCTGAGCGACTTGAGCGGCCGATTGCCCTGGCCGCGTACGGCGCGCGCTCGGCGGCCGTTGTCGAAGAGGGCGTCGACGGCCTCCTGCAGCATGCGCTTCTCGTTGCGCAGGATGACCTCCGGCGCGCGGATCTCCATCAAGCGCTTGAGGCGGTTGTTGCGATTGATCACCCGTCGGTAGAGGTCGTTGAGATCGGAGGTCGCGAACCGTCCGCCCTCGAGCGGCACCAGGGGCCGCAGATCGGGCGGCAGCACGGGAATCGTCTCGAGGATCATCCACTCCGGGTCGTTGCCGCTGTTGCGGAAGGCCTCGACCACCTTGAGGCGCTTGAGGATGTCCTTCTTGCGCTGCAGCGAGCTCTCCACGCGCGAGCGCGCCCGCAGCTCCTGCGAGAGCTCCTCGAGCTCGAGCGCCTTGAGCAGATCACGCACCGCCTCGGCGCCCATCTTGGCCACGAAATGATACGAGCCGTCCTCGAGCAGCTCCTGGTACTGGTCCTCGGAGATCAGCTCCTTGAACTTGTACGGCGTGTTGCCCGGATCGATCATCACGTAGGACTCGTAGTAGAGCACGCGCTCGAGCTGCCGCACCGGCATCTCCAGCAGGTGCCCGATCCGACTGGGCACCCCCTTGAAGTACCAGATGTGCGAGACCGGCACGGCCAGCTCGACGTGGCCCATCCGGTCGCGGCGCACGCTGGAGCGCGTCACCTCCACGCCGCACTTGTCGCAGATCACGCCGCGGTAGCGGATCATCTTGTAGCGACCGCAGGCGCATTGCCAGTCCTTGACGGGCCCGAAGATGCGCTCGCAGAAGAGGCCGTCCCGTTCCGGACGGAAGGTCCGGTAGTTGATCGTCTCCGGCTTGGTGACCTCTCCGTGACTCCAGCTCCGGATCGTCTCGGGGGAGGCGAGCTGGATGCGGATCTTAGAGAAATCGAATCTCCGCCGCGTCTCCCGCTCGCGGTCCCGCATCGCCGCCATCGGGGGACCGATCACCGGGCTCGGAATACGGAAGTCGGTCGACTCTGCCATGCGCGATACCCTCCCAGGGAAGCCGCCGCGAAGCCCCACGGGCAAGTTGCCCAGGACGCCGCCGCGGGCGCTCTATCCTATTCGAACTGCATATCCAGACAGAGGCTACGCAGCTCCTTGACCAACACGTTGAACGACTCGGGAACGCCGGGCTCCGGCGGGTTGTCACCCTTGACGATCGCCTCGTAGATCCGCGAGCGGCCCTCGACGTCGTCCGACTTGACCGTCAGCAGCTCCTGCAGCGTGTGCGCGGCGCCGTAGGCCTCCAGCGCCCAGACCTCCATCTCGCCGAAGCGCTGGCCGCCGAACTGCGCCTTGCCGCCCAGCGGTTGCTGGGTGACCAGAGAATAGGGTCCGATCGAGCGGGCGTGGATCTTGTCGTCCACCAGATGGCTGAGCTTCATCATATAGATGTAGCCCACCGTCACCGGGTGATCGAACCTCTCGCCGGTGCGCCCGTCATGGAGCCAGACCTTGCCGTCGAGCGGCAGCTGGGCCTCCTCGAGACACCCCTTGATCTCATCCACGGTGGCGCCCGAGAAGACCGGGGTCACCGCGCGGAAGTTGAGCGTCTTGGCGGCCCAGCCCAGATGGGTCTCGAGGATCTGCCCGATGTTCATGCGCGAGGGAACGCCGAGTGGATTGAGCACGATGTCGATCGGCGTGCCGTCGGGCATATACGGCATGTCCTCGGTCGGCAGCACCTTCGAGACGACGCCCTTGTTGCCGTGGCGTCCGGCCATCTTGTCGCCGACGGAGACCTTGCGCTTCTTGGCCACATAGACCTTGACCAGCTTCACGACGCCCGGAGGCAGCTCGTCGCCGCGGCTGATCTTCTCGATCTCCTTTTCCTCGTTGCGCTTGATCTTCTCCATCGCGCGGGCCGCGAGATCGAACTGCGCCCAGAAGCGGTTGGTCACGCGGCGATCCTTGGCCACATCCGACCGATAGGGCAGATCATCGAAATCGACCCGCTCGCGCAGGCGATCCGGATTGCCCTTGGTGCCGGCGCGCAGGATGATCTCACCCGTTTTGGCCGAGACCAGGCGCTCGAGAACGTGGTCCTTGAGGATCCGCAGCAGCTCCTCGTCGCGGTTCTCGCGGACGATCTGCATCTCCTTGCGCGTCTGCCGCTTGATCCGATCGACCTTCTTCTTCTCGCGCTTCTTGGTCTGCTCGTCGCGGTCCTTGCGCGAGAAGACCTTCACGTCGATCACCACGCCATCCATGCCCGGGGGAGCCTTCAGCGAGGCGTCGCGCACGTCCCCTGCCTTGTCGCCGAAGATCGCCCGCAGCAAGCGCTCCTCGGGCGAGAGATCGGTCTCGCCCTTGGGCGTCACCTTGCCGACCAGGATGTCGCCGGCCTTCACCGGCGCGCCCATCCGGATGATGCCGTCCTCGTCGAGATACTTGAGTGCCTCCTCGCCGACGTTGGGAATCTCGCGGGTGATCTCTTCCACGCCGCGCTTGGTGTCTCGCACCTGCAGGTCGAACTCCTCGATATGGATCGAGGAGAAGATGTCCTTCTTGATCAGCCGCTCGCTGACCAGGATGGCATCCTCGAAGTTGTATCCGCGCCAAGGCATGAAGGCCACCAGCACGTTGTGCCCCAGTGCCAGATCGCCCCCATCCGTCGCGGGTCCGTCGGCGATGACTTCGCCGGCCTTGACACGCTGTCCGGGTTGCACGATCGGCTTCTGATTGATGCAGGTATCCTGATTGGAGCGCTTGAACTTCGTCAGGCGGTAGACATCCACGCCGGCATCGGAGCTGAAGTCGACCAGCTGGGTCGGAACCTGCGAGTCGATCTTGATCGTGATCGTATCTCCCGTGACCGTCTCGACCGTTCCGGTCCGCAGGGCGGTGATCACGGCTCCCGAATCGACCGCCACGCGGTCTTCCAGGCCGGTACCGACCAGCGGCGCCTCGGTGCGCAGCAGCGGCACCGCCTGGCGCTGCATGTTCGACCCCATCAGCGCCCGGTTGGCGTCGTCATGCTCGAGGAACGGCACCAGGGCAGCGGCCGGACTGACCGTCTGCTTGGGCGAGACGTCCATGAACTGGACCTTCTGGGGATCGACCATCGGGAACTCGCCCTTGTGACGCACCTGCACCTGATCCGCCGTCAGGCGACCCTTCTCGTCCAGTTCGGCGTTGGCCTGCGCGATGACGACATCGTCCTCCTGATCCGCGGAGAGGAAATCCGTCTCCGTCGAGACCGAGCCGCGCTTGGCGCTCCGGTAGGGGGTCTCCAGGAATCCCAGATCGTTGACCCGCGCGTAGGTTGCCAGCGAGGAGATCAGGCCGATATTGGGGCCTTCCGGCGTCTCAATCGGACACATCCGCCCGTAATGCGTATAGTGGACGTCACGCACCTCGAAGCCGGCCCGATCGCGCGTCAGGCCGCCGGGGCCCAGAGCCGAGAGGCGCCGCTTGTGGGTCAGCTCGGCCAGCGGATTGGTCTGATCCATGAACTGTGAGAGCTGGCTCGAGCCGAAGAAGCTCTGCACCACGGCCGAAATCGTGCGCGCGTTGATGAAGTCGTAGTTGGTGACCTGCTCCGGCTCCTGCAGCGACATCCGCTCGCGGATGATCCGCGCCATGCGCGCCAGTCCCGTATTGAACTCCTTGCTGAGCAGCTCACCCACCGAGCGCACGCGCCGATTCCCGAGGTGATCGATGTCGTCCGTCTCGACCGGCACCGGCCCGTAGGCCTCCTCGGTCTCGGAGATGCGCAGCAGCAGGAGGTAGCGCAGGATGGCGATGAAGTCTTCCTTACAGAGCGTGGTCAGATCATCCGGCACCGACTGGAAGCCGTAACGCCGCATGTTGCGCTTGCCGCCCAGCAGCGCCTCATGATTGAGCTTGCGATTGAGCTTGTAACGACCCACCTTGGCCAGGTCGTAGCGCTTGGGGTTGAAGAAGAGGCGGTTGAGGTACTCGCGCGCGGTATCCAGTCGCGGCGGCTCGCCAGGGCGCATCAGGCCGTAGATCCGCGCCAAGGCCTCCTCTTCGGTCTTGCAGGCGTCCTTCTTGAGGGTGTTGCGGATGATATCCGCCTCCTCCTGCAAGGGGATCTCGTAGACCTTGACCCCCTTCACACCCGCCTTGACCACCCGCTTGAGAATGTCCTCGGAGATCTCCTGATTGCACTCGAGCAGGATCTCTCCGGTCTCCGGGTCGATGATGTCTTCGGCGGAGATGCGGTGCACCAGGGCCTGGGTCTTCTTGGTGCGAATCCCGCCCAACTCGGCATTCTCGATATCGTAGAAGAGGTCGAGGATGTCCTTGTCCGAAACGATCCCCAGCGCCTTGATCAGCACCGTGGCCGGCAGCTTGCGCTTGCGATCGATGTGGACGTACATGATGTCTTTCACATCGATGCTGAACTCGACCCAGGATCCGCGATAGGGAATGATCCGCGCGGTGTGCAGTCGCTTGCCGTTGGGATGGATCGAATAGTCGAAAAAGACGCCCGGGGAGCGATGGAGCTGCGAGACGATCACCCGCTCGGCGCCGTTGATCACGAAGGTGCCCTTCTCGGTGATCAGCGGCAGCTCGCCCAGGTAGACCTCCTGGGGCTCCATGATCTCCTTGTCGCGCTTCTCGCCGTCGACTTCCTCGCGGATGCGCAGGCGCAGCTTGACCTTCAGCGGTACCGAGAAGGTCAGGTCGCGCTCCTGGCACTCCTCGACGCTGTACTTCGGCTCCCCCACCGAGTAGGAGACGAACTCCAGGACGAACATGCCCCGGGAATCCTCGATCGGGAAAACCGAGTGGAAGACCTCCTGCAGTCCTTCGTTGACCCGCTGCTCGGGCACCACGTCACGCTGCAGGAAGCGCTCGAAGGAGCTGAGCTGCACGTCCAGCAGGTTGGGGATCCCGAAGGAGAACCCCGGCAGCTCCTTGGAAAACGAACGAACGGGAAGGTGTGCGGTACCGGCCAATGTTTCCCCGCCTTTCTGCTCGCGCGCCCGCGCGCGGCGCGGACGGAGCGGCTACGGATTGACGGATACAGGCCCTCTCCTGCGCAGGAGAGGCACCATCGCGGGCCCGCCGGCCGAACTCGGCATGCAACGGAGGCGCATCGCGCGCCCTCCGCGCGGCAAGCGGTCGGGGATGCGGCTTGGGGAGCAGGGCCGCCCGCGCACATCGACAGACTGCGTCCTCACCGCCGGGCGAGGCCGGAGCCTGTACGATCTATCGCGGCGCGGATCCACCACTCCGTGTGACACCCCGCGCCGCCCGGGCTACGTGTGCGGCCCGGACGACACTCCTGGTTTCGAGCTACTTGATCTCGACCGAGGCGCCCGCGTCTTCGAGCTTCCCCTTGACCTCGTCGGCCTCCTCGCGCGAGACCTTTTCCTTGACCGGCTTGGGCGACTCGTCCACGAGTGCCTTGGCCTCCTTGAGACCCAGACCGGTGATCTCGCGCACGGTCTTGATCACCTGAATCTTCTGCTGGCCCGCGCCCGTGAGAACCACGTCGAACTCGGTCTGCTCGGCCTCTTCCGCGGCGCCGGCGGCAGCCGGACCAGCAGCGGCCACGGCGACCGGAGCCGCGGCGGTCACGCCGAACTCCTCCTCGATCGCCTTGACCAGCTCGGAGATCTCCACCATCGAGGCGCTGCGCACCCAGCCCAGAACATCGTCTTTGTTCATCGTCGTCTCGGCCATCTCTGCAACCTCCCTACCTCTCGTCCAGCACCCGCCGATCGGCTCCTCGCACCGATGACGCGCGGGTGTCGTGTTCGCATCTGAAGCCAGACCTCTATGCCAACACCGCAGAGCCGCTCTCCCTCGCCGGCCGCATCCGCCGGACGAGCGGGACGTCTCTACGCCGCGCTTCCCTCGCCCTTCTGCTTGGCGACCTGCTCGAGAACGCTGGCCAGATCGCGCAGCGGCGCCTGCAGCACCGAGACGAAGTTCGTCAGCGGCCCCTGCATCGCCCGCAGCAGATTGCCCAGCAGGATCTCACGCGGCGGCAGCTTGGAAATCGCCTGGGCCTCTTCCATGCCGATCGCCTGGCCGTCCACGTAGCCGCCCTTCATCTCGGGCAGCTTGAACTCCTTGGCGAAGTCGACCAGCACGCGTGCCGGAGCGACCTCATCGGTCTCGCTGGTCGCGATCGCGATCGGCCCGACCGCCAGCGCGGCGAGCCCCTCGCTGCCGCTGCTCTTCGCCGCGCGTCGGAGTAGGGTATTCTTGACCACCTCGAAGTGGATGTCCGACTCCCGGCAGCGCTTGCGCAGCTCCGAGACCACCTCGACCGTCATCCCCCGGTAGTCGGCCAGATAGATGCCCTTGGCACTCCCGAGGATCCCCTCGAGTTCCTCCACCTTTGCGGCTTTTTCCTCGCGCGTCATCGCCCGAGCCCCTTCCTGCTATGGGGGAGCGGCCGCCCCCGCGGCCCGCATCCCCGCCGATGCATCTCAGACCTTGACCACCGCACCGGGATCGACGCGCACGCCGGGTCCCATGGTCGACGAAACCGTGAAGCTCCTGATGTAGGTGCCCTTGGCAGCCGACGGGCGCAACCGCACGACCTCGTTCATGAAGGTGCGGATGTTCTCCTCGAGCTGATGCTCCTCGAAGCGGGCCTTGCCGACCGGCACGTGCAGGTTGCCGCCGCGATCGACGCGGAACTCGATCTTCCCGCCCTTGACCTCGCTGATCGCCTTGGCGACGTCGAAGGTCACCGTGCCGGTCTTGGGATTCGGCATCAGACCGCGGGGTCCGAGCACGCGACCCAGCTTGCCGACCTCCGACATCATGTCCGGGGTGGCGATCGCGCGGTCGAAGTCGAGGAATCCGCCCTTGACCTTCTCGACCAGCTCCTCGGCGCCCGCCCAGTCGGCGCCGGCCTCCTCGGCCTCCTGGATCTTCTCGCCCTTGGCGAAGACCAGGACGCGCACCGTCTTGCCGGTACCGTGCGGCAGCACGACGGTGCCGCGCACCATCTGGTCGGCGTGCTTCGGGTTCACGCCCAGCCGTAGCGAGATCTCAACCGTCTCGTCGAACTTCGCCGTGGCGTACCTCTTCACGAATCCAACGGCGTCGGTCAACGAAGGGGAATTCAGCCCGCCCTGCTCTTCGAGGGCGCGGCGATAGCGCTTGCCGTGCTTCATGTCCTCACCTCGGCCCTTGCGGGCCTCCCTCTGGAGTCTTCCCGTCCGGTTCCGAGGTCGAATCCGGTCGGGTTCGCGGGTCGCCGATGCGATCGACGTGCTCGCGGGAACGGTTCCAGTCCGGCCGCTACTCGGAGACCTCGATCCCCATGCTGCGCGCCGTACCCTCTACCATGCGCATGGCCGCCTCGACGTCGGCGGCGTTGAGATCGGGAGCCTTCAGCTCGGCGATCTCACGCACCTGCTGCCGGGTGACCTTGCCGACTTTGTTGCGGTTCGGCTCGCCCGAACCCTTCGCCAGATTGGCCGCCTTCTTCAGCAAGACCGCCGCGGGCGGCGTCTTGGTGATGAAGGAGAAGCTGCGGTCCTTGTATACGCTGATCACCACGGGAATGATCAGGCCGGTCTGCTTCTGGGTGCGCGAGTTGAACGCCTTGCAGAACTCCATGATGTTGACCTGGTGCGCACCCAGGGCCGGACCCACCGGCGGCGACGGCGTCGCGTTGCCGGCCGGTAGCTGAAGCTTGATCGTTGCCACGACTTCTTTCTTCGCCATTCCTGCTCTCCGTGGCGCGTCGCTGGCCTGTCCGCCAGGGGGCGGCTGCGCCGCGCCCGCTCGATCCTATACGCTGGTGACGTGCATGATGTCGAGCTCGACGGCCGTGGCCCGGCCGAAGATCGAAACCATCACGCGCAGCTTGCCGCGCTCGAGGTTGATCTCATCCACCGTCCCCACGAAGTCGGCGAACGGGCCCTCGGTCACGCGAACGCTCTCACCCACCTTGAAGGGCACCTCGGTCGTGACCTGGCCCTTCTCCTCGACCTCTTCGCCGCGAATGCGCGCCACCTCCGCCTCGGTGAGCGGCGCGGCATTCTTGTCACCCACGAAGTGGGTCACACCCGGGATGCTGGTCACCAGCGCGCGCGTCTCGTCGTTCATCTCCATCTCGACCAGCACGTAGCTGGGAAACGTCTTGCGCTTGGTGATGTGCTTCTTGCCCCCCTTGACGACCACGTAGTCCTCGGTCGCCACGAGGATCTCGCCGAAGCGATCCTGCATCTTGTGATACTGGATCGCCCGCTCCAGATTCGCGCGCACCTTGTTCTCGTGCCCCGAGTAGGTGTGCACAACGTACCAGCGCTTGCGCGACTTGGGCTTCGGCTCCGGCGCCGGTTCCGCTTCGCCAGACTCGGCCTGCGACTTCTCCTCCGCCGCCGGGGCTTCGGCCGGCGCATCGGCCGCCTTCTTCTCCGGCGCCTCGAGCGCCGCGGCATCGCTTCCCAGCTTCTCCGGCTGCGTGCCGCCCTCCCCGGATGCGGGCTCCTCGGGCGGGGGCTGCGGCTTCGCGGCCTCCGCCGTCTCGCCCTGCGCGGCGTCCTCTTCGGACTGCGCCTCCGCCTTCTCGCCCTGCGCGGCGGGCGCTGCGGAGCCGCTTTCCGACTCCCCGGACGTCCCCGTGGCGTCCGCCTCGTGCGAAGGCGTCTCTTCCGTCGCGCCGGTCTCTTTCTTCTCTTCGTTCTCGATCACCGCGATACCGTTCCTACAACGTGCCTCGATCAGACTCACTGGCCGCCGAGCGGCCCGGCCGCGCTTCGCGCCCAGATGCGGCTGGGGCACGCTACACGGTAATGAACAGATTCAGCAGATTGTTGAGCGCCAAGTCGACGAGCGTGATGAAAACGGTGATCACGAAGACCGCCACGATCACGACCGTCGTCGACTCCTTGAGTTCCTGAGGCTTCGGCCAGTTGATCTTCTTCGTCTCGACCTTGACCTCGTTGAGGAAGGTGCGAATCTTCTCGAAGGCCGACATCGTTTATCCGTCCTCACCCCGCCTAGCGGGTCTCCTTGTGGGCGGTGTGCTTGCGGCAGAATGGGCAGTACTTGCGATACTCCACTCGATCCGGATGCAACCGCCGATTCTTGGTGGTTGTGTAGTTGCGCTGCTTGCACTGCGAGCAAGCCAGCGTGATGATGTCGCGTCCTGCTGCTGCCACGGCTCACCTCTCCTCGTGCGCTACTCGGTGATCTCGGTGACGACGCCCGCGCCTACCGTCCGGCCGCCCTCCCGAATCGCGAAGCGCAGCTCCTTCTCCATCGCGATCGGCGTCAGCAGCTCCGCGTCCATCTGCACGTTCTCCCCGGGCATCACCATCTC
>WJJG01000369.1 GCA_014729815.1 Candidatus Eiseniibacteriota bacterium
AGCTCGCGCGCCCCCTCGAGGAAGGTCTCGAGGTGTTCGCGGACGACCGTGTGCAGGACGCGCTTCTCGGGTTCGCGACGGCGATAGGTGGGCGGAAGCGGATCCGTCGCGGCTCCGGGGTGGCGCTCGTAGGAGACGGCCAGCAGGGATGCATCGCCGGTCGGGGCATCGGTTCTGGATGCCGCTTTCCGGGAAACGGGTGTCGAGACCCTGGCCATGCCGGAGGCAGGTAGCCGCATCGGTGCCAGAGCCCCGCGGACCGGGCACGGAATCTGCTAGTCTGTCCGCAGCGGACAAGTCCGAGGCGGATGAGCGGAACCGGACAGAAGGATCGCCATGGAAACGCTCGCGGCAATTCAGGACGCGGCAGGATCTACTGCAGGCCGGAGCGGATCAGGTGATCAGCGACGAAGAGGCAGCAGCCGAGAAGTTCGCCGGCACGGTGCTCGCGGAGATCCAGTGCCGGGTGGGGGATTGAACGCGCGGACGCGGCCGGAAACGGCGGCGGCAGGGAACGCCTGGGGGTGTCTTGCGGCGATGAACCCACACCCGTGCAGCCGCAACTTCCTCGAGCGACCGGACCCCTCCAGGCAACACACGCCAGGCAAGCGCTTCCGTCTACCGCCCCACCCACAGCGGCAGCTCGATGCGCGGATCCGCACCGCCTTCCACCTCCCACGCCAAGATGATCGCCTCGACGAACAGCGCCAGGTTGAGCAGGAGCGGTCGGTCCTGCGCCAGGAGCCAGATGTCTCGCTGCAGCTCCGGGGGCGGTGCGCTGTGCCAGGTGCCGATCAGGAGCTGCATCAGATCCAGCGGGGCGCTCAGGCGGCCCCCCGGCCAGTCCTCGGGCGAGCCGATCTCGGGCGTCTCGATCCGATAGAGCAGTTCCAGCAGTCCAGGCGTCTCGTAGGGCCAGAGCTCGGGCGGGATGTCGCGGAGCTGATGGGGACGGATGAGTTGCGGGGGAGAGGGAGTCTTGGGCAGCAGATCGATCATCATCATGCGCAAGGCCGCCTCGCTGCGGCGCTCGAGCCGGAACTCGACGCGCTCGGTGGCTAGGCCCTCATCCAGCTCCGGCCCGGCGAAGCCCTGCGTCCAATAGGAGACGGTGACCCAACCGAACTCATCCATGCGGAACTGCCAGACGTCCGAAGTGGCCGGTCCACCAATGGTGATGCGCAACGTCAGTGTGGCGTTCTGCAGCGTGGCGGGAGCGATCACATCCTCGCGCAAGTTCTCGAAGCGCATCGGATCGGCGGGGCCCACGATGTCGTCCAGGAAGCTGCTGCCGACCCAATCCTCCGGCTCGATGAGCCGCGGGTGACCCGGGGGGAGGATCAGTTCGGAGACGCGCGCCTCGGGCGCCGGTGCGGCGTCACCGGCGTCGGCCGGCGGCGGAGCCTCTCCGCTTGTGGCGCCCTGCTGTGCGGGATGCTCCAGCACGGTGTAGCCGCAGCCGGTCGCGAACACCGCGATCAGCAGGAGGGCGCTTGCGAGACGATGATGCATGTCGGTTCTCCTTGTCGCACTATGCGCGAAAGTGCGCGCGGGGGTCCAAACGGTCCAGCCCGGCCGCGCGCGCGGCGTCGATGGCCTCCTCGTGCTCCGCACGCGTGATGCGCCGTCCGAGCGGTCCGAGCTCGGCGGTGCGTCCCGCCGGGTAGTACTGGTCCATGATATTCAGATAGGTCTGCGGTGAGATCTCCACGGACAGAAAGCCGCAGAGCCCTTCCGTCCCCGCCAAACCCTCGGGCAAGACGAGGTGCCGCACCAGCAGACCGCGCACGGCCACGCCGGCTTCATCGAGCGTCAGATCGCCGACCTGTCGGTGCATCTCGCGCAGCGCCTCCCGCGCCCGCTCGGGGTAGTCGCGCGCTCCGCAGTAGCGCTCGGCGACGGCGCCATCCCAGAACTTGAAGTCGGGCATGTAGATGTCGACGACGTCCTCGAGCAGACGCAGCGTCTCCACACTGTCGTATCCGCCGCTGTTGTAGACAAGCGGAAGCTGCAGTCCCCCGCGCGCCGCCACCGCGAGCGCTTCGAGCAAAGCCGGAACGACATGCGAGGGGGTGACGATGTTGATGTTGTGGCACCCGGCGGCCTGCAGCGCGAGCATCCGGTCGGCCCATTCATCGGCGGTCACCTCGCGGCCCAGCTTGTCGTGGCTGATCTCGGCGTTCTGACAGAAGCTGCAGCCGAGGTTGCAGCCGGCCACGAAGATCGTACCCGAGCCGCCCTGCCCCACGAGCGGCCGCTCCTCGCCGAAATGCGGCCCCGCGCTGGCGAGGATCGCATGGCGTCCGGTTGCGCAGGTGCCGAACTGCCCGGCGATGCGATCCACTCCGCAGCTGCGCGGGCAGAGGTCGCAGGCTGCCAGATGCGCCTGTGCGGCGGCGATCCGCTGCTCCAGAATGCCGGATGAGATCAACGACAGATAGGCAGGCTGCTCCAAGGGTCCTCCCGAATCCGCAGGCCGGTGCGTTCCGCCCCAGTCTAGCGCATCTGCGTCCGGTGCACCGCCCGCGAATCGTACGGTCTGCGGAATCGACTTCGCGCGCATGGAGCGTCCTGCGGGAGGGCTCGAAAACCGGGGGATGGATGCGGGCAATTCCTTCAAAGGAAGCGATCCCGCAGGGGCGACCGATCGCCGGAGGGACAGAGATGCAGAGATCCGAGCGAATCCGCGCACCACGGTTGCGCACGGCGCGGCTGCGACTCGAACAGCTGCGACCGTCCGACGCCGCGCTGATGTGGGAAGCGGTCCAGGAGAGCCGGCGCAGCCTGGCGCGCTGGATGCCCTGGGTCGCAGGCAGCGTCAGCAGCGACGACATGGCGGCCTTCGTCCGGCGCACGCGCCGCAGTCCGCGGGATCTGGCCTGGGGGATCTGGCCCGCCGGGCGGGCCGGCGCCTACGGTGGCACCGTGGGGCTGCACGCCATCTACCCATCACAGGGCACGGCGATGATCGGATACTGGGTGCGCCAGCGCTTCGCCGGATGCGGCCATGCGAGCGAGGCGGCCGCGGCGGTGATCCTCTGGGCGTTCGCTGAGCTGGGCCTGGAGCGACTCGAGGTTTCCGCGGCGACGGGCAATGCCGCCAGCCTGCGCGTGATCGAGAAGCTCGGCTTCGTGCGCGAGGGACGGCTCCGCCACGCGCAAAGGATTCCGGGCCGGCGTCGGCGGCTGGACTGGTTCGTGGCCAGCTTGATCCGCTCCGACCTGCGGCGGCAGCGCCGCGGACTGAGGGCGCTGACCGGCGCGGCGCGGCCCTGGGAGTCGTAGGGGCTGCCGCTGGGATCACGACCGTGAATTGCGTCCGCGCGCCGCCCGCGCTACGTCCGCGCCGCAAGCTTCTCGTAGCGTTCGTAGTAGCCGAGCAGCTCGCCGCCGGGGGCGCGCACGGCGCGCATGTAGACGCGCTGCCCCTCTCCCTCGGAGATCAACCGTTCCTGCTCACCGGCCTGCATCGCGGCGAGCGTCTCGCGGATCACGCGGTTGGACTCGGCATTGTGGCAGTCGAGCAGGGAGCGCCCGAGCAGGGCCGCTCCCTCGGAGTAGTGGGCGGCCGCCGCGCGATTCATGTACCGGATCGTGTGCGTTGCATCCGCCAGCAGGACCGGATCGGGGAGGCTGTCGAGGATCGCGGCCAGCAAGCCGACGTCCGGCCGGGCGGTGGGGTCGTGCACGCGAAGCCTCCCGGGCCTACGCCTGACCGCCGCTGAGCGCCTGGGCGATGCGCGGCAGCATCCAGTCGATCTCCTCGCGGGTGATGATCAGCGGCGGAGCCAGACGGATCACCTGATGGTGGGTCTCCTTCGCCAGGATCCCCGCGTCTCGCAGCGCCTCGCAGTAGGGCCGCGCGGTGCCCGCCTCGCGCTTGATCTCGATGCCGATCATCAATCCCTTGCCGCGCACCTCGCGAACCACCGGCGAGTCGATCTCCAGCAGCTTGCCCTTCAAGTACGCGCCCAACTCGGCCGAGCGCTCGGGCAGCTTCTCTTCACGGATCACGCGCAGCGCGGCGCGCGCCACCGCGGCGCCGAGCGGGTTGCCGCCGAAGGTCGATCCGTGATCGCCGGGCCGAAAGATTCCCAGGATGTCCCGCGATGCGGTCACCGCCGAGACCGGATAGACGCCGCCGGCCAGCGCCTTGCCGAGGATCAACATGTCGGGCTTCACATCCTCATGGTCGCAGCAGAAGAGCCGCCCGGTGCGCCCGAATCCGGTCTGGATCTCGTCGTCGATGTAGAGCACCCGCTGCTCGTTGCAGATCGCGCGCGTCTCGCGCAGGTAGCCCTCGGGCGGGATCAGCACGCCGCCCTCGCCCTGCATCGGTTCGAAGAGGAAGCCCACCGTGTGGGGCGTGATCGCGCGCCGGAAGGCCTCGACGTCCCCGTAGGGCACGAGGGTGAAGCCGGGCGTGAAGGGGCCGAAGCCCTCCTTGTACTGCTGCTCGGAGGAGAAACCGACGATCGTCGTGGTGCGGCCGTGGAAGTTGCCCTCGCACACGATGATTTCGGCCTGATCGCGCGGCACGCCCTTGATCGTATAGCCCCATTTGCGGGCGGTCTTGATCGCGGTCTCGACCGCCTCGGCGCCGGTGTTCATCGGCAGCGCCATCTCCATCCGACAGATCTCGCAGAGCTCCTGAAGGAAGGCGCCCATCTCCGCATTGTGGAAGGCTCGCGAGGTCAGGGTGATCTTGCCCGCCTGCTCGATCAGCGCGGCGATGATCTCCGGATGGCGATGCCCCTGATTCACTGCCGAGTAGGCCGAGAGGCAGTCGAGGTACTTGCGGCCGTCTGCATCCCAGACCCAGGTGCCCTCTCCGCGTTCGATGACGACATCGAGCGGATGATAGTTGTGGGCGCTGTAGCATTCGGTGAGCTGGATGATCTCTTCGCTGCGGTGGGCCAACGTCCCGTCTTCCATCTCGCGCTCCTCCTTGCCCTTCTCGCCGCGCACACTGGCGCATGCGGCGATCTGCGGCCTGGCGGGCATCCGCACATCCGGCCCGCGTGATTGCCGCCCTTGCTCGGGCGACCAACGAGTGTAGCAGAGGGCCCGCAGGCCGCGCCACACCATGCAACAGCAGGTCAGAACAGCAGCAGGACCGCCACCCCTACCACGGCCACACAAGCGCCGAAGATGCCCCGGTGGCTGGTCCGCTGGCCATAGACGATCCGCACGTAGGGGATCACCAGCACCGGCATCAGCGTCATCAGCGTCTGCGCCACGCCGGCGACCGTGTAGCGCACGGCCACCATCGAGAGCCACACGCCCAGGAAGGGCCCCGTGAAGGCGCCGCCCGAGGTGCGCAGTACCGCGCCCAGATCGCGATAGGAGCGCACGATCCGTCGCCCACGTCCCGAGAAGGCGATGCCGATCCAGAGCGCGGCGGCCGAGGCCAGCATCCGGATCAGCGTGGCGCCGAGCGGATCGAGCGGCGCGGTCGGATCGCTGGCGGCATTGATCATGCCGTATTTCGAGATCACCAGACCGATTCCCTGCCCCGCCGCGCCCCCGAGACCGAGCAGCACACCGGCCAGCTTGTGTTGGCGCGCGACGATCGCCTCGCCGCTGGCGCCCTCGCTCTCGAGGATCACGATGACGATGCCGGCCAGCGTGACGATCACGCCCACAATCGCCCAGGGCCGCAGAATCTCGCCCAGCACCAGATAGGCGGCCACCGCGGCGAAGACCGGTGCGAGCGACATCATCAGCACGCCGCGCCGCGGCCCGATCAGGACCAGCGAGCGGAAGTAGCAGAAGTCGCCCAGCGCCAGGCCGACCAGCCCGCTCAGCGAGAGATAGAGCCACTGCGCGCGATTGGCGGCTGGCCACAATGCGCCCTGTATCAGGAGGTGGGCGGCTCCGAGCAGGATCACGGCGATGACGATGCGGAAGGCGTTGACGCTCAGCGCGCCGATGCGCCGCCCGGCCGAGGCGAAGAGGATCGAGCAGGTGGTCCAGAGCACGGCCGCGCCCAGGGCGGCCAGCTCTCCGATCAGGTGCGCCGGCATGGATGCAGATCCTCCGGAGTTCGGCCGGCGATTCTAGCCAGCCAGCGGACCGATCATCTCCCGGAAGCGTTCGCGTGAAGGCCGCTGCAGGACCAGGCCGGCGGCCGAGAGGATGGTCAACCCGACGAAGAGGCGCGGGTCGCCGCTGATCAACCGGTCGACGATCCCCAGGATGGCTGGGATCTCGACGAGCAGCCACAGGATCACGTGCGCCGTCAGCGCACGCCCGAGCAGATCCTGTACTGCCCGTCCCAGCATCTCTCCCGGGTCGCGGCTCTCCTCTCCGTGACGCCGGAGCATCTCCGCGAGCTCGTAGAGATTCCGGCTTCCGCGACGTAGGCGCTGCGGATGCAGTAGACGCCCGCGCAGGCGGAGCGAGACGTAGACCGAAACGGCGCCCACTGCGGCCAGGAGGAACTGCCAGTGCGCCCAGGGCGCGGCGGTCTGTGGGGCGCGGTCGAGCTCGAAGGCCGGGGTATCCAGCAGCGCGGGCAGAGCCAGGAGCACGACGGCGTAGATCCCCAAGGAGAGCCAGAAGGCACCGTAGAGCATCCAGGCGGTGCGCAGCATGAGCCGGATCAGCGTGGAGAGCGGTCTCTCTGGCGCCTGCGGATCCTGCATCGGACCCCCTCTGCCTGTGGAACCAAGATGGTTGTGGAACGAAGATTGGATCTGATCTGACACCAACGGCCGAGCGCGCATTGTGACGCGCCGCCGTTGTCGCGTCCATCCTACATCTCCCCCGCAGCGTCACTCCCGGCTGGGGGGTAGCGCGCGCCTGAGGTCCAATCCTCGTTCCACGACCAACGGGATGGATCGAACAGGTGCCGCAACGTATGATCTTGCAATGCCTTGGGCCCTCCGCACGCCCGTTTCCCATTCCAGAACTCCTATGGTAAACTTGCATCTGGTGCAGTGCAGTTGCGTCTCAGGGCGTCCTCGCGCCCAGACCTCCCAACCATCTGGAGGCCGTCATGTCCGTCGAGACCGTATCCAGATCCTCCCGCAGATTCCGTCCCGCCTGTTTCGGGGCTCTTCTTCTCGGACTCGCTGCGGCGCTGTGCCTTGCCGGTGCAGCTCCTGCAGCGGAGGCGGGAACGATCGATCCGCGCGTCGATGACGCGGTCCGCGAGGCGGGACCCGAGGGGACCGTCTCGGTCCTGATCCATCTGACCGAGCAGGCACCGGTCGCCGCACTCCGCGCCGAGCTGAAGGCGCGGAAGGCCAGCCGCGCCGCGCGTCACGAGACGATCGTGCGCGCGCTGCGCGAGACGGCGGCACGCAGCCAGGCGCCGCTCCTCGAGGCGCTGGATGCGGGGCGCCGGCAGGGGCAGGTGATCGGATACACGCCGTATTGGATCACGAATCTCGTCGTCGCCCAGGTGCGCACGAGCTTCCTCGAGCGGCTCGCGGCGCGCGCCGACGTGGCCGTGATTGCACCGAATCCCACCGTCGAGCTGGTCGAGCCGGTGGCGCGCGAGCGCTGGTGCCGCGAGGCCCGCTCCAGCGGCGCGTTGCGCGGTGCGGAGAGCGGAGCGG
>WJJG01000370.1 GCA_014729815.1 Candidatus Eiseniibacteriota bacterium
GCCCTGCGGCGCGCGTGGCGCGCGCCCGCTTCCGCCGCCGGGGAATGCCGGGTGCTGCAGCGCACGTGGTTGCCCGTGCTGCTGCTCTCCTGCGCGGTCAGTTTCGTCAATCCTTACGGCGTCGAGGGCGCCCTGGCGCCGCTGCGTTTCTGGGAGATCATGACGCAGACGACGTCGGCCACCGGCAGTCCGATCATCGAGCTGCGCTCGCCCTTCGATCCGGTCATCCGCCAGTCGACCGTGGCGCCCTTCTACCTGTTCATGATCGTCCTGCTGGGCATCGTCGTCGCCCGCATGCGCCGGCTGAATCTCTTCCGGATCATCCTGCTCGCCGCGCTGACCTATCTGGCGCTGCGCAGCGTGCGCAACATCCCGCTGCTGGCGTTCAGCGGTGCGGCGCTGGCCGTCGAGCTGCTGGCGTGCAAGCGGCGCGGCCACGCTCGGGCCACCTCGCGCGGAACCGATCGGGCCGATGCGGAAGCGGCCGCCGCACGCGCACCGGGGCGCACGCGTCGCGCCCTTCTGCTGACGGCGGGACGTCTGACGCTGGCCGTGGTGTTGATCTGCGTGGCCACGGGGCTGCTCACCTCGAGCTTCTACTACCAGCTCGGTCTGCAGAAGCAGTTCGGGCTGGGCGTCGATCCCCGCCTCTTTCCGCAGGGGACGACGGAGCGGCTCGCCGCCGCGCCGCCCGCGAGGATCATGAACGACCAGGCCCTGGGCCACTACCTCATCTGGCGCCTTTGGCCGGAGACGCGCGTCTCGCTGGACGGACGCTCGGAAGTATACGATGCCGCGCGCATGCGCGAGCTGCAGGGCGGGCTGGTCTCGGCCGATAAGTTCGACCGGCAGGCGCGCGCGGCGGGCGTCCGCAGCGCGCTCATCGGTCACCGTTGGTCCTATCTGCGGCCCCTCCTGGCGGGCCTCGACGCGCATCCGGACTGGGTGATGCGGGCCTACGACCATGCGGCGGTGCTCTTCATCCGGGAACCGGGCGCGGGCGTGTCGCCGCCGCCGCCCGCGGCGCTACCGGACCCGCTCGCGCGCCTCGAGTGCACGGACGGGCCGTCCGCGCTCCCGCCGGCGCGATCGCGTTCCTTCGTGAAGACTTGGCTGCGGCCGACCGAGCGGGCGACCGTGGAGAACCATCTGGCGCGCGCACGCATGTTGTTGGCAACCGGCCGCTTCGAGCAAGCGGCTCGTGAGAGCCGCGTGGCCGTGCAAGCAGCGCCCTGGATCGCAGAGGGCTTCAACCACCTCGGGGCGGCACTCATCAAGCTCGGGCGCTACGCAGAGGCCCAGGTGGCGCTCGCCAGGGCTCTGCAGATCGACCCGCAGCATGTCGGGGCCTCCCGGAACCTGGCCGCTCTCGCGCGCGCGGGTGCTGCGCGGCCCGCGGACGCCCGGGCGGGGGATGTCCTGGCGGAGGACGCCCCGGCGGAGGATGCCGCACCGTCGCCGCGGGATGGGCTGGACGCTGTCGGCGACCCAGCCGCCCTGGCGGAGCGCGGGCATCGCGCCTATCGCGGGGGACGCTATCGCGAAGCGGCCCGGCACTACGTCCGGGCGGCGGAAGGCGGACTGGGCTGCCAGGCCCTGATCTGGGCGGCGCTGGCGTACGCCGCGGGCGGATTTCAGGAAGAGGCCCGCAGCCACTACGCGAAAGCCAGAGAGGCGGCCCGCAGCACCGAGATGCGCGTGCAGATCGACTCGCTCTGGTCGACGCGTCGCCGCTAGCTGTGTCCGGGCGCTACGAAATGGATGCGCCTCGCCGTACGTGGAAGTCACGCCAAGCCATCTAGGAGGGTCCGCTCTCGCCTTCCGTGGCCGGTCGCGATCCCTCTCCTTCGCGTGCCGGGAGCGGCACGTACTGCTCTCCCGCCCGGCGGAAGAAACCCCGGGGCCTGGCGCGCGCGTCCTGCAGTCGTCGCCGGACTGCCGAGAGGTCCCTACAGCGAAACTCGAGTGACATCCCGCAGTCGGAGCTGAGGGAGCGCGGGGTGGGGATCATGTCGCACCAGATCTGCGCATCACGGAGTTCGCGATCGGCAGCGGTAACGTCGTGGATCGAAGCGAAGAGG
Organism: Candidatus Eiseniibacteriota bacterium; assembly: GCA_014729815.1. Taxonomy (GTDB): domain Bacteria; phylum Eisenbacteria; class RBG-16-71-46; order CAIMUX01; family WJJG01; genus WJJG01. Next base: position 2,082 of record WJJG01000370.1, read on the forward strand.
ATCACGCAGTGCGCCGCCGCGGAACCGCCCTGGTCTGTGGCGCGGGCGGTCATCGCATTGCCTCGCGCGCCAGCTCGGCGATGGCGCCGGCGGCGCCGTCGATCTCCTGCGGCGTGTTCGTCCAGCCGCAGGAGAGACGCAGGCTGCCTTCGGGAAAGGTCCCCAACGTGCGATGCGCCTGGGGAGCGCAGTGCAGGCCGGCGCGCGCCAGAACGCCGTAGCGGCGATCGAGCGCATGGGCGAGCTCGCTGGGCGCCATCCCGTCGAGGCGCAGGGAAACCGCGGGGATCCGCTGCGCCGCGTCGTGCGGGCCCCAGAGGGTGACGCCCGCGATCTCCTGCAGGCGCGCCAGAAGCCGCTCGAGCAGGCGCGCCTCGTGCTCGCGCACGGCATCCATGCCACGCTCGAGCAGTTCGGAGACGCCCGCTCCGAGCCCCGCGATGCCGGGGCCGTTGGGCGTACCGCCTTCGTAGCGGTCCGGCAGGAAGTCGGGTTGGCTGTCGGACTCCGAGCGCGAGCCGGTTCCCCCCGGCATGAGGGGCTCCAGCGCAACACCCGGCCGGATGTACAGGCCCCCGGTGCCCTGCGGTCCGAGAAGCGACTTGTGGCCGGTGAACGCCAGCAGATCGATCTGCGGTGCGGTCACATCGATCGGTGTGGCCCCCGCCGTCTGCGCCGCATCGACCAGCAGCAGTCGGTCGCCGATGGCGCGGCGGATCTCCGCTAGCGGTGCGATCGTGCCGACCACGTTGGAGGCGTGGTTGACGACTACCAGCCGCGTGTCGGTCTCGAGCGCATCCGCGATCGCCCCCGCATCGATCCGCCCGGCGACATCCGCCGGGGCGCAGCGTACGCGGATCCCGCGTGTCTGGCGCAGGTGCTGGAGGGGCCGCATGACCGAGTTGTGCTCCATCGAGGTCGTGACGACATGATCGCCGGGGCGCAGCACACCGTGCAGCGCCAGATTGAGCGCACCGGTGGCGTTGCCCGTGAAGACGATCTGCCGCGGGTCGGGGGCGCCCAGGAGGCGCGCCAGCGCCGCGCGCGCGTCGTAGATCACACGGGCTGCCGCGGCGGAGAGGCGATGGCCGGAGCGCCCGGGATTGGCGGCGCTCTCCTCGAGGTAGGCGCGCACCGCGCGCACCACCGCGGGCGGCTTGGGAAACGAGGTCGCCCCATGATCGAGATAGATCATGGTCGCACCACCCGGTCGGC
>WJJG01000371.1 GCA_014729815.1 Candidatus Eiseniibacteriota bacterium
GAAGATGTCGAAATCGCTCGGCAACTTCTACACGCTGCGCGACCTGATCGGGGACGGCTTCGATCCGATCGCGGTGCGCTATCTGTTGATCTCGGCGCACTACCGCGCGCAGATGAACTTCACCAAGGAGAACCTCAAGGGTGCCTGGGAGAGCGTGGTGCGCATTCGCAACTTCGCGCGCCGCCTCGAGGAGGCCGCCGGGAAGAACGGCGGCGACGGGGCGGGGGCGGAAGCCTCGGCCGCAGACGGCGCTTCCACGGTGAACGAGCAGAGCGAGGCGTTCCTGGCATCATTCACCGCGGCCGTCGACGACGACCTGAACATGTCCCAGGCACTGGCCGCGGTGCACGATTACATGCGCGAGATCAACAAGCTCGACCCGGCTGGCGCGGGCGCGCGCGCCGCATTGGCGTCGCTGCGGCACGCGGACGAGATCCTGGGTCTGCTCGAGAGCGAGCCGGCCAAAAGCGAGGGCGATGCGGAGATCGACACCCTGGTGGCCGAGCGGCAGGCGGCGCGCAAGAACAGGGACTTCGCGCGCGCCGACGAGATCCGCGACCGGCTCGCCGCCGAGGGCATCATCATCGAGGACACCAAGGACGGAGCGCGCTGGTATCGGAAGTAGGCAGCGAACGGATCCAGCCGCTCTCGTCTTGTGGGGTCGATGAGAGCCCGTCCGGGCGCTCGGCGCTGGGCGAGAATCGGCGCTGGGCGACGCCCGGCAATACGCGGTGCGGGCTAGAGCGCCAACCTCTCGCGGTAGCTGCGGCCCCACGGATCGGTGGCGATGACCGTCACCTCCCGCGCTCCACGTCCCGGTCGCGCGACGTAGAGATGGTCGGTGTTGACCGGATCGACCCAGCCATGCTTGGCGGGCAGATCGGGTCCGGTCTGCTTCTCGACGGCCAGCGGATCGAGCCCGCGCGCGAGATCGCGGATGTCGGGCACCGACTCCGCCTGCATCCGCCGGGCATCCTCGGCGTCCAGGATCTGCGGGTCGGCCATCACCAGGAAGCCGTGTTCGGCGTCGTCGACCGGCAGGCGCTCGAGATCGAAGGGCGCCCACATCTCCTCGCGGCGATCGGGCCGCAGCGGGTGACAGAGCCGCGCGGTGCCCCCCGGCATCATAGATGCCGAGGCTCACCTGCGCATCCTGTGCGAGCTGGAAGGTGAGCGCCGTGTCATGGCTGAAGGGGCTGGGTGCGGCGGCGGAGAGACGGACGCTCGAGGCGGGCCGGGCCTCCTACGCTGCCGAGGGGGCGGCGCGGTCGTTGACCTGGTAGACGCTGAGCGTTCCGCTGACCTCGTGCGAGACGATCAGGAGCGGCATGCCGTTGGGGCTGTCCTCGGCCGAGACGAAGCAAAGGCCTTCGGGGGCCAGGTTGCCGGCCGTGCCCAAATCGGGGTCGCCGTCGAAGTCGCGATTGTTGACGTACTCGATGAACTCGGGCGCGGCGGGGTCGCTGACGTCGTAGACCATGACGCCGCCGATTCGCTCGAGACAGATGAAGGCGTAGGTGCGGTCGCCGATGACACCGATCTCGGCGTCCTCGGGCTCGGGTCCCTTGGCGTCGCTGCGCGACTCGTACGAGTCGTTCTCGTCGTTGTCGCTGTTGAAGTCGTCCGGGTAGGCACCCGCGGTGATCTGCTCGAACTCCTCGCCGCTGTCGTAGACCAGGCTAGGAGTCCCAGATCGAGAAGGAGCGGGTCCCGTAGACGTAGATCTCCTCATAGAGGCCGTCGTCGTCCAGATCGCCTTGCACGGTCGTGCAGCCGAGGCGACCGCGATTCTCCTCCTGCTGCAGCCAGTCGGCGTCCGGGAAGATGGTCGGGTCGAGGTCCAGGTCTTCGACGCGGGCCTCTTCGCTGAAGCCATCGTAGTCGCGGGCATCGCCCTCGTTGGCGGAGATGAGGTAGGTCTGGCCATCGATCTCGAAGGCGGCCGTGCCATCGGGCTGGTACATGCCATAGACCGGCCACGGGCGGATATCGATCGCATCGGCGCGATCGGATGCATCCAGACCATTGCCGGTCAGGGAGTGGTCCTTGTAGCCCAGGGCGACCAGATCGATCAGAGTGCCGTCCCCGAGCTCCAGGTCGATGACGCCCACCGCGTTGTTCTCCTGACAGATCACGTAGGCCGTCCGGGAATCCGGCGAGACGGCGATGTACTCCGGCTCGAGGTCCTGGGCCAACGTGGCGCCCGGGCCAAGAACCCGCACACCGGTGGCGTCGACGATGTTCCACTGGTCGAGTTGTAGCGAGACGCCGTAGGCCGCGCCCGCCTCGAGGTCGTCGTTCTCGACCGCCGCGGCGACAAGGTTCCCGTGGACCGCCACGCTGTTGGCCGAGCCCAGGGGGCTGGTATCGATCGAGAACTCGTAGCTCAGGGCGAGCTCGGGATCGAACGCCCAGCTGAGCGCGTCGACCGTTCCATTGGCGGAGTTGGTGACGTAGGCGTAGGGAGAGCCGGGGTGGAAGTCGACGATCTCGCAGGCGCCGTCGTCGAAGATTCCGGTCTCGTAGGTGCCGAGCAGCTCCAGTTGGACATCGGCCTGCGCCGGGGCGGGGCCCCACAGGACGGCGACGCCCAGAAGTAGTGCGCTGCCGAGTGCACGGATGCGAAGTGACATGATCTGTCCTCCCACCGGGAGACGTCCCGGTGCGTGACCTGTTTCGAGCCAAGGGTGCCGTATCACGTTCCCCTCCGGAGGCTAGGATCGCGGCAGGCAGCGTTCAAATGAGGGGTCTACGAGTTGCTGATGAGGGATGCATGGCCCGGCAGGCAGCACCTTGAGCGGGGCGTCTTTTCTCCCGCCGGTGGCGATGTGATGTATCTGCATCTCGGTTGGGACCGTCTGCTAGTGTCAGGAGGCATACGCCCCAGGAATTGGCGGCCCCACCGGGGCCACGGTTGCAGGAATGCAAAGGAGGCCCCGCATGAGCCCTCGATCCCATCCCTCCCCGGCCGATGTCTGCATCCTGGCGCTTTTCGCGATACTCACGATGTCCTCCGCGCAAGCGGCGGACCGCCAGGGGGCCGGTACGCCCGCCGCTCCGGGCCTCACACTGCGGGCGCAGGGCCCCTCTGGCCTCGAGTTGCACTACGCGATGGGCGACTTCGGAATGGAGGCAGTGGATCTGGCCGACGGCACCTTCCAGAAGGTAACCCTGCCGGGCGTGATCCTGCCGAACGATCCCGGCGCGCCGGATCTGCCCGGGCTGGGCCGCTTCGTGGCCATTCCGCAGGGGGCGGCGGCGAGCTTCGAGATCATCGCGGAGCGCACCGAGGTCTACCCGAACATCGACATCGCCCCGGCACCGGTGCTGCCGCGCGAGGGCGACGATGGTCCGCTGGTGTATGAAAGGGACCTGGCGATCTACCAGCGCGATGCCCTCTATCCGACCAGCCCGGTGGTCCTCTCCGACGTCCGTCAGATGCGCGGCGTGGACGTGGTGACGCTGGGGATCACCCCCTTCCAGTACAACCCGGTGACGCGCGAGCTCATCGTCTATCGCGAGCTGGAGGTGCGGGTCGATTTCACCGGCGGCACCGGGCAGTTCGGCGAGCCACGCTATCGCAACCGCCATTGGGAGCCGGTGCTGGCCGGCCACTTGATCAACTACGAATCGCTCCCGCGCTTCGAGGGCCTACCACAGGCCGACCCCGGCGGCCTGCGCGGCGATCGCGACGGGTACGAGTACGTGATCATCTGCCCCGACCACAGCGACTTCATCGCCTGGTCCGACTCGCTGGCATCCTGGCGCAAGCTCCAGGGGATCTCGAGCGCCGTGTACACTACGACCGACATCGGTGGGACCAGCGCCTCGGCGATCGAGGACTTCCTCGACAATGCGTACAGCAACTGGGCGACCCCCCCGGCGGCCTTCTTGATCGTGGGGGACTATCCCGGATCCGAGGTCTCGGTTGGCGTGGCCTCGCCGATCTGGAGCAACTACTGCGTCTCCGACAACATCTACGCGGACGTCGACGGCGATGATCTGCCCGAGATGTTCCACGGACGCATCACCGCGCGCAACGCGACCGATCTGGCTTCGATGGTCGGCAAGATGCTCGCCTACGAGCGCGCGCCCTACACCGATGCGGGCTTCTACGACCACCCGATCATGGCCGGTGGCTGGCAGACGGAGCGCTGGTTCATCCTCTGCACCGAGGTGATCTTCGGCCACCAGGCCAACGTGCTCGGCAAGAGCCCGATCCGCGAATACGCGATCTACTCGGGGACCCCGGGCAGCGTCTGGTCGACCGCCACGAACACCTCGACGGTCGTCGACTATTTCGGCCCCAACGGCCTCGGCTACATCCCCAGCACGCCATCCCATCTCACCGATTGGGGCGGCAGCGCAACGCGGATCAACAACGACATCAATGCCGGTTCCTACCTCATGCTACATCGCGATCATGGCTACGAGTATGGGTGGGGGGAGCCGGACTACGACAAGTACGACCTCGACGGCCTCATGAACAGCATGCTCCCGTTCGTGATGAGCATCAACTGCCTGACCGCCAAGTACGACTACGGCGCCGAGACGTTCACCGAGAAGTTTCATCGGATGGGACAAGGCGCCCTGGGGCTGATTGGGGCATCGGAGGTCTCCTACTCCTTTGTGAACGACACGTTCGTCTGGGGGGTCTTCGACAGCATGTGGCCCGACTTCGATCCGGGGTACAACGATCGCAGCATCGGACAGGACGACCTGCGCACTGCCGTAGCGCACGCATCCGGCAAGTACTACCTCGAGGCCAGTAGCTGGCCGTACAACACGTCCAGCAAGGATGTCACCTACAACCTCTTCCACCACCACGGCGACGCCTTCATGACCCTCTACTCGGAAGTGCCGCAGAATCTGGCGGTCAGCCACGACTCCCAGCTGCTGACGGGCGCGACGAGCTTCACCGCCCAAGCCGACGGCGGGGCGGTCATCGCTCTGACGGTGAATGGGGAGATCGTCGGCGTGGCGGATGCGACCGGATCATCACAGCAGATCCCGGTCACGCCGCAGACCCAGGCCGGCACGCTGCGGGTGACGATCACCAAGGCCAACTACTATCGCTACGTCAGCGATGTGCCGATCATCGAGGAAACTCCGCCGGTAGTGACCGACTTCAGCGGGAACCCGACCTCGGGGTGCGCACCCTTGACGGTGGCCTTCACCGATCTGTCGGCCGGCGACGTCACGACCTGGGATTGGGACTTCGGGGATGGCGGGACGTCCACGGCCCAGAACCCGGCTCACGACTACCTGAATCCCGGAACCTACACGGTGAGCCTGACCGCCAGCGGACCCGAGGGCTCGGATGTCGAGACCAAGACGGACTACGTCACGGTCTCGGGCGGCCCGGCGGCCGACTTCGTCGGCAGCCCGCTCACCGGGGGGGCGCCGCTGACGGTGGCGTTCACCGATCTCTCGACCGAGGCCACTGGTTGGAGCTGGGACTTCGGGGACGGCGCCGGCACGTCGACGGCCCAGAATCCGACCTACGAGTACACGGCGGAGGGGATCTACACGGTGACCCTGACCGCAACCAACGCGTGCGGCTCCGACCAGGAGGTCAAGACCGACTACATCACCGTGACCGCACCCCAGCCATACGCCTTCGCGTTGTCGGATCTCCCGGTAGCAGGGACCGTCACGGGCAGCTACCTCGATACCCACGCCAGCGATGACGTGCGCGAGGCGATCACCGAGGTGAACTCCGGCACGCACCCGCGCAAGTGGTACAGCACGCTCGAGCACCGCTGGGAGTTCGATGTGACGGCCGGATCGGCGATCACCTTCCATCTCGAGGCGTCGCGGACGAACAACAGCGAAAACGACGACTTCGCCTTCGAGTATTCGACCAACGGATCGTCCTGGGAGCACATCGTCACCGTGGCGAACTCCAGCGAGCAGAGCTACGATGTGAGCCTGCCGGAAACACTAAGCGGGACGGTGTTTGTCCGCGTCGTAGATACCGACCACACGAGAGACAACCAGTCGTTCGACACGGTCTCCATCGACTACATGATGATCGAATCGACGGTCGGCCCGGTCCCGCCAACCGCGGATTTCGTCGGGGATCCGACCAGCGGCTTTGCACCACTGACGGTCCAGTTCACCGATCAGTCCAGCGGCTCGCCAACATCCTGGAGCTGGGACTTCGGGGACGGCGGCACGTCGACGGGCCAGAGCCCGGCGCATGAGTACGTCGACCCGGGTACGTACAGCGTCACGCTGACGGTCACGAACGCCAACGGGACCGACGCCGAGCAGAAGCTGGACTACATCAGCGTCGCCCAACAGGGCGAGCAGCTCATGCACGTGCACGAGATGGTCGTCACGCGCAAGAATGCCGGGCCGAACGTGAGCGGCCGCTGCACGGTGACGATCGTCGACGTGGGGGAGGCGCCGGTCGAGGGGGCGACGGTTTCGGTCAGCTGGGACGGCCCCAACAGTGGCAGCGACAGCGGACTCACCGCCTCCGACGGTACCGTGACGATGGAGACGCGCAAGGTCCGCAATCCGTCGGGCGAGTGGTGCTTCGAGGTGACCGACGTTGCCCATGCGACCTACTCGTACGATCCGACGGCCAACAACGTCACGCGGGCATGCGAGAGCGGTCCGATCTACCTGGACGGGGAACTCGAGATCGCCGAGCTGCGCATCGGCCTCCAGCCGGCGGCGGTCGAGGCGGCGGACGGGGCGCGCTGGATCCGCTTCCAGATCCCCCAGGCGGGCCACACGCGGCTGGACATCTTCAATGTGGCCGGCCAGAAGGTCGCCACCCTGGTCGACGGCTGGCTGGATGCCGGCCGTCACACGGCCGTGTGGGAGGCGGGGGAGCTGCCCTCAGGGATCTACTTCTATCACCTCCGGGCCGGAGCGGCGCGGGAGGCGCGAAAGGTGATGATCGTCCACTAAGGGCCCGGGTGCCGCCCGTGACGGGGGGCGCCGGATGTGGGCAGAGAGCCCCTGGTGCCTGGCGGCCCAGGGGCTCTCGCAGCGGGCCACCGCCTCTGCTGCAGGCTCTTGTGGATGCCGAATCCGGGCGCGGCGACCTACTCGATCTCCTCGAGCAGATCCTCGACGCTGCGCGACTCCTCGGCGGCCTGCACCATCTCCTTGACGCGGCGGTAGTCGTTCCAGAGCTCGGTGCGGAACTGCTCGACCGCCTTGCGCGTGGCCGCGCCCGAGGACATATGGCGCTGCCGCATCAGACGCAGATAGGAGCGGTAGGGATCCTCGCTGGTGTAAGCGCGCAGCGTGTAGCGCGCCACGAAGGCCCCGCACTCGAGGCACTCGATGAAGACCTCGGCGTCGCGTCCGGGGACGACATGCACATAGTTGTACATCTGGATCGAGTCGCACTGCGGGCAGTGTTCGCGCTTGGAGCGTTCGATCTGTGTCATGGGCCCGTTCCTTTCCCAGCGCCGCGGCGGCGACAGCGGCGGCGCGCGCCCCCCGGCCTTGCTTCCGGCCCGGCCGCACCACTAGCCGGCGCCCGCCCCCGGCAGGAGGGCGAAGAGCAGGCGCTCATAGGCGATCGTCAGCGCCACGCCCACGAGTGTCACGACCACCCCCACCCGTAGCATGTCTCGTTCGGCGATCAGCTCCGACCCATACGCGATCGCGTTGGGCGGCGTACTGATCGGCAGCGCCATCCCCAGCGACGCGCAGAGCGCGACCGGAACCGCCAACTGCTGCGGAAAGGCGCCGGCCACGGTGACCGCCAGCGGAAGGATCAGGTTGGCGGCGGCGGTGTTGCTCATGAAGGTCGCCAGCGCGGCGATCAGCACGCAGAGCAGCGCCATGCTGCCCACGCCCGCGCCGGCCCCGGGCAGGAGGGTGGCGACGATCGTATCGGCCAGACCCGTCTGCTGGATGCCCACGCCCAGCGCCAATCCCCCACCGATCAGCAGCAGGATGTCCCAGGCCAACTCGCGCAGCAGTTGCTTCTCGAGCAGCCCGGAGATGGCGAAGACCACCACCGGCACGAGTGCGATCAGCGCCGCGGGCACATGATGGAGCTGATCGGTGACCCACAGGGCGACGGTGGCGAAGAAGACCGTGTAGACGAGTCCGCGGTTGGCGATCGCCGGTGGCGCCCCGAAGTCGATCACGAACGAGGTGCGCCGAATCGGGAAGAAGAGCTGCAGCAGCAGGAAGACCAGCGCCAGCAGCAGGATCATCAGCGGCAGCCCCGCGAGCATCCAGGAAAAGAAGGAGATCGAGACGCCCGCGTCGGCCAGCAGCCCGATGGCGATGGCGTTGGGCGGCGTGCCGATCGGCGTCGCCATCCCGCCCACGTTGGCGGCGAAGGGGATCCCCAGCATGAGCGCCCGCACCATGTTCGAGTTGGCCGGCAGCTTGCGCGCGATCGGGAGCACGGTGGCCACCATGATGGCGGTCGTCGCGGTGTTCGACATCCACATCGACATCGCGGCGGTGATCGTCATCATCGCCAGCAGCACCGCGCGGGGACGCGAGCCGACGCGCAGCAGGATCATGCGGCAGAATTCGATGTCGAGGTTGTGCTTGCTGAAGACGCGTGCCATCACGAAGCCGCCGAACATCAGCACCACCACGGGACTGGCGAACGGATAGAGGAAGTCGCGGTAGTCGAGCGGGGGGGCGCCGAAGCGAGGGCCCAGCGGCCCAAGAAGCACGGCGGCCGCCAGCGCGGCGAGAAGGCCGGTGACATAGAGCGGAATCGGCTCGGCCAGCCAGTAGACGATCGTGGCGCTGAAGATCGCCGCCATCAGCCGCTGCTGCGGTGGCAAGGAAGTCAGCAGCAGATGCACCACCACCGCCAGACAGAGGCCCAGCAGCAGCCAGATGGCGTTGCGGAGTCCCGTGCGTTGCACGGCTACGCGCCTCCTGCGTGTTCGCGCTCGGTTCGTCCGGCGGCTGCTTGCGACTTGCCGGCTGCACGGACGTCGGGCGCCTGCGCGTGCGCCCGCCGGCTGCTGGTACGTC
>WJJG01000372.1 GCA_014729815.1 Candidatus Eiseniibacteriota bacterium
CTGGGGCGGGATCAAGTTTCGCCCCCCTCTGGGCGATATCTTGGACGGGCGCGCGCTTGCTTTGCGTGGCCGTCCAGATAGGCTCAGCGATCCGGAGCCCACCATGCAGATTCGCGGCGCAGATCATGCTGGTCGATCCCGTGCAGCGCTCCTACTCTGCCGGAATCCCCTCGCGCGGGCGGCCGTCCCGCTGCTCGCAACGGCCCTCTGCCTCGGCGCATTCGGGTGCGGGCGCTCGACGGCTCCCCCCCTGCCAGTATCTCCGGCCAGCGAGATCTCGAAGCAGAGCGTGCGAGAGGCGGCCGCGCCGGAGACCGCGCTCTTGCGGCGCGAGCGCATCCTGCGCGCGGAGATCGAGCGTTGGCGAGGCACGCCCTACTGCTGGGGCGGGCAGAGTCTGGCGTGCGCCGACTGCAGTGGCTTCGTGCGAGCCGTGCTGGGCGCCACCCTTGGGGTGCGCCTGCCGCGCACGACCGCGGAACTCGCCCGCAGCGGCCGGGGGATCGATGTCTCGCGGCTGCGCCCTGGTGACCTGGTCTTCTTTCGGATCCCGGGCAAGGGGCGCCACGTAGGGCTCTATCTGAGGGCCGGCGAGTTCGCTCACGCCTCGAGCAGTCGCGGCGTGCGACTCTCCAATCTCGCGGAACGATACTGGCGCAAGCGGTACGCCGGCGCCCGCCGCGTGCGCTGATCCATCCAACCTGCCGCCTGAGCCGCGCTCGACAGGCGGTGCCGCATCCTGCTGGCTAGCCGCGAGCTTCGCCTACGCGCGTGGCGGTCTCATCACGGGCCGGGGACCGGCCAGCGCCTGACGAAGAACCGCACCCACAGCACGATCAGCGTGACGGGCACGACGCCCAAGGAGAGGATCAGGTCGTAGAACACCTGCGTCCCGACCGGTGCCCGACTCTGCATACCTCCGGTCAGCGACCCGCTGAAGAGATTGCCCAGGCAATGGACCAGCATCGCGGGGAGCAGGCTAGCGGTGCGCACGCAGAGGGTGCCGTGGAAGATGCCCATGCAGAAGGCCCACGCGAGCTGTCCCGCAACCCAGAGCGGCGGGCGCCCCCCGGCGAGAGTGAGCAGGTGTATCACCGAGAACGCCGCGGCGGAGACGAGGATCGCACGCCGGCGCGAATGGTGGACGAGAAACATCGTGAGGACCACGCCGCGGAAGGCAATCTCCTCGAATGCGGCAGGCAACGTGTAGCGCGCACTGAGGGAGTGTGGCGGGAGGTCGGATGAGTCATCCAAGACGCTGCCCAGGAATGCCCCGGTCGGGGGTGCCCCCCTTGCTGCAGACGGTAGACGATCGAGGCCCCGGCCCGAGACAGGGCCATAATGGCGTCGCAGCGGATCGCCAGGCTCAGGAGGCGACCCGGGGGTCGCACGCGGGTAGGACCGATCTCATCGACATGGGCACCGAGCGACCGGTGTCCCTTGGGCAGCCCAACAGCAAGGGCGCGATCACGAAGAGCACGATCAGATGCGCGGTCGTCGCATTGACGAAGCCGGTCAGGCGGGAGGCTTGCGGAAGGCCGAGACCGCGCGTGACGACGGTACCGACGATCCCCAGCACGAGCACCGACAGCAGGAGGAGCACCAGCAGAGCGAGCCAGGGATGGGACGCACGGCGTGCTCGCTCCGGTTCCTCTCCACCTGGCATTCGTTCGCTCCCGGATCCGAATCGCGACCCGCCATCGCATCGCGTTCCGATCCAGCGACGGCATCCCGGCCGTGTGACGGCAGCCTAGCGTTCGATCAGGACCAGCCGCGCGGTTGTCTCCCCCACCGATCCGTGCAAGCGCACGAAGTAGACGCCGGGCGCACATGCCGGCGCGTTCCAGGCCAGGCGGTGCTCGCCGGCCGCGAAGCGCCCCTCCGCGATCCGCTGCAGGCTGCGGCCGGCGACATCGAGCAGCTCGAGGGTCATGTCGCCTCTCTCCGGAAGGACGAAGCGCAGCTCGTTGCCGGGCCGGAACGGAGCCGGGCAGCGCAGCCGCAGGACCACCGCGCGCCCCACCGAGCCGGGCGTCCCCGCCGGATCGAGGACCAGGGCCCGATAGATCCCATCGCGCTCCGTGGCGACGAAGAGCTCCAGGCGTCCAGCCACCGGCACGAAGGCCAGATCGACCGGCTCGCCGAGCAGGTCGCCGGTCTCCTCCTGCCATTCCGCGCCGCCGTCCCGCGAGACCAGCACGCGCCCATCCCAGGTCGTCGCGGCCACGAAGCAGTACTCGGTTCCCCCCGGCACGGTCGCCCACGTGCCGCCCCAGGCGATTCGGCGACAGCTGGCCGGCAGTATCTCCGTCCACGCCTCGCCGCCGTTCGATGTCTCGTAGAGGGCCAGGTCGTTCGAGACCAGCAGATGCCCGGACAGATCCGGGTCGGCGGCCACGCAGTAGATGCCATAGTCCGGCGGCAGTCCACCGGCGGCGGGCTCCCAGGTATCCCCACCGTCGAGGCTCCGGGTGACCTGTGAGCTGCCGGCCGCGTATACGACGCCGTCCGGATCCACGCTGATCCCGGTCATCGCGTAGTGGATCGTGCCGGTGAGCGGGCTCCAGTGCAGCCCGCCATCGAGGGAGCGGACGATCTCCCCGGAGACGACGTCCGACCAGGTGCAGGCGTAGAAGCGATCCGCATGGTGCGGATCGCGCGCCAGGCCGGTCACCGAACCGGCTGGCGAGCTGTAGACGATATCGCCCCCGATCCCGAGGTCTTCGCTGAGCTCGATGTAGCCCTTGAAGAAGGCGTTCTCCCGACCCGTGATGACACGCGCGTCCTGCTCCGGATGCCAGGCCAACGACCAGACTTGCCGTCCGATCCATCCCTCCTCGTCGCGCGAGGTCCACTCGCCACTCGGAACGTCGAGGTAGTGAAAGCCTTCCACCGTCCCGACGAAGACGCGCGCATGCACCGGATCCGCCTCGACGCAGGTATTGATCTCGCCGGCCGGATACTCGTACGACCAATCGAACGCCGGTGCGACGGCGGCCCCGGAGGCGAGCAGGAGGCTCGGGATCCAGAGAAGCAGCTCACGGAGGTTTCGCATGGGCGGACTCCTTCCTCTGTCGCGGCCGAGCCGCAGTTGGGCCACGTCTCAGCATGGCGTGTATGTAGAGTGTAGCGAAGCAGATCGCTCGCCGACAGATCCCGTTCGGCACACGAGATCTGCTTCTGCGTCGCATTCGTAGAATGGCTCTTGCCGAGCGGTAGCGCGGAGGAGTAGCATCTCTCCCTTGCGTTTCCGACGAGGGGTCGCGGACGGGCAAGGGGCCGCCAATCCTCGATCTGGCATAGGATTGCAGCTACCGGCCACCCGATCCCGCTGGCGGCGGCGAGGCCCGTCGCTCTCGGCCGCGTACGAAAGGAGATCGCCAATGATCGAAATCCGCTGGCATGGGCGCGGCGGGCAGGGCGCCAAGACCGCGGCCACCCTACTGGCCGCCGCGGCTCTGCACGAAGGCAAGCGCTCCCAGGGCTTTCCCGAGTATGGGCCCGAGCGCATGGGGGCGCCGATCCGCGGCTTCACGCGCATCGACGACGCGCCGATCCTGCTCCACTGCAACATCGCCGAGCCGCAGATCGTGGTCGTGCTCGATCCCACGCTGATCGGTGTGGTGGATGTCACCGAGGGGCTGGATGCGGAGGGCACCATCGTGGTCAACACCATCGAGTCGCCGGCCGGGATGCGCGAACGCCTGGGTCTCAGCGGCGGCAAGGTCTGCACGATCGACGCCAGTGGCATCGCCCTCGAAGAGCTCGGACGCGACATCCCCAACACCGTCATGATGGGCGCGCTCTGCAAGGTTTCCGAGGTCCTGAAGCTGCAGACGGTCAAGGACGACATCGTCGGCAAGTTCGAGGGCCGCTTCTCGCAGAAGGTCATCGACGGCAATCTGCGCGCGATCGATCGCGCGTTCGAGGAGGTGAAGGTCGGATGAAACTCAAGGGCTGGAAGGAGATCCCGATCGCCGGTCTGATCGTGGAAGCCGGCAACGCCGCCTCTTACAAGACGGGAGGCTGGCGTACGTTCAAGCCGATCCACGATGCGGAGAAGTGCACGAACTGCCTGCGCTGTTGGATCTACTGCCCCGACTCCTCGATCCTGCTCGAGGAGGGCAAGGTGGTCGGCATCGACTATGATCACTGCAAGGGCTGCGGCATCTGCGCGCGGGAGTGCCCGCTCAAGGTCAAGGCGATCACGATGGTCAGAGAGGAGAAGTAGCGATGGCGTTGGTAGCACTCACGGGAAACGACGCCGTCGGGACGGCCATGAAGCAGATCAACCCCGATGTCGTCGCCGCCTTTCCGATCACCCCGCAGACCGAGCTGATGCACAAGTTCGCCGAGTTCCACGCCAACGGCGAGGTCGACTCGGAGATGGTGCTGGTCGAATCGGAGCACAGCGCGATGAGCGCCTGCGTCGGCGCGGCCGCGGCCGGGGCGCGAGCGATGACGGCCACCTCTTCGGCCGGCATGGCGCTGATGTGGGAGATCCTCTACATCGCCTCCTCCCTGCGCCTGCCGATCGTCATGCCCCTGGTCAATCGCGCCCTCAGCGGCCCGATCAACATCCACAACGATCATTCCGACAGCATGGGCGCGCGTGACGCCGGGTGGATCCAGCTCTTCAGCGAGAACGCTCAGGAGGCCTACGACCAGACGCTCCTGGCTCCGCGCATCGCCGAACATCCCGACGTGCTCCTGCCGGTGATGGTCACCCTCGACGGCTTCATCCTCAGTCATACCCTCGAGCCGGTCGAGATGCTGCCTGACGAGAAGATCCGCGCGTTCATCGGCACCTACCAGCCGCAGCACCGCCTGCTCGATCTGGACAAGCCGGTGACGTTCGGGCCGCTCGATCTGCAGGACTACTACTTCGAGCACAAGCGGCAGCAGCACGAAGGCACGCTGCACGCCCGGCGAGTCGTGCCCGAGATCCTGCAGGCCTTCGGCGAGGTCAGCGGACGCCCGTACAAGATCATCGAAGAGTACTGGACCGACGACGCCGATCTCGTCCTGGTCGTGCTCGGATCGACCGCGGGGACCGTGCGGTACGC
>WJJG01000373.1 GCA_014729815.1 Candidatus Eiseniibacteriota bacterium
CGAACCGACGGCGCACACCGGCGCCGCGCTGGCCGCGCGCGTCCGGACGTCTCCGCGGCTGCGGTCCTCGTTGGGCGGGGACGGCGGCCGGGTGTGGTCGCTCGCGGGGAACGATGTGCAACTGACCGGACGAGGACGCGGCGAGCGGGATACGGGAACGCGCAGCCTCGGCAACGCGGGGGCGCTCCTCACGGCGCTGATGTCGGCGGTCGTGCCCGGCGCGGGACAGCTGCGTAACGGTTCGCTGCTGCGTGGTCTGGCCTACTTGGCGCTCGAGATCGGGGGATGGACCGCCTACCTCTCCTTTCGTCAGGGCGCGGACGATCGGCTGGGGGACGTTTCCGACTTCGCCGGGAACTACTGGGACTACGATCGCTACGTCGAGCGGGCCCAGCATCCCGACAGCTGCGCAAGCTGCGGCTGCCCCGATGGCGACGCATTCGACCGCGATCGGGCGCTGATCGAGGAAGCGCGCGCGGGGAGCCGGACCCGCTTCCTCGAGTATGTCGCGCGGGACGCGTACGGCTGCGGATGGGACACGGGGGCCAGCCGCTCGATCTACGCCGGCCTGTGGGACGATCGGGAGGATATGCAGGGCGCCCAACGCTGGGCCGGGCGATTCCTCTTCCTGAATCACCTCGTCTCGGCGGTCGACGCCTTCTTTGAGGCCCGCGCCCTGCGATTGCATCTCGATGAACAGACCGACTTGAAGTTCGATGTGCGCGGACTCCCACTCGCGCTGCACCCGGAGGTTCGCATCACGCGGAGGTTCTGAGATGGAGGCGAGTGTGGACCGCATCCCGCGTCAGGCAGGATTGCTGTTGGGGCTGCTCGGCCTAATCGCAACGCTGGGCGTGGAATCGGCGACGGCTGCACCGGGGGAGACCGCCGCTCCGACGAGAGGGGCACGGGGCAGCTGGCTGCGAGCGCACCTGGTGGCAACGCCGCCCGGCGGCGAATCCGGAGGCTCGCTGACACCGATGCTCCACGGCGCGACGCTGTCCTCGCAGGCGCCGCGCGGGGCGGTCGGTGCGGGACGGTCTGCGGCGCGCGCCTCCCGGCCGGTACCGCCTTCGCGGCTCAAGGCGATCGGCGCCTCCCTGCTCCTGCCGGGCTGGGGGCAGCTGTTGACGGGCCACCGCGATCGCGCGCGAATCTACCTCTCGGCCGAGGCTGCGATCCTGATCGGTTATGTGGCCTTCACCGTGCAGGGCGCGGTACGCAAGAACAGCTACATCGAGTATGCCGAGAGATTCGGCGGCCTCACCGATGCGGACGACCGGCCCGACTGGTACTATCGCAATCTCGGTGAATACGATAGCAGTGGCGACTACGTGGACGACATCGAGCGCACGGCGCGGGCGATCTACGGCAACGACCTGGCGCAGCGGCAGGCCTACGTCGACGCCAACGCTCCGCGCCCCGACGAGGAGTGGGCCTGGCGCTCGACCGACGACCGCCTCGAGTATCGCGCCCGCCGCAAGGCCAGCCGCAACTCGTACCGATCGGCGACCCACACGCTGGGCGTCGCCCTGCTGAATCGTTTGATCAGCGCCGTCGACGCGGCCATCTCGGCCTCGCGCAGCCAGCGCGACCACGCCCTCTATTACCAGCCAACGCCGGATGGAGGTGGGTACCTCTGCATGCGGTGGATGTTCGACTGAGAAGCGTGCAGCGCGCCGCGGGCACGCTGCCGTTGCTGCTCGGCCTGCTGGGATCCGGGCTGCCCGCGTCCGCCCAGACGACCCCGGGACTCACCGCCGCCCTGGCCCAGGACCGCCTCCCGGTGGCCGCGACCTTCCACGCCCAATGGCAGTGGCGACCAGACGGACAATCGCTGCTTCCCGTGGCGGTGGACGGGCACTCCTCGGGGCTGATCTGCGGCCTGGAGGCAGCCCGCAGCCGGCTCTTTCTCTGCGATCGCAACGGGGACAACCTGCGCTTGGCGAGCCGCAACGCGGAGAGCGGGGCGCTGGGCTCTGCGACGCGCATCCATGCCCGCGTGGGTCTCTCGATCTTCACGCTGGATGCCTGGAACGCACGCATCGAACGCTACGATCTGCAGGGCGTGCGCGAGGCGGTCGTCGACCTGCAGGAGGCAGCGCGGGAGGCCGGAGCGGAACTGCGCGAGGCGGCCGACTTCTGTATCGATCGCAGCGGCGAGCTCTTCGTCCTCGACGGGCGGCGCGGTCGGGTCCTGCACTTCTCGCGCGATGGCCGCTGGATCGCCGCATTGACCGAAAGCGGCGCGCTCTCCTTCTCGCGCCCGATCGCGCTGGAGGTGGATGGCCGCGGTCGTCTCTACGTCTTGGAGAAGGAGCCGCCGGGACTCTGGGTGCTCGACCGTGACGGTCGACTCCTGCGGGGCGTTGGGACAGGTGCGCGCGGGCCCGAGGGTCCGCACGCAGCCCTGCCGGGGCTGACGAATCCCGCGGCGCTCGTCGTGGACGCCTGGGGCAACGCGTTCCTGGCGGACGAGGACGGTACACTGCTCGTGCTGCCCGCGGGCGGCGAGCAGGCCTGGCCCATCCCGCGGCCCCCGGGCGCCGAGCTGCATCCGTCGGATCTCGGCCTGGATGCGGCGGGGCGGCTGCTGGTCGCCGATCCGTTTGCCGCCTGCGTGTGGGTCTTCGGCTTGGAGTATGCCCCCTCGCCGGCGGGCGCCTCGCGGGGGCGGGGAACGGCGGTGCGCGGAGAGGAATGAGGGCGCGCGGGTCACACTGGATGGGCCGGCGCCGGATGCGGATCCGGGACCGGCGAGATCCGCGCGACGCGCTCGGACTGCTGCTCTTGATCCTGCTCGCCGGATGGGTCGCCACTGCGCATCCCGATTCGGAGGCCGTCGCCGATGCGAGTGATCCCGCCTGCATCCGCAGCGGCGAGGCGGCGGTCACCCTGCCCCAGCCCTTCCCCGGCGATACGCTCGCGCTGCCGCACCGCCTCCTGCAGGCGGACGCCTTCGTCCTCCAGCAGGGAGAGCGAATGCTGCGGCGCGGCGCCGACTTCCATCTGCTGGCGCGGGAGGGGAGGCTGGTCTGGCGCGGGTCCGCGCCACCCCGCGAGCCGCCGCTGGTGGCCCGCTACCGGTACCTGCCGGTCGACCTGGCGGGCCGCTGGGCCCCGGCGCTGGTTCCCGCCAGGGCCGATACCGTGCGAGTCGCGGCTGCGCCGGGGAAGGCGCAACGCCGCTTGCCCCCGGGCGCGCATCTGGAGATCGGGGGCAGCAAGAGCTTCTCGATCGAGTTTGGGAATCGTCGCGATCTGAGTCTCGAGCAGTCGCTCGACCTGACCATCCGCGGGCAGCTCGCCGAGCGCGTAGCAGTGCGCGCGGTCCTGACCGACCGGCGTACGCCGCTGCAGCCCGAGGGCACCACGGCCGAGCTGTCGGATCTTGATCAAGTGCTGGTGGAGGTGGACTCCCCCTGGGGGGATCTGCATCTGGGGGACTTGACCGCCGAGCAGGACTCCTTCGTTTTTCTGGCGCACCGGCGCGAGATGGAAGGGCTGCTGGCACGGGGACATCTGGCGCAGCGGCATCGCGCGCACGCCGCCGTGGGCCGCGGACTGGGCGACCACCGCAGTCTGCAGCGCTTCGGCGAGGAGGGGCGTCAGGGACCCTATGACCTGCTCGAGCGGCAGACGGGCGAGCAGAGTGTGATCGTCGCCGGCAGCGAGCGGGTATGGCTCGACGGAGTGCGCATGCAGCGCGGCACGGAGAACGACTACACCATCGACTATGCGAGCGGCGAGCTCTGGTTCACGGTGCGCCGGCCGATCAGCGCCGTCAGTGAGATCCGCGTCGACTACCAGGTGCGTCAGGGGGCCTTCGAGCGCGAGTACTACAGCTTCGGGGCCGGCAGCCGGGGCGAGGCCGGGGGACTGGCCGTGGCCTGGTTCCGTGAGCGGGACAATCCGGACAACTCTCCGCTGCTCTCCCTCGATGACGAGGAGCGCGCCGCGCTGGCCGCGGCGGGCGACTCGGTGACCGCCGCGCTGGCGGGTGGGGTCGTGGAGGTGCCCGCCGGGGAAGGAGACTATGCGGCGGTGGAGGTCGATAGCCTCGCGGCGCCCTTCTTCCTCTACGTAGGACCCGCGGATCCGGGCGATCCCGCCCAAGCGGGCGGTGACTATGAGGTGACCTTCGTCGATGTAGGGCCGGGGCGTGGAGACTATGCCGACTCGGTCTCCGCCAGCGGGGAGACGATCTACTACTTCGTGGGGCGGCGCCAGGGACGCCACTTGCCGGGTCGCAGCCTGCCCCTGCCGAGATCCCTGGATCTGGTGGCCGTGCGCGGGGGTGGGGTGCTCGCCGCCGGGCTGGAGATCGAAGCGGAGGGAGCGCTCTCCTGGAATGATCGCAACGTGCTCAGCCCCATCGACGATCGGGACAACGCGGGCGCGGCGCTACGCCTCGGCGGGGGATGGCGTCTCGGCAGGCTGCTGGGGGGGCGACCGGAGTTGCTGCGCTTGCAGTTTCAGTGGCGCAACGTGGAGCAGCGCTTCGTCTCTCCGGAACGGCTCGATGAGACTTTTGCCTATCGCCGCTGGAACGCATCCAGCGCGCAGGTGCTCGAGGGCCGCGATCGACGCGGCAAGATCGGTGTCGCCCTCCACCCCTCGTCGTCGCTGCAGATGGCCGCCGACTGGGAGCGCCTGCACGCTCCCGGCCGTTTCCGTGGCGAGCGGTGGCACGCGCGCGTGGCGCGGCGGGGGCGCCTGTCGGCCGAGGCGGAGATCTGGCGCAGTCGGGCGCGAGAAGCGGGGGTCCTGCGGCGCGGCGGGCAACAACAGGCGGCCCTGCGGTGGCGCCCGGGGCCGGAGCTGGCGGTGGAGTATGAAGCCGAAGAGCGTCTCGCCGGACCGGAAGGAAGCGCAGACGGGGAGGATCAACACACCGCGCGCCTGCGCGCAAGGCTGCCGGAGATCTGGGGCGGATGGCGCGCGGCGGTCTTGGCGCAGGTGCGGTGGGATCGCCGCTGGGCGGCGGGTGAAGCACCCGAGCCGGACGGGCGACGCCGGCTCTACCAGATCGATCTGGGCTACACGCGCGCCGCGACGAGCGCGGAGCTGCAGTTCGCACGTCGCACCACGGATCAGACGACCACCGGCGGCGAGCGGCAGAGTGATCTGGTCGACTGGGCGCTGAGCCATCGGCCGCCCCGCGGAATCGTGCAGGGAGAGTGGCGTGGCCGAGTCACGACGGCTGCCGAGCGTCAGCGCGTCGGGCAGCTTCTGGAGGTCGACAGCGGAACCGGGCACTACGACAGTCTGGGCACGTACGTGGGCCAGGGAGACTACGACTTCTACTACGTGCGGGCCGACAGCACGCTGCTCGAGACCCAGCTCGAATCGGCAGCGCGCGGGACGCTGCGCCCCTTTGCGCGCGCTGGCGGCGGCGAATCCGTTTTGCGCGGACTCGAGGCCACGCTGTATGGACGTCTGGAGGTGGCCACGGCGGATCGATTGGCGCACCTCCTGGAAGACGCTCGACGGCTCTGGTTGGGTGAGGGGAATGCGCGGCGACATCTGCGCCTCGTGCGTTCGGAGCTGAGCTGGAGTGGGGGGAGTCGGTGGCCGGCGCCGCGCGTGGGCTTCGAGCAACGTGTGCGGCGCGAGCGCACGCTGGGCGGACTGGGACGCACCGCGCGGCAGTGGAGTGGAGACGGTGAGATACGCTGGTCACCGCGTCGCGGGATCACGACGCGTGGGCGCCTGGAACTATCGCGTCAGCGCGAGGGGATCACACGCGACGACGGAGGCGAGGCGTATGCCGACGAGTTGCGCCTGCGTGCCGTCTCGGCCGAGATCAGTTGGAGGTTCTACGCGCCGCTGACCGTGCGTCTCAGCGCCGCGGCGCAGCAGGAGCAGTATCTCCCGGCGGAACGTAGGCGATCACTGACGTCGCTCGAGAGCGCGTGGGTCCTGGAACCGGGACGGGCCACACGCCTGGAGATCGCCGCGCGAAGACGCTGGAGCGGCGGCGACGGAGTGGAGAACCTGCCGTTCCTGATCCAGCGGCCGGGATGGCGCCTCACGGCGACGGCATCGGTGCGGCCACGCAGCGGGATTACCGGCAGCGCCCGCCTGCAGGTGTCACAGGATGAAGGGCGCAGCACGGTGACGACTGGACGGATGGAGGTACGGGCCTACTTCTAGACGCCGGCGGATTCGGTGCGCCGGACTCGGCCCGGCAGAGAGGCTATGGAGACGCGTAGCAGATCAGGAATGGGCAGACGCCGGACCGTGCGGTTCGCGCGGCGACCTGCGTGGATCCCGTGCACCGGGAGGTGGCGCTGTGCCCCTGGGTGGGGGCTGCTGCTCTGCTTGGCGCTGGTGGCGACGGGCTGCACGGGGGGGCGCCAAGGGGGCGCCGCTGAACGGCTCGCCGGGGGGGCGCTGGAGAGCGCCACGCCACTCGACGCGCGCGAGAGAGCGGCGTTGGAGCGGAGATGGACGCGACCCGACTCGACGGCGAATCCCGCCACGCGGGTCTCCGGTCTGTTGGCCGCGCTCTCGGAGTTCGGCTATCTGGACGCCGCGGTCTGCGCGCGCGGCGATTCGCTCTGGCGCATCGACCCGGGCTCGCAGCTCGCCGAAGTGCGCCTCGACTGGCGGGTGGGGGGGGAGGGCGCCCC
>WJJG01000374.1 GCA_014729815.1 Candidatus Eiseniibacteriota bacterium
CTTCTGGGGCAAGGCGATTGCGCTGCGGTCGATCTCCGACGACCCGCGCGAGTGTATCATCGACTGTCAGGGATCCGAGGATGATCCGCGGCGGGGCTTGCTCTTCGTCGGTGGCGAGGGCGCCGCTACGCGGGTGCGCGGCGTCACCGTCGCCAACGGCGTCCCGCCGGGCGGCTGAGCGGGCGGCGCATCGGGCGGAGGGGTCCTCTGCAGTGATCTCTGTTCTCCGACCATCGAGAACTGCATCTTCCGCGACAACGTGACCTGCGGCGTCGGCGGCGCGGTGCAGTGCGCGAGTGGCGCGGCGCCCACTTTCGTGGAGTGTACGTTCACCCACAACGCCGCGGAGCAGGGCGGCGGCGCGATCCACGCCATCGACCAGTCCCACCCCCAGCTGATCGGTTGCACGTTCGTCGCCAACGAATCGCCGTGGGGCGCCGGCATTCAGCTCGTCAACGCTTCCTACGTCGCGCTCGAGGCAACGATCCTGGCGTTCAATCTCGACGGAGAAGCGCTCTACCTCAGTGCCACGTCGGGTTGCGAAATCGCCTGCACCGACATCTACGGCAACCAGGGAGGCGATTGGGTCGAATCGATCGCCCACCTGCTCGGCCAGGACGGCAACCTGAGCGCCGATCCGCTCTTCTGCGATCTGCCCGGGGACGATCTCCACCTACTCGACGGGTCGCCCTGCCTGCCCGAGTTCAATCCCAGCTGCGGCCTGATCGGCGCCTGGGGGGCGGGCTGCGCGTCGGCGGCCATCGAGCCGCCGGGGCCTTCGACCGTCGCGCTCGAGCTCGCCGTACCGAACCCCTTCCCACGCGGCGCATCGATCGAACTGCGTCTGACCGGCAGGCGATCGGACCCGGCGCCCGAGTTGGGCATTCATGACGCGCGTGGCCGCCTCGTCCGGCGCCTCACGCCGCGCATCGCGGCCGACGTCTGCATCGCCCGTTGGGATGCCCGCGATGCGGACGGCCGCCGCGTGCCTGGAGGCGTCTACTACTGCCGCGCCGCGGTAGGCGCGGCGCGCCTTTCGCAGCCGCTCATCATCCTGCGCTGAATCCGGAAGGAGACCGCATGCGCACGCGCACCGAGACGCTCGCTGCTCTACTGGCCCTCGCCCTGATCCCGCTCGCGGCGCTCGGCCATCCGGCCCGCGGGGCGACCTACCTGGTGACCCCCGATGGCGGAGGGGACTACCCCACCATCCAGCAGGCGATCGATCACGCCAGCGATGGCGATACGATCCTGCTGACCGACGGCATCTACCAGGGGGCGTTCAACCGCGACATCCGTTTCTGGGGCAAGGCGATCAGCCTGCGCTCACAGAACGACGATCCGACCGCCTGCATCATCGATTGCCAGGCTACGCCCGAGGAGCCGGCACGCGGCTTCACGCTCTCTTCGGGCGAGACCGAGCAGACGGTGATTCGGGGTCTGACGATCCAGGGCGGGATCTCGCCGGACACCTGATCGGGCTCGAAGGGCGGTGGGGTCTACTGCCAATACGACTGCTTCGCGGTCTTCGAGAACTGTATCTTCCGCGACAATGAAACCTGCGGCGTCGGAGGCGGCATCTACTGCGGCGATGGCGCGGCGCCAACCTTCCGCAACTGCACGATCGCCCGCAACACCAGCACACTCGGCGGCGGCGGGGCCTATTGCGACGGCAACACACTGCCGCTCTTCGTGGGTTGCACCTTCTATGGAAACGATGCGCCCAGTGGGGCCGGACTCTCGGTGCTCAACAACTCCCTGGTCACGCTCGATCGGACGATCGTCGCCTTCGGCCGGCGCGGCGAGGCGATCCAGTGTGGGGCCACCGCCGGCGCCCAACTCGGCTGCTGCGACCTCTACGGCAACGCCGCCGGTGACTGGATCGGCTGCATCGCCGGGCAGCTCGGCCAGAACGGCAACATCTCGGCCGATCCCGACTTCTGCGCGCCGCAGGCGGACGACTTCCACATCGGCGAGAGCTCGCCCTGCGCGCCGGAACACAACCCGGCATGCGGGCTCATCGGCGCCTGGGGCGTGAACTGCCACTACACGGATGTCTCCGAGCCGTTGGACCACGCGACCGCCCTTCGGCTCCGGGTGCCGAGTCCCTGGGCGCCGGGGGGTGCGATCCGCTTCCGCCTGAGTTCGCGGGGCTCGGCGTCACCGATCCTCCTGGGCGTCTACGATGCGCGCGGGCAGCTCGTGCGCGTCCTGGCCCGCGGCCGTCGCGCTGCGGGAACACACAGGATTCCCTGGGATGGCACCGATCGCTGGGGGCGCCCGGTCCCCAGCGGCGTCTACTACGTCCGTCTGATGCGGGGCGTCGACCGGCGCGCCGAGCCGATCGTCGTAGTGCGATGATCGCAACGGTCCGAAGCACGCGGAGAGACCCGATGCGTCGAGCGTTGGCGCATCTCCCGTCGATCTGATACCCTGCCTCTTCCCTTCATCTGATGGTCTTTCCCCACCCGGAGGACTGGGCAGCGATGCGTGCGCCGGCCAAAGGACGCGACCTCACACAGGGGCCTCTGGGCCGAGGCCTCTTCGCGGTTGCCTGGCCGGTGATGCTCTCCTTCCTGTTGATGACCCTCTACAACCTGGCCGACGCGTTCTGGTTGGGCAAGCTGGGCAAATCGGCACTCGTGGCGCCGACGGTGACGATGAACATCTTCTTCGTCGCCCTCTCGCTGGCCATGGGTCTCGGGATGGGCGGCACGACCCTGGTCTCGCAATACCGGGGAGCGGGGCGCTTCGCGCGCATGCGCCAGGCGGGCGGACAGACGTTGATCCTGCTGCTCGCCGCGGGTTCGATGGTGGCGCTGATCGGGCTCTCCTTCGCGGCGCCGATCCTGCATGCGCTGCGCACGCCGGCCGATGCCTTTCCGGGCACGCTGGCCTACATGCGGTGGATCCTGGCCGGCATGCCCTTCATGTTCACCTTCTTCGTCTACCAGGGCATCTCGACCGGCATGGGCGATACGATCGGCCCCCTGAAGATCAACGCGATCACCATGGGTACCAACGCCCTGCTCGACCCGTTCCTGATCTTCGGCTGGGGCCCCTTTCCCGAGCTGGGTGTGGAAGGCGCGGCCATCGCGACTTGCATCGCGCGCGGACTGGCGGGTGTGCTGGGTCTGACGCGCCTGCTGCGGGGCGAGCATGGCTTCCAACTGCAACTCTCCGATCTGAGGTTCGAGGGGCGATTGATGCTGCGCATCCTCAAGGTCGGCCTGCCGATGTCGCTCGGACAGACCGGTACGGCGCTCGGCTTCACGTTGCTGATCGGCATCGTCAACACGTTCGGCTCGGCGGTGACGGCGGCCTTCGGCATCGGACACCGCATCATCCACATGGCGATGATCCCCGCCTTCGGTCTCTCACAGGCCACCTCGACGGCCGTCGGGCAGAATCTGGGCGCCGACCGCCCCGATCGCTCCATGCGGGCGGTCAAGATCAGCTGCTCGATCATCGCCCTGGTCCTCCTGCCGGTGACCGCCTTCATGTTCTTCTGCGGGGCCAGCATCGCCCAGATCTTCATCGATGATCCCGAGGTGATCCGCTACGGCCACGACCTGTTTCGCGTAACCTCCTTCTCCGTCTTCGTCTTCGCCTTCATCATGGTTCTGATGGGTGCATTCCAGGGCTCGGGGCACACCGTGCCGGTGATGGTGCTGAACATGTCCCGGCTCTGGGCGATCCGCATCCCGGGCGCCTATCTGCTGGCGATCGTCCTCGGACTCGGACCGCTGGGTCTCTGGTGGGCGATGTTCCTCTCGAACACGTTGACCGCCCTGGCGGCTGCGATATGGTTCTCGCGCGGCACCTGGAAGCGCAAGGTGATCGAGGAGGAACTGGTCCCCCCCGGCCCGGCGCCGGCGCCCGCCGCAACTCGAGACGACGGTCTTGCGTAGGTCGAGGATGTCGGCGGTCATCGATTCGGGAGCTCCGTCATGGCAGATGCGCATGTATCCGTCCGCTACGTCGATCCGCTCGCTCGCGCCTGGGCACGCTCGAAGGGCCTGCTCTTCCGGCCCTTCAGCTTCTCGCTCTGGTTCGTGCTCGGCTTCACGGCCTGGCTGGCCCGACTCTGGGAGAACGCCGGCTTCTGGGGCAGCAAGAGCTGGCGCGAGAGCATCCAGGTCCATGACCAGGATTGGGGCACGCATTTCCACGGCCACGGCGACGTCGACCTGACCGAGATGCTGGGGATCAGCGGCCTGGCCGCGGGGCTGGTCCTGCTGCTGATCGTCGGCGCGCTGGTGCTGGCGATCCTGATCGCCTGGCTCAGCTCTCGTGGCGAATTCATGTTCCTCGACAACATCGTCCACCTGCGCTCGCGCATCTCGGAGCCGTGGCGCCGCCTGGGCCGCCTGGCCGACTCGCTCTTCCTCTGGCGCCTGGCGGTGCAGATCGCCGGGGGTCTGCTGGCGCTGATGCTGATCCTCCCGGGCGCCCTCATGATCGCCGGCATCGCCACCGGCGGCGCCTGGCGCGGCGTGGGGGTACTGGGCGTGATCGTTCTGGGCCTGGTCGGCTTGGCGGTGGCGATCGCCGCAGCCCTGGTCAACTTCTGGACCGATCACTGCGTCGTCCCGATCATGTATCGCTACGATCTGCGCATCCTCGATGGGTGGCGGCGTTTCCTGCCGCTGCTGAGCGCCCATCCGGGCTCCTTCGTCCTCTTCGGGCTCTTCTATCTAGTGCTCTCGATCGCTTATGGAATCGCCGTCTTCGCCTTCGGTCTGCTGACCTGCTGCGTGGGATGGCTGATCGTGGGGATCCCCTATCTGGGGACGGTCGCGCAGTTGCCGATCTTCGTGACCGCGCGGGCGCTGGGCCCCGAGTTCATGGCGCAGTTCGGCGA
>WJJG01000375.1 GCA_014729815.1 Candidatus Eiseniibacteriota bacterium
CCGTCATACCCGGCCTGAAGATCCTCAATCGTCGCAGTCAGCTCACCAGCCTACCCCGCAACTTCCACGTGAGTCTGCCCGACGCGCTGGTCGACGAAGTGCAGCACCATCCGCGGCGCGTCGGTGAGATCGGGCGTCGCTGGGCGGTGCAGCAGTGCCGCGAACTGCTCGATCGCGGGGTGCGGTGCGTACACTGCTACATCATGAACGATGCCCAGTCGGTGATCGAGATGATCAAGGCGCTCTGAGGCATCCGTCTTGCGCCGATAGCGACGCCCGCGCCCACAGCGCCGCGCTCTGTTCGATCCCGCTCGATGGCGCAACGCGACCGCGATGCGCGCGACACGCGCTCCGAGCGCCCCGCTACGAGAAGATCTCCAGCACCTGCCCGCGCCGCCGGAGCTCGGGAAACCCCGGCGCCGGCGCGCCGCGCTGCCCGTTGGCCACCCGCAGGCGGATGCGTTTGACGCGCTGCAACTCGCCGCTGGCCTCGGCGGCATTGAGCGGCTCGCGCAGGCGATGCTCGATGAGCGAGTGGAGCTGGCGCGCGCCTTCGCGTGGCTGCCAGAGATCGGCCAGATGACCGAGCAGCTCCCGCTCGCAGATCAGCTCGAGCTTCCGCTCGCCGGCTTCGCTGCGGATCGCCTCGATCTCGCCGCGCAGCACTTCGAGGGCCGTCTCGCGGTCCAGCTCCCGGAAGAGGAAGATGTGCCGGATGCGCGCGAGGAACTCGTCCGACCAGCCATGACGACGGCAGGCGCTCTTGAAGGCCGCCAGCTCCGACTCGCCGCGCGGTGCAGCCGGGGGGCCGGCGGCATCGCGGGCAAAGCCGCTGATCCCGCGCGGGCCGGCGGCGAAGCCGAGATTCGTGGTCAGGATGATGAAAGTGCGGCGGAAGTCGATCACCTCATCGTCCGGATCGCGCACCTGTCCGTTGTCGATGATCTGCAGCAACAGCCGCGCGACGGTGGGATCGGCCTTCTCGAATTCGTCGAAGAGCACCACACCCTCGGGCAGATCGCGCACGCGGCCCAGCATGCCCCCCTGACCGGGAACGTAGGCGCCCGAGCCGGGCGGGGGGCCCAGCAGACGGCGCGTGATCTCCTCGCTGTTCCAGCCGTGTCCCTGCAGGGTGTTGCAGTCGATCCGCACTAAGATTTCCTGCCCGCCGCCCAGGAGCCGGGCCACTTGGAGCGCCGCCTCGGTCTTGCCCACTCCGGTAGGGCCGGCGAAGAAGAAGACGCCCCGCGGACCGCGCGGGCGGCGCCACTGGCCGAGGCCGGCAACCACCGCCCGGGCCAAGGCGCGCAGCGTCGCTTCCTGTCCTCGGATCTCGCGTCGCAAGCCCGCGGAGAACTCCCCTTCGTCAATCTGTTGCGCTCCGAGGGGTGGGCTGCCGATGACCGCCGCGAGCGCCTCCTGGGCGGCCTCCTCGGTGACCTCGCTCTGCTGGTGCAGCAGGGCCCGTGAGGTCGCTTCTTCGAGCAGCTGCAATGCCTTGTCGGGCTGGTGGCGCGAGGGAAGGTATGTCTCGGTCAGCTCGATGAGACGGGGCAGCAGCGCATCAGGGATATGGATCTCGTGCGCCGCGGCCAGACGCTCGCGGTGGCGGGAGAGGATCCGCACCGTGACCGACGCGGGGGGTGGTTCGAGGCGCAGGTGAGTGAAGCGCCGCGCGAGCGCCTTGTCGCTGGCCATGTAGCGGCGGTATTCGGCGTGCGTCGTGGCGCCGATGAAGGTCAGTGCGCCTTCGCCGAGTAGTGACTTGAAGCGTTGGTTGCCGCGCCAGAAGACGTCGTACTCGCTCGAGATGGAGCTGCGGAAGAAGGCATGGATCTCGTCGACGAAGACCAACACCTGAGGGCATTCGCACAATACGGTGGTCAGCGCCTCGATCTTCTCCTCGTAGGTGCCGGCGTACTTCGTGTTGCTCTGCATCCGTGTGGTGTGCAGCTCGAAGATGTCCATATCGTACAGGTCGTGCCGGAACGGCGGCTGGCGATGCAGGATCCGATGGGCCATCTCGCGCACCAGGGCCGTCTTGCCGATGCCGGCGGGACCGGTGAGGACCATGTTGCGTCGCGTGAGCTTCTTGAGCGTGCAGTAGACGGTCTCGAGCGTCGCATCCACACCGAGCAGCTCGGGTGGGGGAAGCTCGGGGACCGTCAGCAGCTCCCCAAAGTAGGGCTGCAGAAAACGGACCACGCGCTCTCGGATCTCCGAACCCGACCAGCGCCGCTCCGGCTCCCGCTTCCAGCTCCGCAGCGCTTCGCGCAGCCGATGGGCCTCCTCGCGCTTGTTCTGACGCTCGGCATCGTGCGTCGAATCGGGGTCCGATCGCATCGCTGGTTCCTCCCCCCCGCGCGCGGCCATCTCGGCGCGGCGCTCCTTGAGTCGATGCATCTGTTCGTGGGCCTTGCGGTATCCGGCATCGCATGCGATCGCATCACGATACTTCTGCAGCGCATCGTCGTATCGATCCTGATACTCGAGGCAGAGCCCGAGTGTGTAGTGCAGCTCGGCGAGCTTGGCGTCGAACTCGAGGGCCCGCTCCAGATCGTGCTGGGCGCGCGCGTAGCGGCGCAGGCGCATGCGCGCCAGGGCGCGATTGAAGTAGCCTTCGAGCAGACGCTCATCGAGCAGCAGGGAGATCGAGTAGCAGCGCTCCGCATCGGCGAAGCGGTGGATCTTGTAGAGGTCGTTGGCCAGCTTGTGCAGCTCGGCCTCGGGCAGCGCGAAGAGATGCGTCCCTGTCGATTCGGTGGCGCGGGGGGGCTCGCCCAGGTCGCGCTTGGCGAACCCCATCTCGCGCGCCAGATCCTCGAACAGCACCAGGGCCTTGAGCGCCGAGACATTCTTGCGCGCCAGCAGCAGGCGACGAATGCCGCGGAGGCGTTCGAGCAGGATGGCGCGCGGCATCTGCCGCAGCGCGGCGCCGTGTTGCTCGCTGAGCTCGTCGACGAGCGCGCGAATCTCGCGGCGCGGCATCCCGCAGGAGCGCAGGCAGGACTCCCCATCCGGCGTGCGCGCCAGGCGCAGCAGCAGCGCCGCCGGCGGCATCGCTGTCTCGCGCTCCGGCCAGTGCGGCGCAAACAGCTCGGCGATCTCCGGCGTCAGCGGAACCTCTTCGGGCTCGGGGTCGCGCCGCTGGGGTGGGGGCAGGGCTGCCGCGACGGCCGGGATGCGCGCGGCGATCTCGGGCAACTGGCAGAGAGCGGCCAGCAGCGTGCGCGCGCCGAGTGCGGCGTTCGGGGGAACGTAGCGGCGGGCGAGAGAGAGGACGAAGCGGCTCTGGTCGTCGAGGTGCATCGATTCGACTCCTTCTCTCGCCAAGGCCCCCAGACGCACGAATCACGCTGGTCGGGCGGTGCGGGCAGGGGCAAAATGCGCACGCCGGTCGCCTCCGCGCGCTGTTCCTCCTGGCGTACAAGTCGCGCGCGGGCGGATTCAGGAAACGTGCGCCCGCACGCTCGGCCCGCGCTGGCACCCTAGCGCAGTATGATTCGGCGTTCAAGTAACGCGTTGCGATACAATAGGTTGCACAGTTGCCGAACTGTGCGATCAGACTGTGCGCGAGTGCCGTTGCGCGGTGGGGGGGGTGAATAGTTGCCGCCCGGATCGGTAGCTCGGTATGGTGAACGTACAACTCATGCCGCACAACGGATGCGTGCGGATCACACCGAGAGAGCTGCACGATGCTGCGGCGTGTGGCAGCGGCTCGCTCGGTTCGAAAGGAGGCACTCCCATGTCCCGCGCCGGAACTCCCGCATCCCGACCAGCCCGCCACCGCTCAGAACCCCACTCGCCGGACGCGCTGCGGCGCCGCTCGCGACGCGACGCCCAGGCGCTGGATCGCTACGAACAGGTGGCGGTCGTCGCCGATCTCTTCTGCCGCGGTATGTCGGTCGGAGCGATCGCCGAGGCCGTCAACATGCGCTACAACGGACAGCTGGGGCGACCGATGAGTCGTGAGGCGCCGTATCGTCTGCTGCGCTTCGCGGCGCAGCACGGGATGATGCGCTTCCGCGCGCCGGAACATGTCTCCTTCGCAGAACAGGTCGTGACCCACTACCCCTGGCTCGAGCGCAAGGCCCATGTCGTGCGCACGACGCGCATCGCGGATGTCGCCTACCATGGGGCGGAGCTGGTCCGCGGCCGAATCCAGCAGCTCGTGCGCCGTGATCGGCGGCGGGCGGTGCACATCGGACTGGGCGGCGGCTGCACGATGCGCGAATTCGCGCGCAACCTGGCCGACCTGCTCTGCGAGCCGGCCGACGATCTTCCTGAGACCCTGG
Source organism: Candidatus Eiseniibacteriota bacterium (assembly GCA_014729815.1). Taxonomy (GTDB): domain Bacteria; phylum Eisenbacteria; class RBG-16-71-46; order CAIMUX01; family WJJG01; genus WJJG01. The sequence continues at coordinate 4,296 of WJJG01000375.1, forward strand.
TGATCCATTCCCTGGTGGCCGGTGCCGATCCGAATGATCCCACGACCGTGCCCAGCGCCTTCTGCGCCTACTTCCAACGCGGCGCGGTGATGCAGGTGCAGCCGGAGTTCGTCAGCTTCAATGCACCGGCGGTGGTGCATCAGCGCGAGCTGCCCGCGCTGCTCCGCCGCCGGGAGATCCGCGAGGCACGGGCGCGTGTCGGAGAGCTCGATCTGCTCGTGACCACCGGCGCTGATTGCGTCGCGCACAGCGCGCTGCGCGCGCGGATGGCCGAGTCGCCGCGCAGTCTGCGCAAGCTGGAGAAGTCCGGCTGGGTGGGGGACATGATGTGGCGGCCGCTCGGCGCCAGGCAACGCATCGAGGTGCGCACCGAGATCCGGGCGATGACGCTGATCGATCTCGAACAGGTGGCGGAGATGCGCGCCGCGGGCAAGCAGGTCGTGCTCCTGCTCGGCTGCTGTCCCGACTGCCAGGCGCCGCGCCAACGGATCCTGCGCGCGATCCTCGATCAGCGCGAGCCGCTGATCACCCATCTGGTGGCCGATAGCCGCACGGC
>WJJG01000045.1 GCA_014729815.1 Candidatus Eiseniibacteriota bacterium
ATGTCCCGCTTGTCAGTACGGACTTCTACAAGGTTACCGATGGCACGGGGAGATCTGGGTGCTATCGAACTCCGGGCTGCCACCGATCCGCAAGCGTGTCCGAATCACGGGTCAGCTCACCATCCTGGACCCGAAGTTCGAGTACTTGAAGCTGTCCGGTCTCTATCTGCGTCAGATTCAGGTGAAGTACCTCGACTGACTCCTTCCATCTCGATGGCGGTCTCAAGGAGTCGCCCGGCGTCGACTTGAGGCCGTCCTGCCAGATGCTTAAGATCATAGCACCGCCGTCACCGCGCCATCGAGTCGATCTCGTCCAGGAGCACCTCAAGTATCGACCGCCGGCGGTCGTCGATCTTGACCCCGGAGGAGCGGATCCCACGCAGTTCCGCTTCGAGCTCCGGGCGGAAGAGCCGGAAGTAGTTCTCCCACGAACCGGTGCTGGCATCCGCGTAGCGGCGCCCGTTCCGTCCCAGGATCACGTGCCAGGCCGGGCGTGTGAGACCCCCCCCATGCCCTCCGGGGTCACGCGCGGCTCGCCGTACGGGATGTGCTGGGGCGCAGCGTGGCGACGCTCGTGGATCGGCACCTGCCCGCGGGCCAGCATGTCGCGAGCTGGGAGGCGAGCGGGGTGGCGGCCGGCATCTACTTCTGCCGTCTCGAGCTGGGTGGCTCGCGAGTCAGCCGCCGGGTGCTGCAACTGCGATGAAGGCAGTCGGTTCGCGTAGGAGCGACCGGGGATCCCGCCGCTGCGCGTGGCGGGGTGGCGGAGCGTCCCGGGATGGCTGGGACGTAGAGAACCTTGGAACGTCTGGGCCGCAGAGGGGCCCGGGACGAATCGGCCGCCGAGGCGCCAGGACGGGTGGGCCACAGAGGGCCCCGAGACGGATCCAGAAGCCCCACTCATGCCTGAGTGCGCTTCTTTCCCTGCCCACCCCCTCCCGAGAATCGTTCCTATCTGCTATACTACATGTGGATGCCCCAACGGTGAACTGCAAGAAGGAGAACTGGTTATGACATCGGACGTCCATCTCCCGAAGTCTCCTCCGTGGCGAGCGCGATCGGTCCCGCCGGTGATCGGGACGGTGGCGCTACTTTGTTGCGCGATGCTGCTCGTCTCCGGAGCCGCCGTCGGCGCGCGCGCGGACGGAGCGGCACTCGATCTCCCGCCCGCTGCGGGCAACAGCGCCGCCGATCTGCGCGACTACCACGAATCCCGCGCGGCTGCCCACCAGGCGCGCATCGACGCCGAGGGTCTGCATTGGACCGCCGATGCGAGCTGGGCCTCGGCCTACACGCCCGAGGAGCTCGAGGGGATGTTGGGCTTCGTGATGCCCGAGGAGGTCGAACGCCACAGCGACCAGGTCGCCACGCCGCCCTTCGCGCTGCAGCGCGACCTGCCGGCGTTCTTCGACTGGCGCGATCTGGGTGGGATGACGCCGGTCAAGAATCAGGGCGGCTGCGGGAGCTGCTGGGATTTCGCCGCCTGCGGGGCGCTCGAGTCGAGCATCAAGATCCATGGCGGCGTGGAGCTGGATCTCTCCGAGCAACAGGTGCTCTCCTGCGCCACCCCGGGTTGGGGCTGCAACGGCGGCTGGGCGGTGATCACCTGGACGCACTTCCGCGACTACGGCGCGGTCAGCGAGGCCTGCATGCCGTACGAGGCCGATGATGAGGTGCCTTGTACAGAGGACGAGTGCGAGCTGATCGCGGCGACGCGCGAGTGGTACGACATCCCGTCGAACATCGACGCGATCAAGACCGCCGTCTACGAGTACGGACCGGTGACGACCGGCTTCGCCGTGCAGGAGGACTTCTTCTACTACGAGGACGGCTGCTACGAGCTCGAGGGCAACTACGGACTCAATCACCTCATGGTCATTGCCGGTTGGGACGATGCCGCCTGCGGCGGCGAGGGCGCCTGGCTGGTCAAGAATAGCTGGGGCGAGGGCTGGGGCATGGACGGCTACGTCTGGATCAAGTACGGCACGTGCAAGGTCGGAACGCACTGCCAGCAGGTGCCCTACTATCCGGCAGACAACCTCGAGTTCGTCGCCGCGGATGTGGGGGATGCCGCGCTAGGCGACGGAGGCGCCGGCGCGGGCGATGGCGGCAGTGGCGCGGGCGATGGCGGCAGTGGCGCGGGCGATAACGGCAGTGGCGCCGGCGAGCCGTACCGGGGCGACGGCGACGGGCGTCTCGACCCCGGCGAGACGGCCGATCTGACGGTGACGATCAAGAACGCAATTCTGGGCGATCCGCGCTCCGGGATCTCCGCGCAGCTCAGCACGGTGTCGGACTGGATCGATGTGACGCAGGCCGATGCGACCTGCGCCGATCTCGAACCGGGCGAGTCGGCCGATCTGACGCCGGCCTTCACCGTCGAGGCGAGTCCCTACGTGGCGATCGGTGCCGAGATCGAGCTGGAGCTCGCCCTGACCGCCGATGGCGGCTACAGCCACTCCGAGACCTTCACGCTGCAGATCGGCGATATCCCGATCCTGCTGGTCGACGACGACGAGGGGTCGATCGCCGATCCGTTCTTCAAGTCGGCGCTCGAGGACGGCGACTACCTCTATCGGGTCTGGGACACGCAAGGCGGCGGGTCGCCCCCCGGGGCCCTGCTCGCGCAGCATGCGGCCGTGGTCTGGCTGACCGGCGTCTCGGGTCGCCTCGACGAGAACGATCAGGCCGCAGTGGATGCCTACCTGGCAGCGGGCGGCGGCTTCTGCGCCAGCGGGCAGGACATCGGCTGGTACATGAACGACTGGGGCGGATCGACGCCGGATGACGTCGACTTCTACGAGAACAGCCTGCATGCGATCTACCTGGCCGACGACTCCGGCTTCCGCCACCTCGACGGCGTGCCGGGCGATCCGGTGGGCGATGGACTGAGCTTCGACCTGGGCGGCGGCTCGGGCTCGAACTCGCAGGACTATCCGAGCTGGATCAGCGAAAACGCCGGATCGGTTCCGATCCTCGACTACGATCCCGCGATGGCCGGCGCGGTGCGCTACGAGGGCGACTATCGTATGGTCTACCTGGCCTTCGGGCTCGAGGCGATCAACGAGCAGACCGACCGGGCGCTGCTCATGTCACGCGTGCTCGAGTATCTGGCCGGTGAGTGGCCCGACATCGAACAGCCCACGGTCAGCGTGCTGGCGCCCCAGGCCGGCGACCGCTGGTGGCCGGGGAGTGAGGTCACGATCGCTTGGGAGGCGACCGACAACGTCGGCGTCACCGGCATCGACATCCTGCTCTCGCGCGATGGCGGCGCGACCTTCCCCGAGGTCCTGGCCACGGATCTGCCCAACGACGGCAGCTTCGAATGGATCGTCGAAGGCGATGCGTCTGAGACGTGCATGATCGAGATCATCGCCCGCGATGGCGCGGGGCTGGTGCAGCACGACTACAGCGAGCTCTTCGAGATCCTGGATGAGACCGCGGGCGTCGATGGCGACGGCGACGATCTGGAGCTGCGCACGCTGCGCTGGGGTCTGGCCGTCCAGCCCAATCCGCTGCTGCGCGACGCTTGGCTGCAGCTCAGCGTACCGACCGCCGGCCAGGCGTCGGTGACGATCCATGATGTCACCGGACGCACCGTGCGGGTGCTGCACCGCGGGCCGGTAGCGGCCGGAGTGCACACCTACGCATGGCAGGGCGACGACGCCGGCGGCCGCACGGTGCCCGGCGGGGTCTACTTCGCGCGGGTGCTCAGCGCGGGGCGGGAGGTGCTGAGGGAACGGGTGCTGGTGGTGCGGTAATCGGCAATCCGGGACAGCCGGGCGTGTCGGATGCCAAGTGGCTGCAACCGCTTCCAAGGTGGCCCGTGCGCAGGGATCGAGCGTCCTCGATAGCATCGACAGCTAGAGTGATGGCCTCTCTATCCCCCTAGATAGCAGGTGATTGTCGCGCCACCCCTCTGAACGCCACGGGCGGCGGTGCCCTCGGCTCGTCCCCGCCGGGGCGGGTCGGACCGCAGTGCCGACCAGAAACCCCAATATCATTCCCGCCTTTGCTAGAGTATTCCTTATGGTCACGGCCACGTGGGGCTGACAGACCATGACGCGCACGGGACAGCCTTCGTCTTCGGGTATCGACGATGGATGACATCTTCGCTCTGGATCGCGAGTACCAGATCCTGACCGACTATCTGCGCCGGTGTCGCTTCGCACCGGCGCAGGCGGTGGCCACGGCGCAGTTCATCCTGCGCATCCCCCGGGATCTCATCGGTCGGGAGTTCTACCTCAGTGAACTGAGCGCCACTCTCATCGCGTCCGCCAGTGCGTCGGCCGAGCATTTGACCGACCCCGGGCTGCGTCGCATGGTCCATGACACGGGCCTTATGTTGCGCGAGACAGGCGTCGTCAGTGGGGCGGCCGGCCAAGAACTCGAGCGCGCGATCACGCGATTCGGCGGCGAGGCGCACGCCTCCCTACTGCCCAGGTTGCTGCAGGATGATCAAACGACCGGCTTCCTGCTCCCGGTGGTGCATGAGCTGCCGCCCTTCTCGACAGAAGAGAACGGGGGACGGTTCATCGGCATCATCTTGCCCCTGACGATCGAGCCGCTTCCGGCCCGCCCCGGGGTGCGGGCCGATAGTTGGATGCATCATGGCGGATCCTTGCGCAGCTCCGATCTCACGCGCTTAGAAGACGTGAGCGCGAGCGCCTACGCCGCAGCCCTACGTAGTGCACGCGAGCAACTCCCACGGGGCAGAGGGCATCCGAACCACCGGCCGACGGAGCAAGACGATCGGGGCGACGACGACGTGCGGTTCCGCATCGCTCACCCGAACCCCGAGCTGGCGATCGCCGGGCAGTCGGCGGGCTTGGGACTCGCGGTGGCGTTCGCCGGGGCGATGCTGGGCAGGCAGCAGGGGGACGCTGCGCGGAAGCCGGCTGCCGACTACGCCTGGAGCGGACGCGTCCTGCCCTCGGGGGAGGTGGCCGCGATTCGCTCCGACTCGCTGCGCGCCAAGGTGCGCGCCGCCTACTTCTCACGTTTGCGGGGGATCGTGATTCCGCAGGGCAACCTGGAGGATGCCCGAGCGGCGCTACCCGCGGGCGCGCGGCCCTTCGAGATCCATGGAGTCCGGCGCGTCTCCGATGCATTGGGCCAACCCGAACTCTGCAGAGCATGGTCGCTGCCCGCACAGGTTCTGGCGGACCCGCCACGCCGGCTCTCCCCGATCGCGAGGGGGCTCTTGGTCGGCGCGTCCGCCCTGGCCGTTGTGCTGCTGGGCGGGGCGCTCTTCGATCTCCCAGTGCCCCTCCCCAGCCTCCTGCAGCCGGAGTCCCAGGTCGCCGAGGCGCATCTGAGCGGAGAGCGTCACATCGCTCTGCGCGACGGACGTGGAGAGATCGCGCGTGTGCTGGAGCTGCCCGCAGAGCAGACGCAACCGCTCAAGGATGTGCTCCTCTTTCGTCCTACCAGCGATGCCAGGCCCTCGATCGTGGGCTGGACGCATCCGGACGAGTCGGTGACTCCGTGCCGCATCATCGGCTGGAATCCCCGTGGCACGATCGAGTTCGAGATTCCCGCCACCGGAGACACTCCCTTCCTGAGCCCGACTTCCGACATGTACCTCAATCATGCGCGCAAGCAGTTCCACTACGTGCTTCCGGCTGGGAACGCCCAGATCGACGTCCCCGCACTCGTGGCGATCGAAGCCGCCCACCGATCCTCGTCGGTTCTGCGGGTTTTCTCGTTTCGCAATGGGGAAGGCTCACCAAGAAGGCCGCGCGAGCAGTTCCGCTTCTACCACCGCGGGCACATCGCCAGCTTCCGCTTCTCAGAGGACTTCTCAGGAGATGGGAAGTGGCTGTGGATGATCGGTCCGCTGAACGACGAACGGATCATCGAGGCCGGGGAACTAGGTTCGACGACGACCCACTTCCTGGCCTGCGTGCCATACGGGACCGACGAAGTGCACGTCTCGCCGCCGCATGCCTGGGTGGCGCCTGAGTTTCGTAGCGCGCATGGCGCGCAGCTCACGCAGGGCCGGGAGCTCTTCTACTTCGCGCTGCGCGGGTACGTTACGCACGACGATCGCGTCGACTGGCGGAACAACGTCGGCATGAAGATCGAATCGCTCCTGTGTTCTCGCGATGAAGGCTTCCATACCGAACTGCTCACACGCACGAATCTCCTGGTGATGATGGATTTCGAGTCGGCGAGTAACGTCACGGTGGATCTGTCGATGACCGGTGAGCTCGTGCGGGTGCTGGGGCTGCGGGCGGCGCGGCAGGGCGTGGAGGCCGGTCCGATGATCGAGTCGTTCCTGGCCGACAGCGTCTTCTACCTCGTGCACGCGCGCGAGGATCTGGAGATCCAGGGACAGTTCACCGATCTGCGGCCGCGCATTGCCGCGCTTGGCGGCCACGATCGGGACGACTCGTTGCCGAGGCCGTAGTCGGGATCCGGTCGGCCCGTGCGCGGGGCTTCGCCCTGGTCGAGTCGATTCTCCGCTGCGGATTCTCTGAGATCGAGCCGGTTCTCCTGTGCGGATTCGCCGAACTCGAGCCGGCTCCTGCGCAGCTCCGTCGAGCTCGAAGCCGCTCTCCTGCGCGGGTGCGTCGAGGTCGAATCAACGCTCCTGATCAGGTTCGTCGAACTCGATGCGCAACTCGCGAGAGCGGATGTCATCCGGCTTGATGCCCCGCAAGAGCGCCGTGCCGTCGGCCTCGAACGGGAAGCTTAGTTCGAGTGAAGGAATCACGATCGTCGGGTTTCGGGGTAGATTGCTCGGCCGCGCCACGAGGTGGGCGCGCACGGCGTCACAGTCGGGAACATGGCGGAAGCGGACCAGGAGGCCCTGGTCAGTGCAGATCAGTGACGGCAGTGCCTCGGGCGGCCGGCCATCCGCCGCCAGGGGGAGGGGATCGGTGGCCTGGAAGGCCTCGAGGATTTTCAACGTGACCTTCTCGAGGGGCAACTGCACGCGACGTGGGGGGCCGCCGGGCCGTCGCTGAGCAGGAGGCGCTGCATCCCGAGCGCTGGTGCCCAGTGCTGCGGCCAGGCGCTCGAAGATCGCCGCGGGAGGGGCTGGCGCAGCGGCTTCCCCATCGGCTGCCGGCAGTTCGCCGCGTTGAGCCTGAAAGTCGCGCTCGCGGCGCGCACAGAAGGCGAGTAGGGCGGAGCACTGCTCACATTCCGCGAGATGCTGCGTCAAGGAGGCGCGCAGGGCCGAGCTGGCCCGCTCGCTGACGAGCAGGGCGATCTGCATGTCGGTGAGATGTGGCGACATCATTCGGCTCCTTGTCCAGTTCCCTCCGAACGAGTTCCCCTCGAACAAGTCTCTTCCGAACAAGCTTCCTCGGAGCAGGCTCTCTCCGAACAGGCTCTTTCTGGACAGGCTCTCTCCAAACGAGGCGACCGGCGATCGACCTCACCCGACCGAGGTGTCGACGCACGCCGTTCATTCCTCGAGAAGCCGAGCCCGCGCCCGATGCAGAAGGGCTCCCACGCCTCCGCGGGTGATTCCCAAGAGCCGACCGATTCCCTCATAGTCGAGTCCTTCCAACCGCAGGCGGACGACGCTCCGCTGCCGCGGCGGGAGCCGATCCAGCCTCTCTGACAACTCGCGTGCCAGCAGGGTGCCGTCCGAGAGATCCGGGGATGCGAGGACTTCCGCGAGCTGCGAGAGATCGACGCAGACCCGGCTGCGACGCGCGGCCTTGGATCGCGTCCAGTCGAGGAACAGGCGGTAGGCCACAACGCGCAGATACTGCTCGAGCGGAATGCGATAGGCGGGATCGTAGGCGCGCAGGACCCGCATCTCATCGCGCACCAATTTGAGGAACAACTCCTGGGCCAGATCATCGGCCAAGTCCTCATCGTGCGTCTTGGAGACGAGGAACCGGCGAATCTGCGGATAGACCGCGGATACGAGTTCTCTCCAAGCAAGCTCGTCCCTGTCGAGACACCTGCGAACCAGGTCGTCTGAGACCGACATCGACCGCCCTTCCGGAATTCCCGCCG
>WJJG01000376.1 GCA_014729815.1 Candidatus Eiseniibacteriota bacterium
ATCGAGGCGCGCAAACGCGAGTACCCGGACGCCAAGGTCATCGTGCATCCGGAGTGCCGGGCCAGCGTGATCGATCTGGCCGACGCGGTGCTCAGTACGAGCGGCATGGTGCGCTACGTACGCGAGAGAGACGCGCGCACGATCATCGTGGGCACCGAGCTGGGCATGATCCATCGGCTGCAGAAGGAGGCGCCGGAGAAGTGCTACGTGCCGGCCACCGAGCAGGCGATCTGTCCGCAGATGAAGCTCACCGAGCTCGAGGATGTCATCGTGGCCCTCGAACGGCTGCAGTACCGCGTCGAGATCGAAGAGGCGGTGCGTAGCCGCGCCGAGCGCGCCGTGCAGCGCATGATCGAGATCACGGCCTAGGGCACCGGCAGCAGCGGGGGTGGGCCGGTGCGGCCGGACGGCGCCGACGGGCGTCCGGAGGCGAGGGAGATCGTGTCGGGACGATACGCGGAGCTGCTCGCGTGGCTGCGGTCTCTGGAGGGGGCCGTGGTGGCCTTCTCGGGAGGCGTCGACAGCACACTCCTGGCGCACGCCGCCCAGGAAGCGCTCGGTGCGCGCGCGCTGGCGGTGACCGCGCGCTCGGCCTCCTTCGCGCGGCAGGAGCACCAGGCCGCCCGCGACTTGGCCGAGCGGATCGGCATCCGCCACCGCTTCGTCGCAACCTCCGAACTCGACGATCCCCACTATCGGAGCAATCCACCGGATCGCTGCTATCACTGCAAGCGGATCCTCTTCCGTGAGCTTCTGCGTGTGGCCGCAGAGGAAGGGCTGCCGGTCGTCATCGAGGGCAGCAATCGCGACGACCAAGCCGACTATCGCCCGGGCCGCCGGGCGCTCCGCGAGCTGGGCATCCGCTCGCCCTTCGCCGAGCTTGGCTGGACGAAGGCGGAGATCCGCACGCGCTCGCGGATGCTGGAGCTTCCGACCTGGGAGAAGCCAGCGGCTGCCTGTCTGGCGTCCCGGGTGCCCTATGGGGAGGAGATCACCGCCGAGCGTCTAGCACGCATCGATCGCGCCGAGGAGCTCGTCCGTGCGGTAGGCGTCGCGCAGGTGCGCGTGCGCGATCACGGGCCCGTGGCGCGTATCGAGGTTCCCGCCGAGATGATCCCGCGCCTGACCGAGAGCGAAACGCGACAACGGCTGGTCGCGGAGCTGCGGGCGCTCGGCTACCGCTACGTGGCGCTCGATATGGAGGGGTACCGCACGGGCGCCCTCAACGAGATGCTGGGAGACGCCGAGCGCGAGGCGAACGCCTAGCGGGGCACGCAGGAAGAGGAATGGGACCGTGTCGGAGTCCGGGGCACCTGGTGGACGAAGGAACGAGCGGACCCTCAGTGCAGCGGTCCTACGCTGGCGCACGGAGGGCACGGCCGCCGAGCGCGCAGTCGTGGTCCGTGAGGAGCCGCTCGAGATTCATCTCGCGCAGCGACTCTTCGCACGCATCATGCGCACTCCGGGCCAGGATGCGGCGCTCGCGGCCGGCCTGCTGCTCGCCGAGGGAATCCTTCGAGACCGCGATGATCTGACGGATCTGACTGCCGAGCGCGGACCCGATGTCGATCGACTACACGTCACGTTGTCGCCGCCCGCGCGGCGCCGCGCCACCGAGCCGCAGGGGAGTGCCGTGGCATGCGGGCGGACGCCTCGCGCGGGGGTGCGGATCCCCGCGGCGATCTTCTCGGCGCTGCTCGCCGAGCTGGACCTAAGACAGGAGCTGCGGGCGCTCTCCCACGGCTCGCATGCCGTGGGGACCTTCGATGCGCGCGGACACCTGCTCTCGTTCGCCGAAGATGCCGGGCGACACAACGCGATGGACAAAGCGATCGGCGAGCTCTTTCTGCGGGATGCGCTCGAACCGCTCGCGGTCTGCCTGACCACCAGCCGCGCGAGCTTCGAGATGGCGCAGAAGGCGAGCGGCGCCGGTGTGCCGGTTCTCGCCACGGTCTCGGCCCCCACGAGTCTGGCGATCCAATGCGCCCAGGACAGTGGCATGACACTCGTCTGCCGCCTGCGTGAGCGCGGATTCGAGATCTACGCCGGTGCCGAGAGGATCGCGCGCCCCGCGGACGCATAGTCGGTTCGGTCGCTGACACGCGGGGCGTGCGTCGTGCGGGCTTGCGTCGTGCGGGCTTGCGTCGGGCGGACATGCATCGAGAGAGCGGGTGACGCTCGCGAGGAGTGGGAATGGATGCAGTGCTTCTGGCGCGGATTCAGTTCGCGCTGACGGCTGGCTTCCATTTCGTCTTCCCGGCGATCACGATCGGCCTGGCCTGGCTGATCGTGGTACTGATGACGCGCTACCGGCGCAGCGGGCGGGCGGCGGATCGGGAGGCGGCGCGCTTCTGGATCCGCATCCTCGGCATCACCTTCGCCGTCGGGGTGGCCACCGGGATCGTGCTGGAGTTCGAGTTCGGCACGAACTGGTCGGAGTACTCGCGTTTCGTGGGCGACATCTTCGGCGCGCCGCTGGCTGCCGAAGGGATCTCCTCCTTCTTTCTGGAGTCGGTCTTCATCGCCGTCCTGCTCTTCGGCTGGCAGCGCGCCTCGGTCAAGGTGCTCTGGTTCGCGGCGCTCATGGTCGCGATCGGCGCGACCCTCTCGGGCTTCTGGATCATCGTGGCCAATTCCTGGCAGCAGACCCCGGCCGGCTATCACATCGTCGGCGGGCGGGCCGAGCTGACCGACTTCTGGGCGGCGGTCTTCAACCCCTCGACGATCCCGCGCTATCTGCATACGATCATCGCCTCTCTGGTCAGCGGGGCCTTCTTCATGATGGGTCTCGCCGCCTTGCTGGTGCGACGCGGGCGGAGGATCGACCTCGCCCGCAGATCGCTGCGGCTGTCTCTGGTGGTGGGATTGGTCGCAGCGATTGCCCTGATCTTCTCGGGGCACGGGCACGCCGTGCAGGTGGCCGAGACACAGCCGGAGAAGCTGGCGGCGATCGAGGGGCTCTTCGAGACTCAGGCCCGCGCTCCGGCGCTGGTCTTTGGGATCCCCGACGGGGAACGGGAGACGGTGCACGCTAGGGTCGAGATCCCCGCGGCGCTGAGCCTGCTGGCCTTCGGCGATGCGGACGCCGAGGTGCAGGGCCTCAAAGCGTTCCCGCGCGATGCGTGGCCGCCGTTGGGTCTGACTTTTTATCCGTTCCATCTGATGGTCTATCTGAGCGGCTTCTTCGTCCTTTTCACCACCTGGGGGCTGTGGCGCTGGCGGCGCGGAGTGCTGGAGCGCCCGAGTGCCTTCCTGCGCATCGCGCCCTGGGCGATCCCGCTGCCGATCATCGCCTGCGAGTTGGGCTGGATCACCGCCGAGGTCGGCCGGCAGCCGTGGATCGTCTATCGCCTCTTGCGCACCAGCGAGGGCGTCTCGGTCAACGTGCCGCCCGGGCAGATCCTGGCCTCGATCCTGATCTTCTCGGCGATCTATCTGGTGTTGCTGGTAGCCTGGATCTTCCTCTTGCGACGGGAGCTGCATCGTGAACCAGCGGTGGCGGCCGGCGGCGATCCGGCCACGAGTGACGCGCCGGGCGGGGAGCGATTCGGGAGTCGCGCTTCCGGCGGGGCAACGCCGGCCGGGAAGGGAGGGGCGGCATGAGCGCGCTGCAAGTGATCTGGTTCTTCCTCGTGGGAGTGCTCCTGATCGGCTATGCGATCCTCGACGGCTTCGATCTGGGCGTCGGCTTCTGGTATGCCTTCACACGTCGCAATCGCGACAAGCGCGCTTTGCGTCGGGCCATCGGTCCCTACTGGGATGGCAACGAGGTCTGGCTGCTGACCGGCGGTGGGGCGATCTTTGCGGCCTTCCCGCACGTCTACGCGACCGTCTTCAGCGGCTTCTATCTGGCGCTGATCGTCGTGCTGCTCGGACTGATCCTACGGGCGGTCTCACTCGAGTTCCGCGACAAGCACGACGCTGCGAGCTGGCACAGAGGCTGGGATGCGGCGTTCGTGGCCGGCAGCGTGATCCCGGCGCTGCTCTTCGGCGTGGCGCTGGGGAACATCCTGCGCGGATTGCCGCTCGATGACTCCATGAACTTCACGGGCAGCTTCTTCACCCTGCTGAATCCATACGCTTTGCTCGTGGGAGTGATGGGCTTCGCCATGCTTGCCATGCACGGGGCGGTCTACCTGACGACGAAGACCCGCGGGGATCTGCTCGCGCGCGCGCGGGGCTGGGCTATGGGCGCCTGGGCGGCGTCCGTCGGACTCTTCATCGCCGGCGCCCTCGCGGCGGCCTTCTGGCAGACGCAGCTCGCGCGGAACTTCGAGGCACGGCCGGCCCTGTGGGCCATCCCGCTGGTCACTCTGACCCTGCTGCTCCTGACGGGCCTCTTCGTGCGAAACGGCCGCGCGATGCGGGCGTTCCTGTGCTCGTCGCTCTCGATCGTGGGCATCTGGGGGATTGTCGGTGCGGCCCTCTTTCCGAACCTGGTCCCGGCGCTCGGGGACGCCTCGCGCAGCCTGACGATCTGGAACGCCTCCTCCTCGCAGCTCACCCTGACGGTGATGCTGATCATCGCAGGCGTAGGCATGCCGATCGTGCTCGGCTACACGATCTGGGTCTACCGGCTCTTTGGTCGGTCCGGCACTGATGCCGTGGCGGGGGAAGCGCAGGAGGAGTACTAGCACGGCCAAGCTTGACCGCAGCCGCGTGGGCGGACCATGGTGCAGAGGTCGTCTGGTGGCCTGCCCTTGACGAAGCGCTTGCCGGCCCCTACATACTCCCGATCGGAAAAAACCACACACGAGGTGAGCTCGGGCGGCCGGCCAGCTTGCGGGAAGCCGTACCGATTCTCAGGCAGGCGCACAGCAGGATGCGCTGCTTCCGGCAAAAGACGGGCATTCGCGTTTCCCGCATCATGATCGCGCCACACAACGAGTGCTCCGATGCAACCATCGAGGCGCTGGCAGCGCTCGGGTTCGAAGGACTAGGCTCCACGCGGAATCACCTTTCCCTTGCCGGATCGGCGGCCCGCGCGGGGTGGCTGCCGTGTGCTCCGGCCCTTCCGTTGCTGGATGGATTCCCGATCCTCCCGCGCTGTCCGATCGACTCCTCTCGAGATGAACTGGCGATCCGCGCGTTTCTCGGACAGGCGTTGATTCTCTACGGACACCACACCGATCTCTCCGGGGGCCTGGGCGTCCTGAGGGAGGCCGCGCCCAGGGTGGACTCCCTCGGCGAGGTTCGCTGGTGCCCCCTGGAGGAGATCGTTCGGTCCCGGTTCGCGGCGTGTCGCGAGGGATCCTCGATCGACGTGCGGGCCTTTTCGCGGCGCGTGCGCTTGTCGTCGCTGCCAAGTGGGGCGTCGGTGGCGGTCCGGCTGGCCGGTGCCGAAGAGACTGTGCCGTGGCATGAGATTCGCACGGAGGCTGCGGAAGGGGATCGCCGGAGGGGGCGAAGGCTGGAGCCTGGCTCTCGCCTGCGGTTGAGGGCTGGGGAGCGGCTGGAGCTGGAGCGCACGCTTCTCCAGCGTGACGACTTGGGGGCGGTGGCCCCGCTTCGTCCCAGTCTTGCCGCCATCGGAAGACGTCTGCTCACTGAAGGACGGGACAGAGTCCTGCCGCTGGTGCGCCCCGTGGGGTCCGAGTGAAGCCCCAATCGGCTTCCTAGGAATGTCTTACGGGCTCCGACTGGCTATTCGTCCGTGGCCCTTGACACGGGGAACCTCAGCGGCTATCTTGTCGTTGTTACTGATAACAGTTCTCAGTTGCAGGAGAATCGAGTGCGAGACAACCAGGAGCTGCGGATCACACGCCAGCGCCAGGTGATCCTGGAGGAGCTGGAGGGGGATCGGACGCATCCGACCGCCGAGGCGCTTCATCAACGGGTCCGTCAGCGGTTGCCTCGCATCAGCCTCGCTACCGTGTATCGCAACCTCGAGATCCTGGCCGAACGAGGACTCGTGCGGCGCCTCGACCTCGGAGGTGGCCGGCGGCGGTTCGATCCGGTCACCGAGGAGCACTATCACGTGCGCTGCCTCGGCTGCGGAGCGATCGCGGACGTCGCGCGGCCCCCGAGCGGGCCCGCGGATCAGGGGGCGACCGCGCCCGAGGGCTGGCGGATCGTGGGACACGAGCTGGAATTCACCGGCTACTGCCGCGATTGCCGAGAGGCCAGCCCGTGCGGCGCGGGCAGTTCCTAGGAACCCCCGGAGTGAGCCGTGGCGCACGCGGGCGGAGGCCGAGCGCACGGTCCGATTTGGGCAAGAGGGAAGGGAACGGATCCCGGCGAGAGGATCCCGAAGCGCTAGACAGCCAGAGAAGGAGGAGTCACGGCATGTCCCCGAAGTCTCTGAAGGGCACGCAGACCGAGAAGAACCTGCTCACGGCTTTCGCCGGCGAGTCGCAGGCGCGCAACCGCTACACCTATTTCGCCAGCAAGGCCCGCAAGGAAGGGTACGTGCAGATCGCCGACATCTTCAGCGAGACGGCCGATCAGGAGCGCGAACATGCCAAACGACTCTTCAAGTTCCTCGAGGGGGGCGAGGTCGAGATCCGCGCGGGCTTCCCAGCCGGCGTGATCGGTTCGACGGCCGACAACCTCAAGGAGGGTGCCGCCGGAGAGAACTACGAGTGGACCGAGATGTACCCTGGCTTCGCCAAGGTCGCGCGCGAGGAAGGCTTCGACGAGATCGCCGACGTCTTCGAGGCCATCGCCGTGGCCGAGAAGCAGCACGAGAAGCGCTACCTGGGCCTGCGAGAGAACGTTCTGGCCGAAACGGTTTTCAAGAAGCCCCAGAAGGTGGTCTGGCGCTGTCGCAACTGCGGCTACCTGCACGAGGGGGACGAGGCGCCCGGGCTCTGCCCGGCCTGCGCCCACGCCCAGGCGCACTTCGAGATGCTCGGAGAGAACTGGTAGCGCACGCGCGCACGGGGCTGCGCCGCCCATTCGACCTGGCGCAGCCCTGACCCGGGGACGGGCGCACCCCCGTGCGGCGCGTCGGATCGATAGAAGGTTGAAGTCCCCCGCCGTCGTGTGGGGAGGCGGGCCCTCTTTGCGGAAGGTCGCCTGACGGCGGGGGACGGATTTCCGAGGGGGCCGCGTCAGATCGCGGTGGGGAGGCCGTGGCGGTGGAACCGGCGCGGCCTCCTGTGTATCCTTCGCATCCGCGCGTGTATCCTACGCCTCCCGAGGCGGAGCGCAATGGCTAGAAGGCGAGGGAGTCATTCGGCATGGGACCCTACCAGGCGATACAGGTCTCCGAGCACGTCTACTGGGTCGGTGCGATCGACTGGCGTGTGCGCGATTTTCACGGCTACTCGACCGAGCGTGGTTCGACCTACAACGCTTACCTGATCACCGGCAGCGAGCCGATCCTGGTCGATACGGTCAAGCGCCCCTTTGTTGGGGAAATGCTCGCCCGCATCGGATCGGTCATCGATCCGCAGAAGATCCGCGTGCTCCTATCCAACCACTCCGAGATGGACCACTCCGGATCTCTCCCAGCGGTCATCGAGCGCAGCCAGCCCGAGCGACTGCTCGCCTCGCCGATGGGCGTCAAGACGCTGGCGGAGCATTTCGAGTTGCCGCTGAGCCCCGAGGCCGTGCCGGTCGGCGAGCGGCTGACGATCGGGGATCGTACGCTCTTCTTCGCCGAGGCGCGCATGCTCCACTGGCCCGAGAGCATGTTCAGCTATCTGGTCGATGATCGCCTCTTCTTCTCGCAAGACGCCTTCGGTATGCACCTCTCCTCCTTCGAGCGCTTCTGCGATGAGCTCTCCGAGCAGGTGATCTGGCATGAGGCGGCCAAGTACTACGCCAACATCCTGCTGCCCTACTCGCCGATGGTCGCCAAGGCGGTCGCCGCGCTGCCCAAGACCGAGATCGGAGAGGCCGAGCTGATTGCGCCCGATCATGGGCCGATCTGGCGGCGCGATGTCTGGCGAATCGCCGAGCGCTACGCGGAGTGGGCTGTCCAGAGGCCGACCCGCAAGGCGGTGATCGTCTACGACACGATGTGGGAGAGTACCGCCAAGATGGCCTATGCGATCGCCGAAGGGCTGCAGCAGGGCGGCGCCCGCCCGCGTCTGGTCCATCTGACCACCTCGAATCGCAGCGTCCTGGCGACCGAGATCCTGGATGCCGGAGCGCTGATCGTCGGCTCGCCGACGATCAACAACCAGCTCTTTCCGACGCTGGCCGATGGGCTCTCGTATCTGAAGGGCCTGCGCCCGAAGAACTTGATCGGCGCCGCCTTCGGCTCCTACGGCTGGAGCGGCGAGAGCCCCCGACTGATCGAATCCGCGCTGCGCGAGATGAAGGTCGATCTGGTCTCCGAGGCGCAGCGTGTGAAGTACGTTCCCCGGGCGAGGGACCTCGAAGCCTGCGCAGCGCTGGGTGTGCGGATCGCCGAGAAGCTTGGGGAGATCACCGAAGAGGAGGCTTGAGCATGGCCGAGACGACATTCACCGCCTATGAGGCGCTCGAGATCGCGCTCGAGATGGAGGACGATGGCATCGTCTTCTACGAGGCGATGGCCCAGGCCGCCCCGCAGCCGGAACTGCAAGAGCTCGCGCGCCAGCTGGCTGATGCGGAGCGCGATCACAAGCGGCGCATTCGGGAGATGATCGATGCCGAGGACTACGCCAACGGCTGGTCCAACGAAGATCTGTTGATGCTCGACCAGTACGTCCGTGAGAACCTGAAGCGGGACATCTTCCCCGGACGGGCGGCTGCCGAGAAGCTCAGCGACCGCTTGGCGAATCTCTTCGACGGCTTCACCCTCGCGATCGGATTCGAGCGACAGACGGTCGACTACTACCAGAAGCTGCATGAGACGTGCACGTATCCGACCGGCAAGGAGGCATTCGGCCAGCTCGTCGAAGAGGAGAAGCGTCACGAGGCGCTGCTGATGGAAGCGCGCGGCAAGATCGAGTAGCGACGCAGGCGGACTTCGCGCCAGGGGAAGGTCTCGTGACGTCGTGTGTGAAGCAGGCACGCGCCGGTGAGTGGGGAATGCGGCGCCGGCGTTAGAATCCGGGATGCGGCGCGTCCGATCCAGGAACAGGGAAGCAGGAGGATGCCAGGCATGAAGAAGTACGTCTGCGACGTGTGCGGCTATGTCTACGATCCGGAAGTGGGCGATCCCGACAACGGGGTCGAGCCCGGAACGGCCTTCGAAGACATCCCGGCCGACTGGGTCTGCCCAGCGTGCGGAGCGGGGAAGGACGAGTTCTCTCCGGTCGAGTAGCCGCGGCGTCTTCGCGGAGATCTCCACACGGATGGGCCTGCGCGGTGTCCCGCGCAGGCCCATCCGTGTGCATGCGATCGCCCGCGCAGGTGCCGCGGCACGCACGCGATCGGGTGGCACAGATGCGGCCGTGCGCAGGCGATCACGTGGCGCGCCGTGTAGCTGACGTTCTCAGCGGAAGATGCGCTTGAGGCGGCCCCAGCTCACACCCTCCGCGGGCGCTGGCACGCAGGGATTCGGGTCGCAGCTCATCCACTGCTCGTGCCATTCTCCGCCCAACTGGTGGCATTCGTAGCTACTGGTCAGCGAGCACTCCTCTTCCACGCAACAGACGCGCAGGCTTTGGCAGACGTTCTTCCCATCGCAACCGGGCCAATCCGGATGCCAATCTCCCTGCAGTAGGTAGCACTCGTACTCGTCCGTTTGGTAGCAGTCCTCGCCGACGCAGCAGACACCCTCATCGAGGGGGCCGCACGGATTCGGGGGGCCGCAATCCGGGGCGTGGGGATGCCAGATCCCCTCGAGGTCTTCGCATTCTCCGAGCGTGGTCAGGAGGCACTCCTCATCCAGGCAGCAAACGCGCACCGGATTCTGGTCGCACGGGTTCGTCGGCTCGCAGTCGTGCCACTGCAGATGCCAA
>WJJG01000377.1 GCA_014729815.1 Candidatus Eiseniibacteriota bacterium
CGCATCGAGGAGCTTGCGCTCGATCACCTTGCCGGGCATCCGCGGCTTCTTCTGTGATAGCGACTGGTCGAGGAGATCAATCGTCTTGGTCTTCGCCTCGGCGGCGTATGCCGAGAGAGGCTGCCGGCGCCTGGACGGTTCAACCCAGCGAGCCGCCAGCGGGACGATCTCCTCGTGGAGCCGCTCGGCGCCACTGCCATAGAGCGAGAGGCGGCCGAGAAGCAGCACGCGGGGGATCGAGTCGGAAACCTGGGTCAGGCAAGCTCGCGAGAGATCGTGGTAGACGAAGCCCTGCGAGCGGAAGCGCGCGAGCAAGCGCTGGACGACGCGCTGCTCGAGGTGCAGGTGGACGGTGTCTTCGGTGACGACGCCGGTATCTTCGAAGACGACCGGGCGAATGGGCGCCTCTCGGCGCCACTCGGCCAGCTTCTGGCCGGTCTTGCGCGGCACGCGAAGCGTGTCGAGCGTGGCCGTCCAGCTCGGGTCTGTCTCCGCCCGCCGGTCGAGTGGGGGGAAGCTGTAGACACGCCGACCGTCGTCATCGGTAGCTTCAGATAGGGGCTCGGTGCCGAGGATCTCGAGCGAGCACGAGAGGGCGTCGCGGAACGGACCTGCTTGGAAGCCGACCCAGTCGCGAGAGCGCTCCAGCAGAGTGCGGCATCGCTCGATCTGTGCCACCAAGTCATCCTGGCGCTCGCGGGCGGCCTCCAACTCCTCTTCCGTGATGCGCTTGCGCTCAGCATCCAGATCGGCCGCCTCCAGCTCGCTAGCGAGCTCAGCCGCGTCGGCATGCCGAATGCCGTACTCGGTGAGCCGGCGCTCGACCTGATCGTCGATGACCTGCGAGAGACTCCCCAGCTCCTCCCGGATCCTCTCGGTCTTGCGGACGAGGACTTCGAGCACATGGTCCTCGACACGCTGGGGCAGAACGAAGTAGTGACACCGCACCTCGTCCGCCGGCTGAAGCTTGCGGTCGATGCGGCCGTTGCGCTGCTCGATGCGCCCCGGGTTCCAGGGCAGATCGAAGTGGAAGAGATCGGTGCAGTGGGCCTGGAAGTTGAGACCCTCCCGCGCCGCATCGGTGGCCAGCAGGATGCGCAGCGGATCCTTCTTCGGGTGGGTGAGGAAGCGGCGCTGGATCTCCTTGCGGCGGGTGCTGCTGGTCAGGCCGTCGATCACCTCGATGCGCTCGTCGGCGCGATCAGTCCCGTCGATGGCCTGCTCGAGGATGGTTTGCAGGTAGCGCTTCGTACCCTCGCGGTTCTCCGTGAAGATGAGCACGCGCCGCTCATTCCACTTGGGCCCCAGGCCGCTCGGGGTCTCGTCGAAAGGGGGGAGGTTCGGGCACATGTGTTCCCGGATCCAGTCGATGAGACGGCGCGTCTTGGCGTCGGGCAAGTGACGACTCTGCTCCGCGATCTCCTGCAGCGAATCGAGGAGCTCCTGTTCGCGGCGCCACATCTTCTCGGCGGCCGCGTCCCTGGGAGACTCCGCCTCCGCTGCCGAGGTGGCAGCCTCGACCTGGGCGTTCTCCTCGGTCTCCAGTTCCTGATCGGTCCAATCGGCCCGCTCATCATCCGAGTCCGGAGTCTGGTCGAGCAGGGACGGCTCGGAGTTCCCGGGGGTTGATGGGCTTGACAGGTCAGCCCCTTGAGCCTTGTCCCAGTCGCGCTGGACCGTCTGGCGGTGGACCTTGAGGCTGCGCGCGAAGGCCTCGATGGAGGAGAGCAGGCGCTGCTGCAATCCGACGACCAGGAGACCCGCGGATGCCTGGGCGCGCTTCGACGTGTTCGCGAAACGCTCCTCCCTCGCGGTTCGGTACTCGTCGAGAAGGCGAGACAGCACGAGCTCGGGCGTGTCCTCGGGCAGTCCGTCGATCACGACAGGGACCACATTCCTGTGCGGGAAGCCGCCCTGGATCACCCGAATGTCTTCCTTGAGCCGGCGCACCATGACGTCCTCGAGCGCCGCCTTGCGAACCTTGACGCCGCGTGTGAAGCGGTAGGGATCGAGAAGCTCGAGGAGCGTGGAGAAGCTGTTGGAGTGGCCGTTGTGGGGGGTGGCCGAAAGGAAGAGCCTGTGCTCGAAGCGGTGGCACAGATCCCGGACGGCGCGCGTGAACTTGGTCTCTATGCCGTAGCGTCCTCCGCTGGAGGGCGCGGCGTGATGGGCCTCGTCGATGATGAGGAGGCTGCCGGGCAGCATGAGTCCCAGCCACTCGCGCATCGGGTCGGTGTAGGTAGGATCGATGAGCAGGTTGTGTGAGACGAGGAAGCGGCTGTGTGTCCGCCAGGGGTTGACTCCAAAGCCGCGCTCCCGCCGAACCCGGGCCAGGTAACTGCGGTCGAGGATCTCGAAGACGAGGCCGAAACGCTCCTCGAGCTCCGCCTTCCATTGCTCGAGCACCGAAGGTGGCGCTGAGACCACGATCGTCTTGCACCTGCGGCGCAGGAGCAGCTCGCGTGCAATGAGACCGGCCTCGATCGTCTTGCCGAGGCCGGTGTCATCGGCGATGAAGAGGTTGACACGGGGGAGCCGGAGCGCCTTGCGGAGCGGCTCCATCTGGTAGGCGTCGATCCTGATCCCGGCGCGGAATGGAGCTTGGAAGAGACTCGGATCGGTGGCCGTGACGCAGTTCCACCGGAGCGTGTGGAGGAAGGCCCCAAAGTGGCGCGGGGGATCGAAGCCCTTGGCGGCAAGGTCGGACCAGCCCTCTTCCTCCAGGATGCGTCGATCAGGCTCGTAGTCCCAATAGACCTCCAGGATCTGGCCCTGGGCGTCGTCGTCGGCGCAGGCCAGGCGGACGAGGGGGGACCGGCCGGCGACCTCGGGCTCGACGATCTCTTCGACGAGCCAGCGGCGGGAGCGGAGCTGGATTAGCTCGCCGAGCTTGGGGGGGCGAGTGGGTAGGAGGTTGGCGCTTGCGCAGGCAGACACGTCCTGGAGCCTCCTCTGCCCGTAGTTGCTAGTCACCAATCAAGTTGTGATGTGCCATCGCGAACAAGGCCTTGAATTCCGCCTCCTTTGTTTTGGCAGGATCGATGTGGTCGGCGGCCTCTGTGCTACCTCTCGGTTCTACTCATCGGCACCTAGACGCTGGTGGTCCCAGCCTCGGCCGGCTTCAGGAAGAGGACAGCCCTTGGGGCCGATCCGCAACTACCACGGCGTCCTTCACAAGGGAGA
>WJJG01000378.1 GCA_014729815.1 Candidatus Eiseniibacteriota bacterium
ACGTAGTTCTCCTCGTGCGTGTAATCGACAACGCGCTTCATCCAGTGCAGATCGGCACCGCCACAAAAGGCCTGGCCCTCCCCCGTGAGGATGATGACCCGCACATCGGACGTGTCCCGCAAGGTGGCGAAGATCTCGCGCAAATCCGTGAGCATCTCATCGTTGAAGGCATTGCGGATCTTGGGGCGATCGAGGATCACGCGCGCCAACGCCCCGTGGCGCTCGAGGCGAACGGTCCCATGAATCACAGCCGGGCCTCCTTCGCAGAGATCGAATATGCAGCGGCCGGACGAACGGCTCGGGGGTTCGGCCGGCCGCTGCGCAACACGGCGACTGCGCCAGTGCCTAGGAGCGGACCGGAACGGCCTTGTAGCCGTAGTTGATCACGCCCGCGTCGCCCTCCGAGTAGACCCGCCGGAACTCCAGCTTGACCGGCAAGCCGATGCGAATCTCCTCGAAATCGGCGTCCACGACCTGTGTCGTCAGACGCACCCCGTCATCCATCTCGACGATCGCCACCGCGAAGGGCGCGTCGCCCGCGAACGCCGCCGATGGCGTGCGGATCACCGTGTGCGTGAGAACCTTGCCGGTCCGCTTCATAGAGAAAGTCTCGAACTCGCGCCCCTTGCACTGGCTGCAGATCAGGCGTGGAGGGAAGTAGACCGCCCCACAACTCGTGCAGCGTCCGGCTTCGAGGCGATAGGTCTGCGGATATGACCGCCAGGATCTGGCTGGGGGCATTACATCACCTCCATAATGTGCACGACGCAGCTACCGCCGCTGCCGCCCATGTTCTGCGTCAACGCCACGCGCGCGTCCTTGACCTGTCGTTCGCCGGCCTCGCCGCGCAGCTGCTCGATGGACTCGACCACCTGCGCGACGCCGGTCGCACCCACGGGATGGCCCTTCGACTTCAGTCCGCCGCTGACGTTGATCGGGATCTTGCCGCCCATCGCTGTCGCACCCGACTCGGCCGCCGGACCGCCCTGGCCCGGCTCGAAGAAGCCCAGGGCCTCGCTGACCACGATCTCGGCGATCGTGAAGCAATCGTGCACCTCGGCGAAGTCGATGTCGGAAGGCTGCTTGCCGGCCATCTCGTAGGCGCGCTGGCCGGCCTCGGCTGCGGCGCGGATGGTAGTCAGATCGTCACGTCCGTGCAGGGCGATCGAGTCGGTCGCATGCCCGCTGCCGATGATCTTCACACCCGGCCTCTTGTAGTTCTTGACCTGGTCGGCGGGCACCAGAATCGCCGCCGCCGCGCCATCGGTGATCGGGGAGCAGTCGAGGATGTTCAGCGGATCGGCGACCTTTACGCTATTGATCACCTGCTCGACGGTGACCGGGAAGGGGAACTGCGCGCGGGGGTTCTTGCTGCCATTGGCGTGGTTCTTGACCGCCACATGTGCGAGCTGCTCGCGCGTGGTACCGTACCGATCCATGTGCGCCACGGCCATCATCGCATACAGGCCCGGGAAGGTGACCCCGCTGATCCCTTCCCACTTCATGTCGGCCGCTGTGGCCAGGGCGTAGGTCGCGTCGCTGCCACTGATGTCGGTCATCTTCTCCACGCCCCCGGCCAGGGCGATGTCGCTGATCCCGCTGGCCACCTCCATCCAGGCCAGGCGGAAGGCCAATCCCCCGGAGGCACACGCCGACTCCACCCGCGTGGCGGGAATGTGCGGCTGGCCCAGGTAGTCGCCCAGCACGGATTCCAGGTGCTCCTGCGAGGAGAAGATGCCCGGGCTCATGCTGCCGACGTACATCGAATCGATATGGTCCACACCGGCGTCGTCCATCGCCAGGAGGGCCGACTCGACGAAGACATCCCGGATCGACTTCGTCCAGAGCTCGCCCCACTTCTGCATGCCGACGCCGATTACGGCTACATCTCTCATCGTCTCTCTTCCTCCTATCTCGCCTTCTGCGTGCGCAAGACATGCTCGGGGAGTCGCCTACTCCGCAAGGCGGATCTTGCGACGCAGCTTGGCATACTCGCCGTATTCGACGTAGCGGATGTTCTCGTCGAGGAGCCAGCGGGTCTGGGGCGCTCGATCGCGCGCTTCCCGAATGCGCTCCTTGACGGTGAGGATGAAGGCATCACTGCCGGCTCCCGAACCGTAGGAGCACATCAGCACGCGATCGCCCGGATCGGCCACATCCAGCACCGCGGTCAGGCCCAGTGGGGAGGAGCCGGAGTACGTATTGCCCAGAGTGGGCACCAGACGCCCGGTATCGATCTGCTCGCGCTGGAAGCCGAGCATCTTGCCGACGCGCACGGGGAACTTCCCGTTGGGCTGATGGAAGACGGCGTACTTGAAGTCGGCGGGCTGCAGATTGCTCTTCTCGAGGATCGCCTTGACGGCGCCGGTCACCGTGCGGAAGTAGGCCGGCTCACCGGTGAAGCGGCCACCATGCATCGGATAGTACTGGTGCTCGCGGCGCCAGAAGTCGGGTGTGTCGGTCATGAAGGAGTGCGTTTCGTCGATCGTGGCCAGCAACCTCTCCTCGTCGCTGCCCATGATGAATGCCGCCGCGCCGGCGGCCGCGGAGTATTCCAGCGCGTCCCCCGGAGCGCCCTGCGACGTGTCGGCTCCGATCCCCATGCCATACTTTACCAGACCGGCCTTGACCAGTCCGTGCGCCACGAACATCCCCTCGGAGCCCGCCTTGCACGCGAACTCGAAGTCGGCGCAGTGACAGTCCGGCGTCGCTCCGATCGCCTCGGCCACCGTGGCGCCCGAGGGCTTGACGGCGTAGGGGTGGGACTCGGATCCCACGTAGATGCAGCCGATCTCACGCGCGTCGATGCCGGCGCGCAGCAGCGCGTTGCGTGCGGCTTCGACCGAAAGCGTGATCGTGTCCTCATCCAGTCCGGGGACCGATTTCTCCCGCAGTTCGAGGCCACGCTTGTAGCTTGGCGCGTCCGCTCCCCACACCTTGGCGATCTCCTCGACCTTGATGCGTCTGCGGGGGATATGCGCGCCATAGCCGATGATCCCGACGGCCATGCCTCCCTCCTTCTTCCTCTTCTCTCCCGGTTGCGGTCCGTGCCCGGTACGACCGGGAAGGCTGGGTGTGGTCCGAGCCGCCCGGCGGCGGCTCTTCCATAAGCAAACCAAGAACGGGAATGTTAGCCGTCTTGTAGCGCCACCGTCAATCTCCAAAGCCCCAGCACGATCTGGGCTTGCCGTGCTCGCAGGAGACGCGCCGGCGATGGAGTCCACGCCGGGCGAGTCGCTTGACCCCCGGCAGCGGCCGCAGCTATGCTGCGTCTTCTGCTGCCGGATGCGCGCGGCGCGCATCGTCACAACCACTCGGGGCGCTGGAGGCACGCATGACCAACTTCGATCTGACCGAAGAGCAACAGGCAGTCCGCGACATGGTGCGCCGCTACGCGCGCGAGAAGATCGCTCCCATCGCGGCCGAGCTCGACGAGGCGCAGCAGTTCCCCGAGCAGAGCTTCAAGAAACTCGGTGAGATGGGCATTCTGGGGATCGGATTCCCCGAGGAAGAGGGCGGCATGGGCGGCGACACGCTCAGCTACATCATCGCCGTCGAGGAGCTCTCGCGCGTCGATGGATCACACGGCATTACCCTCGCCGCACATTGTTCGCTGGGCGTCTGGCCGATCTACGCCTTCGGCACGACCGAGCAGAAGCAGAAATACATGCCCAAGGTGTGCTCCGGCGAGTACCTCTCCTCCTTCGGCCTGACCGAACCGGAAGCCGGCTCGGACGCCGGCGGGACGCGCACGACGGCCATGCTCGATGGCGACCACTGGGTGATCAACGGAAGCAAGCAGTTCATCACGAACGCCACCTATGCGGGCGTGCTGGTGATCACCGCCAAGACCGACAAGGAGGCCAAAGGCTCGCACGGGATCTCGGCCTTTCTGGTCGAAACCGATCTTCCCGGTTTCAATCTCGGCAAGAAGGAGAACAAGCTCGGTCTGCGCGCCTCGGACACGCGCGAGTTGATCTTCGAGGACTGTCGCGTGCCGCGGGACGCCCTGCTGGGCGAGCTGCACCGGGGCTTCCCGCTCTTCATGAAGACCCTCGACGGCGGGCGGATCTCGATCGCCGCCCTGGCGCTGGGCATCGCCCAGGGCGCCCTGGATGCGTCCGTCCCGTATGCCATGGAGCGCAAGCAGTTCGGACAGCCGATCTGCGAGTTCCAGATGATCCAGAGCTATCTGGCCGACATGCAGACGGAGGTCACCGCCGCGCGTCACCTGACCTACCATGCCGCTCGACTCAAGGACGCCGGCAAGCGTCATTCGATGGAATCGGCCATGGCCAAGTACTACGCCTCGACCGTGGCGATGAAGGCCACCACGCTGGCGATCCAGATCCACGGCGGCTATGGCTATACCAAGGACTATCCGGTCGAGCGCTACTTCCGCGACGCCAAGCTCTGCGAGATCGGCGAAGGTACCAGCGAGGTGCAGAAGATCGTCATCGCTCGCGAGCTGATCAAGCAACACGCCGGGTAGACGCCTCCGCGCGATTCCGCCAGCGACTCTCTTCGGGCATCGAGTGTAGAGCCCCCCGTCCTCGGCGCCTCCCGAGATACTCGGCAGCGCGCGGCGCGGGACCTCAGGCGCGATCGCGAGTGTCGCCGCCCGGCGAAGGCCATGTGGCGTAGCGCTCCTTGGGCGGATTGAAGTATCCGAGCTGCAGGTGGGGCGCACGCCGGCGCAGCTCCTGCAGGAAGGCGCTCAGACCGACGCCTGCCCCCGCTACGCCCGGTGGAAGCTGCGCGCGATACAGCTCGGGGTCGATATTCAGATTGCGCAGCTGGACCATCCCCACGCCGCAGCGTGCGATCAGGTCCCCGAGCGCCTCGATCTCCTCCCACCGATCCGTAACGCCCGGGAAGTAGAAGAGGTTCAGGCTGACGAAGCGCCCGCATCGGCGCATGGCTCGCATCGATTCGACGACCGCGGCGAAATCGTAGCCCTGCGGGCGGAAGTAGATCCGGTAGAGCTCCGCTCGCGCGCTGTTGAGGCTGACGCGCAGGCTGTCGAGTCCCAGGATCGCCAGTTCCTCGACCAGGTCCGGCAGGCTAGCGTTCGAGTTGAGGTTGATCGTACCGGCGCGCGTTCGCGCGCGGATCGCGCGTATCGCATCCCGGATCAGATCGCGCATCAGCAGGGGCTCACCCTCGCAGCCTTGACCGAAGCTGACCACCGCCTGCGGCACACGCGCGATGTGCCCAGCGGCCACGCGGGCGATCTCCGCCGCGCTGGGCGCGCGACCCAAGCGCTCGTGAGCGGCCTTGAAGCGCCCGTCGGCCTGCAGGCTGATGCAGCCCAGACAGCGCGCGTTGCAGGCCGTACTGATCGGCAGCGGGGCCTCGTGGCGTCCGAGGTAGAAGTTCTGCGCTGCGCGGCACTGGTACTCCAGCGCGCAGCGCCGGAGCTGTTGTAGCAGGGCGTTCTGCGGATCGTCCTCGAGCGCCGCCGCCACGCCGCGACGGACCGCCTGGAGGTCGAAGCGCCAGGGATCCTGGCGCGGATCGCTGTCTACCCGCTGCGCGGCGGTCCAGTAGCGCCCGCGCGCGAAGCCCACCGCGGCGTAGGAGTAGAGCGGCAGGACCGGAGCCCCCGGACGCGTCTCGTAGGCCGCCAGAAGCGCGGCCGTGTGTGCGGGAGCCAGGAAGCAGGCCACCGCGTGTACCGGGCGCCCCTCCGCGTCGTGCGCAAACGGCACGATCTGACGGCGCCCGGGATGCCAGCCGAGAGGCGTGCGGCCGGGGAGCAGGAAGAGATCGCTGCCGCGCGGCATGGCCAGCGCGGCCGAAGGGGACCGGCGGATGGCACCCAGGGGTTGCGGATCTCCTCCGCCCTCGCCCAGCGCCCAGAGCAGCGGATGATCGCGGATCACCCCGTGGTCATCGCTGTAGAGCAGGCGTGGGCGCGGCGCGCCGGGCGGCCGCCGGGCCCCGCTCATCACCCACCTCCCTGGCCGCGCGAGCGCTCGCGGGCCGCGCCGCGACGTTGCATCTGACGCATATCCGCCACTTCGATCCACTCCCGTTGGCCGACCAACCGCTCCCTCCTGCACGGTTCGCCAGGATGTGCTAGAATGTCAATATCCTAGTCGGTTTCTCCCGCCATGATCCACGTGGCTTCTTTGCAGGGCCCGCGCGAGCCAGCGGCTCCCTCGGGGATATCATCCGCAACAAGGAGGATCAGACATGA
>WJJG01000379.1 GCA_014729815.1 Candidatus Eiseniibacteriota bacterium
CGCTGGGACTGCTCGCCGCGGTCGCACTACTGCTGGCCCCCCGCGACGCCCGCGCCGCAGCCGCCGAGGCCCGGCGCGCCCGTGACGCGGGAGGCGCCCTGGGGGCACCGCTGCTCTACGCCTGGACGAAATGGGCCGCCGCGGCCGGAATCCTGGTCGCCGCGCTCCGCGAGCCGCGCCCCCCCGCGGCGCCGAACGGACCCGATGGGAGGGCTCCTCGCGCCAGACGCATCGACTTCTTCGCCTGGCGCCCGCAGAGCAATGCCACGGCGCGCTGCCGCGGCGCGGCCTACGCGCCCCTGCTGCGGGAGCGAGGCATCACGCTGCGTTTCCTGCCACCGGCGCCCGATCGGCTCTACCGCGCGCTCAGCGAGCGGCGGGGGGCCGTCCGTCTCTTCACCAAGCCGCTCTACTACCTGATCGTCCTGGCGGTGCGCATCGGGCAACTGCTGCGCAGCGGCGGCGCCGATGCGGTGATCGTCCAGCGCGAGCTCTACCCCTTCGGCCCTCCGCTGCTCGAGGGGCTGCTGGCCCGGCGCCGCGTGCCCCTGCTCTACGACTTCGACGACGCGCTCGACCAGCCGCCGCCGCACCTGCGCGGCTTCGCCTATCGCTTCCACGACTGGTCGAAGTTCGAGAAGATCGCCCGTCGCGCCCGCTGGCTCCTGGCGGCCAGCCCACGGCTGGCGGCACGCGGTCGTCGGACCGGCACGCCGACCCTGCTCCTGCCCACCCCGGTCGATACCGAGCGCATCCATCCCTCTGCGGCGCCGCCCCGGCGACGCCCCCCGGTCTGGGGCTGGATCGGCAGCGGCGGAAACCTCACCTATCTGGAACAGGTCACTCCGCAGCTGCGCGCGCTGCAGCAGCGGCGCGGCGGGGTGCTGCGGGTCATCTCCGACCGGCCCTTTCGCGCCGCAGGGCTGCGCGTCGAGAACGTCCGCTGGTGCCTCGCGCGCGAGGCCGAGGCGCTCTGGGGCTGCGATGTCGGTCTGATGCCGCTGACGGAGAACGAATACGCGCGCGCCAAGGGGGGGCACAAGATCCTGGTCTACTGGGCCGCCGGTCTGCCGGTGATCGCCTCCCCGGTGGGCGTCAATGCGGAGATGATCTCCCACGGGGAGGATGGTCTGTTGGCCGATGGGCCCGCGGCCTGGCGCGAGGCCCTCGAGCGCCTCGCCGGGGATGCCGCCCTGCGCCGGCGCATGGGCGCGCGCGGCCGCCGCAAGGTCGTGGCGCGCTACTCCCAGCGGGCCTGCGCACGCACACTGGCCGACCTGATCGATCGGGTCCTCTGCGAGGAGGTCTAGCGCCGTGGAGATCGTCTGCTTCGGATCGGCCGACTACGAAGAGCCGAACTGGGTCAACGCACAGCATCTCATGTGGCGCCTGGCCGAGCGCCATCGTGTCCTCTACGTCAACAGCCTCGGACTGCGGCCGCCGCGCGCCGCGCGCGGCGACCTGCGCAAGATCGGCCGCCGCCTCGCCGCGCTCTGGCGTGGCGTGCTGCGGCGTCCCCACGCCGATCGCGATCTCCATCTGCTCACACCCTGGAACCTCCCCAGCGGGCGCGGGGCGCTGCGCGAGGCGCTGGGCGCCCGCCTGCTCTCCGCGCAGCTCCGGGGGGCTCTGCAACGGCTCGGCTTCCGCACCCCGCTCGTCTGGAGCTTCCTGCCCAGCGCCGCACCCGTCATCGCACGGCTCGCCCCTGCGGCGCTCGTCTACCACTGCGTCGACGCCTACGAGGTCAATCCCGGGGTCGACGCCGACTGGGTGCGTGCCCAGGAGCGCCGTCTGCTCCGCCGCGCCGACTGCGTGATCGCCTCGTCGGCGCCGCTGCAGGCCCGGCTGGCCGCGCGGCATCCCGATGTCCGCCTGATGCCCAATGTCGCCGATCTCGATCTCTACCCGCCCCCCGGTCAGCCTCCCCCGGAGCCGCCGGAGCTCCGCCCGATTGGCAGGCCCCGCATCGGGTATCTGGGGAACCTGGCCGCCTACAAGTGCGACCTACCGCTGCTGGCCCGCGCGGCGCGCGCGCGGGCGGACCTCTCCTGGATCTTCATCGGCGCGCTGGGTCGCGGCGAGGCGCCGCCCGATCTGGGTGCGCTGCGCACCGCGGCGCGTGTGCATCTACTGGGGGAGCGTCCGCGCGAGGCGTTGCCCGGGCTGCTGCATCATCTCGACGTGGGATTGATCCCATTCGCGCGCAACGAGACCACGCGGCACTCCTTTCCGATGAAGTTCTTCGAGTACCTGGCCTGTGGTCTTCCGATCGTCTGTCCGCCACTGGACAGTCTGCGCGCGCATGCCCGACCCCCGCACGCCTACCCCTATGCCACCGAGGCCGAGTTCCTGCCCGCGATCGAGGCGGCGCTGGGCCACCGCGACCCCGCCGCGGCGCGCGCGCGGCGCACCCTGGCAGAGCAGCATTCTTGGACGAGGCGCATGCAGGAGATCGAAGGTCTCCTGGGCGAGCTGCGTGCGCGCGTGCCGCTACTCGGGTGATACGAGGTCGTAGACCCCGTAGCCCCGCTGATCGAGGA
>WJJG01000003.1 GCA_014729815.1 Candidatus Eiseniibacteriota bacterium
CCCCGTCGCCCATCGACCAGAACTCGCGCCAGGCGGTCAGGCCGAGGATCGCCAGCGGGCGCGGCGCCGGGCGCGGCGCCGCATCGCCCAGGATGCGCACCTGCGCCGGTGTCAGCCCCGCCGCGGGACCGGCGGGCGCCGCCGGGTGACCCGGGGCCACCGCCGCGGCCGCGCGGGCGGGACCCTGCGGGCGGGTCGTCTTTTGCAGCAGTTCGGTCAAGAGAGGCTCACCTTCGCCGGAGCGCCGCGCGGGGCGCTCGCGGGATTCGGAGACCGTGCGTGCGGCATCTAGCGCAAGCCCACCTGCGCGCACCGGGAGACCAGGTGCGCGGCGCTGATCCCCACCGCGCATCCGTTGCGCCGCGGGTCGCCGGCGCCGGCCAGTTTCAGTTCCCCTTGCGGACCCCAGTGCGCGCGCACCCCCTGCACCGAGCCGATCGGATCACGCTCGGCCAGATGATGACCGAGCGCCTCGAGCGATTCGCGGATCTCGCGCGCCAGCGCGTCGCGCTCCAGATAGAGCGAATCGGGCTGCCACTGATGATGGATACGCGGCGCATCGATCGCTTCCTGAATGTCCATGCCGTGATCGATCAGATTCACGATCGCCTGCAGCACGCTGGTGATGATGCGCGGACCCCCGGGCGAGCCGAGCACGAAGGCCAGATCCCCATCGCGTGTAGCGATCACCGGCGTCATCGAGCTGAGGGGGCGCGCGAAGGGTCGCACCGCATTGGCCTCTCCCTGGATCAGCCCGTAGTAGTTCGGCTGGCCCGGCGCGGCGGCGAAATCGTCCATCTCGTTGTTCAGCAAGAACCCGGCGCCGGTCACCGTGATCGCCGTGCCATAGTTCGTGTTGAGCGTCGTGGTCACCGCGACGGCGTTCCCCGCGGCATCCACGATGCTAAAATGCGTCGTGTTCTCCCCCGCGCCGCGCAGCGCATCGATGTTGGGCCCGGGCGTATCACCGGTCGCATCGTAGAATGCTTCGGCGCCGGGCGGCATCCCGGGGCCGGCGGCCAGGGCCGGTGTGGCGCGCTGGAGGTCGACCCCGGCGCGCATGCGTGCGAGATAGTCGTCGGAGAGCAGGCCCTCGATCGGCACCGGCGTCAGATCCGGATCGCCGAGAAACTCGGCCCGATCGGCGAAGGCCCGCTTCATCACCTCGGCCAGCAGATGCGAGCTGCGCGAGCCGTGCGGCCCCCACGCCGCCAGCGGAAACCCTTCGAGCACGCGGAGCATCTGCAGCAGCGCCACGCCGCCCGAGCTCGGCGGCGGCATCGAGTAGATCGTGTATCCGCGATACGTTCCGCTCAGCGGCCGGCGCAGGCGCGCGCGGTAGGCGCGCAGATCCTCGCGGTTGATCAGGCCACCGCCGCGTTCCATCTCGGCAACCAGCAGCGCCGCGGTCTCGCCCTCGTAGAACTCGGCGGGGCCGTTGCGCGCCAGCCGCCGCAGCGTGCGGGCCAGCTCGGGTTGACGCAACGTATCGCCGCGCATCCAGGCGCGATCGTCCCGCACGAAGATGCGGCGCGTTTCGGCATGTCCGCTCAGGCGCGGCGCGTAGATCGAAAGATGCGCGGCCATGTATCCATCGAGCACGAATCCCTGCTCGGCCAGTGCGATGGCGGGCGCCAGCAGTTCATTCCAGGGCAGGGTGGCGTGGCGCTCGTGGGCGAGCGCCATCCCGGCCACACTCCCGGGCACACCCACGCCGAGCAGCGTGGATGTCGAGAGGCGCGGATCGGGCGCGCCTTCACTGTCCAAGTACATGCTGCCCGATGCGGCCGCGGGTGCGACCTCGCGGAAGTCGATCGCATCGCAGGTTCCCTCGGCCATGCGCGCGATCAGGAAGCCGCCGCCGCCGAGGTTGCCGGCTTGCGGATAGGTGACCGCCAGGGCGAACTGCGTGGCGATCGCGGCGTCGACGGCATTGCCGCCGCGCTGCAGGATGCGCGCGCCGACCACCGAGGCTTCCGGTGAGGCGGTGACCACCATACCGCCGCCGGTCTCCAACGGCGGCGGCGAGGCGGCGCGCGGGGCGGGGGCGAGGAGCAGCAGGAACGGTACGGCCAGGGCGAGCGCCGCGCCCGGGATGCTGCGATGGATGCGCGTGCGCAACTGCTTCATGGTGCCTCCGACCGATCGAGATTCTGCGTCACGTGACCTCCGGCTCTGTGGCCGCGGCGCTGCCTGCCCGCCGCGCGAGAGCCTGCATCCGGCGCCCTACCCCTCGAGCGTCGGGAGCCTCCGCGGCGCCGGCTCGCGGCCCGCCTAGGGGCGGGGCGGCCAGAGATGCTCGAGCCCCGCCTGCTGCCAGATCGCCTTCCCCGGGAAGCGATACAGCATCGGCATCTCCGCTTCCAGGTAGACCGCCACGGTTTCGGGCACCGCGCCGACCGGACGGTAGTGTCCGCGCCACGGGTCGGTCACACACCAGAGGTCCCCGCCATCATCGAGGGCCAGCCCCTCGACGGATGGCACAGCATAGCGGAATCCTTCCGGTGTGGGTAGGTCGAGCGGATGCCGCTGGGCCGCGCGGATCCGTCCCGGAACCGATGGGTCCCACCATAGCAGGAAGACCGACTGTTGATTGCGATCGATCAACACCGAGAGGCTGTCGCCCCAGGCGTCGAGCCCGCAGATCGTGTCGATGCCCAGTAGCTGCGTGCCGATGCGAGCCACCCGTTCGGCCTGCCGATCATACACGAAGAGGATCGTCCCCGCTCCGCTGACCTGGGTGCGTCCAGAGAGCGACTCGAGACCGAGGAATGCCAGCCGCTCGCCCAGCGCCAAGCCCTCGAGGCCCCGGTTGCGCGCCACGTGGCCCTCCCAGAAGCGCGCGCCCGCAATGGCGGGTCCGATGGGGCCGACGCGCCAGCGCGCCGGATCACCGGAGCGGGCGAAGGAAAGGGCGTAGACGCTGGTCTGCGGGCGGAAGGCGGGACCGCGTCCCTCGAGTGAGACCCAACCGCGGATCGAATCGCGCAGCGGCGGGCGCGGGCGCGGCAGATCGACGGCCACCGCCTCGAAGTCCCAGTGCTCGTAGCTGGATAGGGAATCGAACAGAGCGGGGGCGATCGCCACGCGCTCGAGCTGCAGCCGGGGTGCGGCGCCGCGCTCGTCCTCGACGCGGCAGATGTGAAAGCGGCCGGTGTCGTCGGCCAGCAGGAAGAGCCGCGCCCCTGCGCGGTCGCGACCGAGGAAGGCGATGCCGGAGGTCTCATCGGTGCGCGCGCGGGTTTCGAAGTCGACCAGCCAGAGGGGCCAACCGGGGCTCGGCTGCAGCAGGAGACCGTCGCGGGGCTCGGGATAGACGCGGCTGAAGTCCGGCTCCTCGGGGGCGGGGTCGCCGCGCGCCGGCGGCGGGAGCCACAGGAGGAGAGCGAGGAGCGAAAGGAAGGGGCCGAGCGCGAGCGGCCGCCCCCGGATCCGGCGGCGCCGCTTCGTTCGCCGCGGTGAGGCCGGACGGCCCGTGGCCGCCGCAGTCGTCGGCTCACTCGCGGTGGCTGCGATCCGGCGTCTCAACCGGGGCTCCCTCTCCACTCATCGCCTCGGAGTAGGCGACGCTGTCCTCCTCCGAAAGCGCGAGATAGTTGCGCGCGCGACGGAGCACCTCCCGCACGCGCTCGGCCAGGGGGCCCAGGCTGCGGCCTTCGGGATCGAGCTCCAGGGCACGCTCCATGTGCGCGATCCCCTCGCGCGCGCTCCCGGCCAACATCGCCTCGAGCATGCCGGCCCGGCCGAGGGCGCCGGCGTTGGTCGAATCGATCGCCGCCGAGCGCTGGAAGGCGCGCATCGCCAGCTCATCGAGACCCTGTCTTCCGTAGTACTCGCCCAGGAGGAAATAGCAGCGAGCGGCCAGCCGGCTGTTCGGGAAGATGCGCTGCGCGACGACCGCCGCATCCGAGAGTGCGCGGCCCGCCATGCTGGCCTGTTGTTGCTGCGCGCGCAGCAGGCCCAGGTTGAGCAGGGCGCGGGGCATGCGCGGGAAGAGACCGATCGCCTCTTCATAGAGACTGGCGGCCAGTTCGAACTCTACGTTGGCCGCCTCCTGAGCCCCCCGCGCACGAAGGCGCTGGCCGTCGCGCAGCGCGGCCGCCGCACGCTGCAACGGCACCTCGGGGGAGAGCGGCGCGCGCTCGTCCAGCCGCGCGATCACCGTCTCACCACTCCTCCAGGCCGCCGCCGTCTGCCGCGTGCCCAAGAAGAGCCCCATGAGGAGCAACAGCCCCAGCGCCGCGAACCCCCAGCGCAGGGTGGGGCGCGCGGCGACCCCAGGCCCGAGCAGGTGGCGGGCGAGATCGATCAGGATCATCAAGAGACCCAGAAGCGGCAAGAAGAGAGGGCGCGCGGAGGCCACGTGTCCGTTGCTGCCCAGCAGCGGGAGGGCGGTGAGCAGCGAGAGTCCGAAGAGCCACCCGCCGAAGGCCGCGAGCGGGGCACGACGACGCGCGAGGAAGAAGAGCGCGAAGCCCGCCGCCAGGATCACCAGTCCCTGCAGGACGGCATCGATGCCGGGCACCGATACGCCGTAGCTCTGCGGGTCCCCCAAGACCACCGGCGGCGCCTCGGGCGGCAGGGCCAGCAGATGCGCGTAGTCGGGAAGGATCGCGGCGGGATCGAACAGCATGCGCACGTACAGCACCGGCAGCGCCAGGGCGTGCTGCACGCGCTCGGTCGCGGTCAGGGCGGCGAGGTAGTCGGGCGCGGGATTGCCGGTCAGCTCGCCCGGCCAGCCGCGCAACACCCCGGCGCGCGCCGCGAACCAGAGGACCCCCAGGCCGACGCAGATCCCGATGCCCCAGGTGAGGCGCCGGATCCGCTGCCCGCTCCCGATCGTCAGTTCGTAGCCAACCAGCAGCAACGGCAAGAGGAGCACGCTCTCGCGGCTGAGCAGACCCAGCAGGTAGAGCAACGCCCAAAGCCCCCAGATCGGGGCTGCGCGCCGAATGCCCTCGGGCGCGCCGCGCGACGTATAGAGGAGCAGCGCGCCGAGCAGCAGCGGAAGCGCGAGCAGCTCGGAACGCCCGGCGATGCGCAGGACCGATTCGCTCTGGGCCGGATGCATCAGCAGAATCAGGGCCGTGCACGCGGAGAGCGCCATCGAGACGCCCAGCCGCTGCAGCAGGCGCGCGGCCAGAAGGGCGGTGGCGGCCAGCAGGATCAGGTTGACCAGCGTGAAGGCCCCCTTCTCACCGCCCCCGAGCTGACAGTTGAGCCGCAGCGTCCAGCTGGCGAACGGGCGCCAGAGGGGTCGAAAGGTTCCGGCGTAGAAGGGCGCCACCGGGGAGAAGTCGTTGCCGCAGACGGCCGGGTTCTCCAGGGCCACCGCCCCGTCGTCGATCACCGGCGCCGAGGTCAGCAGCGGCGCGTAGAGCCAGAGCGCCAGCGCTACCAGCACCGCGCCCAGCGGCAGCAACCAGTATCGAGGCTGCCGCGCGGGCGCGCGCGGCGAATCCCGGGAGGTGCGTGCCGCCTGGCTGGGGCCGGAAGTGGGCACGGGTTAGTAGACGGTATAGGCCGTGCGGAAACCGATCCAGGGCGCCGTGGTTGCCGGATCCGCAGCCTGGCGGTTGGTCAGCCGGAGCTGATCCTTGAACTGCGCCCAGCTTCCGCCGCGCAATACGCGGTCGGTTCCGAAGTCCGGCCCTTGCGGATCGATCGGCGTCCCGATCTCCTCCTCCAGCTCGTCGTAGACGGCGGACGAGTACCAGTCGGAACACCATTCGGCCGCATTGCCGGCCTGGTCGTACGTCGCGAAGGGACCCACGGCATCCTCGGTCAGCACGCCTCCCAACGGGGATCCATTGAACGCACCCACCGGCGTCGTCGGTATCCGCGAGCCTTCGTACGGATCATCGGATCCGTAGTAGTTGGTGTAGGTGCTGTCGACCTCCGTGAAATCCTCCCACGGGTAGAGGTGCTGGGTGCCGAGACGCATCCCGCGCGCGGCGATCTCCCACTCCACCTCGGTGGGCAGGCGCAGCCCGTAGAAGGCCGCGTATTCGCGCGCGCCGTACCAGGTCACCCCGGTGACGGGATGGTCGTAGTAGAGCTCATCGGCCCAATACGTGCTATCGGCGAACTGGAACTTCACGCGCGTATAGTCGTCCGAC
>WJJG01000380.1 GCA_014729815.1 Candidatus Eiseniibacteriota bacterium
ATGCGATCCCGAGAGACGCGGTCCGGCAAGACGCGGCCCGGGAGGACGCCTCGGCCCTCGCCCGGGATCTCCCCGCCGCGATCGATGCCCTGCGGAGCCATTTGCAGGGGCCCGACTGGAAGGACGAGGGGCCCTGGGGGCTCACCTTCCCGAGGACGCCGCGCGGGACGAAGCCGATCTTCGGCCCGTGGAACGAGCTGGCCAAGGAGCTGATCGGACAGGGCGCCGCCAAGAGCAGTCGCAGCGCGTTCGGTTGGATCCCGCAGGATGCGGGCGAGATCCTCAGCCAATACCGCGAGATCGGAGAGACGCTGCAGACCCTACTGGCGCTCGTGCGTGCACTCGGCGAGGCGTACGAGGCCTACAAGGCCGAGCGCGGACTGCTCGACTTCGCCGATCTCGAGCTGCGCGCGCGCCGGCTCTTGCGCGACGCGCCGCCGGAGCTGCGTGCGCGCTTCGCGATGGTCTTCGTCGACGAGTTCCAGGATGTCAATCAGCTCCAGGCCGACATCGTGCGCCAGCTCGACCCGCCGCAGGGACGCTTCCTGGTCGGTGACGTCAAGCAGTGCATCTATCAGTTCCGCCTCTCCGATCCGTCCATCTTCCGCGATCTCTTCGCCGGCGCCGTCATCGAGCGCCCCGGGGATCCGGTCGCGTCCGCGAAGCGGGTGCGTCTCTTCCTCTCGCGCAACTTCCGTTCGCGCGTCCCGGTGCTCGCGGCGGTCAACGAGCTCTTCGCCACTCTGCTGCGGCCACACATGATCGGTGGGGCCTACGAGGACGAGGCGCTGGCCTTCGGGGCGCAGGGCGGTCTGCCGGAGCCGGAGGCGCGGGATTGGGTCGATCGCCGCCCGGCGCTGACCGCCGGCGGCGGTGAGCCGGCCGCGGGACCCGATTCCGCCGCGCCCGGCTGGGCGCCGGTCGAGCTGCATCTGCTCGATCGGCCGCCGTCGGATCTCCCGCTGCCGGAGAACCCGGTCCACACGATCGAGGCGCGCCTCGTGGCCCAGCGGATCCGGGCGCTGCTCGCCGACCGGCTGCCGGTCTTCGACGAGGAGTCGCGCACCTGGCGCCCGGTCAGATGCAGCGACATCGCCGTCATCCTGCGCTCCCCGAAGCCCACCGGCCCGACCTTTGCGCGCGTCCTGCGCGAGGAGGGGCTGCCGGTTTCCTTCGCCGGGAGCGACTTCTTCCGCCGCCAGGAGGTGCGCGACTTCCGCAGCCTGATTCGCACGCTCGAGAACGCGCATGACGACATCGATCTGGCCGCCGTGCTGCGTATGCCCGCCTTCGGCTTCCGCGACGGGGACCTCGCGCGCCTGCGCCTGATCTGGCCGGAGAGCCTCTATCTGCTCAGCGCCCTGCGGGCCACCGCTACCGGTGTCGAGAATGCGTGGAGCGGGCCGCGCGCAGGGCGCGACGGGGCGGCCGGCAGCGCCGAGGGCGATGCTGCCAGCAGCGCGGGCGACGATTCCCCCGTCGCGGCGGATGCCGATCTGGTGCGCCGCTGCCACGTCTTCCTCTCGGCCCTGGAGCGCTGGCGTCTGCTCGTGCGCAGCGGCGACCTGGCAAGCGCGATCGCCACGGCGCTCGAGGAGTCGGGGCTGCTCGTCTCGACTGCGGCCGCCGGCGGGAGCGGCGCCAATCTCCAGCAGCTGCTCGATCTCGCGCGGCGCTACGAGCAGGAGCAGGATCATTCGCTCTCCGGGCTGATCGCGCATCTCGAGGCGGTCGAGGCGACCGGCGAGATCGAATCGGCCGGCGAAGAGGATGCGGAGGCCGACGCCGTGCGCCTCCTCTCGCTGCACAAGGCCAAGGGGCTCGAGTTTCCGGTGGTGATCCTGGCGCTCCTCGGCCGCGATCGAAACCGCTCCGAGAGCCGCGAACAGGTCATCACGGGCGAGGATTGGCTGGGGGTCGACGCGCTCGATCCGCGCGAGTACGTCAAGACCCCCACCCTGGCGCGCAGCATCCTGCGCCGCGTGCGGCTCGACGCGAGCCACGAGGAGGAGCTCCGCATTCTCTACGTCGCCCTCACCCGCGCGCGGGAGAAGCTGATCCTCTGCGGCACGCTCTCGCGGGCCTGGGAGAAGCTGCGTCCGGATCTCGCGCCCTGGTCCGCGGACGGACCGCTGGCCGAGGAGCTGCTCTATCGCGCCCAGGGCCCCCTGGACTGGATCCTGGGTGGTCTCTGCCGCGCCGGGCTGCTGCCGCAGGCGGATGCGGAGCCGGGACGCATCTCACGCGGCTTCCTGGAGATCGAGCGTCACGATTTCGCGGCGCTGGTGGATGCCGCCGCGAGGGACGCCGAGCCGAGGAGCTCACCGGACGCCGAGCTGCAGGCCGCGCGCGCCGCGCTGCCGGGGCTCGAGCAGCGCTTGGCGCGACCCTACGCGTACCCGGCGGCGCCCCGCTGGCGCGGCAAGTACTGGGTCACCGAGCTCAAGCGCCTGATCGACGAAGCGGTGATCGAGGAGGAGGCGGAGTCGGGAAGCGCCCTGCTGATCCCGTCCGCATCCGTGGCGGACGGCACGGGGGCGCGCCAAGAGGCCCGCCTCGACGGCATCCGCCTCCACGCGTTGCTCGAGGCGCTGCCGCAGGATGCCTGGGCGGCCGCGGTCGCCGGCGATGCCGCAGCGCGCCTCCGCGTCATCGCCGATGCCGCGGAGGCTTTGCGCAGGCGGGGCGAGCTTCCCGAGGGCTGGGCGACGCCCGAGAGAGTCGCCCCCATCGAGCAGTTCCTGAC
>WJJG01000381.1 GCA_014729815.1 Candidatus Eiseniibacteriota bacterium
CTGCGGGCCGCGCCCGCGCGGAGGGCCGTCCCCGTTGCGCCCCGAGCGCTCGGCACGCGGCTGGGGCTCGGGCAGGGTCGCATCGATCGCGTCGGCATCGAAGCCGGGCAGCGCCAGCAGACCGAAGACGGTCTTCACGAACCCCAGCGCCCAGCCAAGCACTTGACGCGCATCGCGCCGCGTCGCGCGGCCCCCTTCGTAGATGACGTCCTTGATATCCTTCGAATCGCGGATGGCATCGATGAACTTCGCCGGCAACTTGTCGGTCTCGACATAGAGCTTGCGCACCCCGGCCAGCAGGCCGTAGAGATTCGTGTCGCGATAGCCCTGGGAGTTGATCGCCGCGCGCGCCGTGCGGAAGAGGGCGAAATAGGCCTGCGTGGCCGTCTCCCCCCAGTTGCCGCCGGCATAGCAGGCGCGGGCACGCGTCAGCTCTTCCTGCGCCGTCTGCAGCTCGGACGCCACCCGCTCGACATCCACATCGATCTTCTTCAAGCGTCCCTTGACGAGACAGTCTTCGAACGGATCCACTCGATCACCTCGCTGGTTGTGCGCGAGCGCACCGAAGGTGCGCTAGGCGAACACCCTGGCGGCCTGGATGCGGCGCCGACCTTGCCGCCGTGCGCCTCCCGGCCAGCCGGTCTCAGGTCTTACACACGCACCCGCACCAGCATCTCCCGCCAGGAACCCGATGTTTCCTGATGCAGAGCATTCGTCCCGAACATGCACGCGACCGACGGCCGCGATGCAACACGGCTTCAACCATGCGCAGTTCGGCGCGATCGGCACTCAGAACGGATCTGTGGGGACTGGGTCTGTGCGTGCGACCTACGTCCAGCTTAGCAACGTTGTCGCGGCAGTCAAGTAGAGAATCAGGCCCAGCAGGTCGTTGGCCGTGGTGACGAAGGGGCCCGTCGCCAGCGCTGGATCGATGCCGATGCGCTTGAGCAGCAGCGGCACGGCCGAACCGACCGCGGCGGCGAAGACCATCGAGAGCGCCAGCGAGCAGCCGACGACCGCGGCCAGCTTGCCCTTGCCCAACCAGACGGTCACGATCAGCCACAGCGCGAACGCCAGCAGAATCGCGTTGAGCGCGCCCACCAGGATCTCCTTGATCAGGCGGGTCGCA
The DNA here is from genome assembly GCA_014729815.1 of Candidatus Eiseniibacteriota bacterium. Lineage (GTDB taxonomy): Bacteria > Eisenbacteria > RBG-16-71-46 > CAIMUX01 > WJJG01 > WJJG01. The sequence goes on from WJJG01000381.1 coordinate 1,130, forward strand.
GATCCCGGTTCGCGGATCTCTCCGGTGGCCAGGCCGCGCACGACCGTGGCCGAGGACTGGATGCCGACGTTGCCCCCCATGGCCATGATCACCGGCACGAAGAAGGCGATCTCGACCGCTCGATGCATGCTCGTGGTATGCAGGCTCATGACGTAGGCCGAGAGGATGCCGCCCATCAGTCCCAGCAGCAGCCACGGCAGCCGATTGCGCGACACGGTCAGCACCGAGTCGGCCGGAGACTCCTCCTGCAGCGCACCGGAGAGGCGCGAGAAGTCCTCGGAGGTCTCTTGCTCGTAGACGTCGAGGATGTCGTCGAGCGTGATCTGACCGATCAGTCGGCCGGCCTCGTCGACCACCGGCACGAGGGCCAGATCGTATTTGCGGACCAGTTCGGCCACCTGTTCCTGATCCATCGTGGCCGGCACCGAACGCACGTCTCGGTCGGCCAGATCGGCCACCCGCCGCTGCGGGCCGCTGAGCAGGAGGTCGCGCAACGAGAGCCATCCGCTGAGCCGCCCGTCGGCGTCGACCACGAACACGTAGGGGATGTCGCCTTGCGACTCGGCGCCGCGCCGCAGCCGCTCGATGGCCTCATCGACCGTCTCCTCCTCGGGCACGGCGACGAACTCGGTGGCCATGATGCCGCCGGCCGTGTCCTCGGGATAGGCCAGCAGCCGCCGCACATCGCGCGCTTCGGGGAGTGCGACCTCCTGCAGCACCCGCTCGACGCGCTCGGTCGGCAGATCCTGCACCACATCGGTCGCATCGTCGGAGTCGAGTTCCTCGACGAGGTCGGCGATCTCGTCCGGCGGTAGCTGTGAAAGCAGCCGCTCGCGCGTTCCATCCTCGAGCTCGGCGAGCGCCTGCGAACGCAGCTCCGGCGCGATCAGGCCGAAGGCGTAGGATCGCTCCTCGTCATCGAGATGCTCGAGCATGTCCGCCAGATCGGCGGGATGCAGCTGCGCCAGGAGCGCGCGAATCAGCTTCTCATCGCGCGTATCCAGCAGGGCCACGAGATCGTCGTGGAATTCCCGGTCGTAGAGACGCGGCTCATCCATGTGCGACGACTCCCTTCCGTTGGTCCCGTCAGTGCGTGATGCGCGCGCGATAGGCGGCGAAGGCCCAGTCCGGACTCCACTCCGGCGTATGGCAGCGCCGGCAGGTCGCCTCGGCAACCGGGGGCGTCGCTGCCCCACGCCGATGCTCGGTGCCGATCCCGTGACAGCTCTCACATTGGACGTTGCGCAGATCCGGTTCGGCGGAGGCTGGATGGAAGCCGGTGATGTGCTCGTAGCCGGTGGTGTGACAGCGCAGGCATTCCGGGTCGCGGGCGTGCCCTTCGCGCTGGAGCGTGGCGCTGGCGCGCGCGTGCCGTGTGTCGAGCCACTGGGCATACGGCCCGGGGTGACAAGCGCGGCAGCGCTTCACACCCAGATACCGCTCGCCCGGGCGCCCTCGGCGGCGCGCATCGGCTTCTCGACCCAGCGTGCGTGCGCGCGCTTCGGCAGCCTCCAACTCGGCCACCGCCCGCTCGATGGCCGGATCGGCCGGTACCTTCCGATCCAGCCGCAGATTCCGACCCCACCACTCGACGAGCTCTCCGTCGGGCGAAACGATCGTCCGCACATAGGAGAAGTACTGGCCGCGCAAACCGGTGCGCGTGAAGACCGTCTCCCCCGCCCGATAGGCCTCGCGGCAGGCAATCGTCTCATATCCGGCAAACAACAGATCCACTCCGCTCAGGCGTTCGGCGAGTGCCTCGGCCTCCCGGTCGCCCATGCAGGCCATCACCACGACCAGCTCGGCCTCCCGGCGCAACGGCGGAATCAGTTCGCCCAGCGCGGCGGCCGGGTCGCGGAAGACCGGACGCAGCTCCGGCGGTCCTGCGATCTCGGCGAACGGCTCGCGCCCCACGACACCCAGCAGGCCGACGCGCACGCCGGCGACGGTCACGATCTGACGCCGCGGCAGGTTCCAGAGGCCCTCCAGGGCCACGGGGGGATCGAGGTTGGAGAGCACGAGATGGAGATCCCGTCCGGCCAGGAGCTGGCGCGTCTCCGCCCACTGCTGCAGTTCACGCGGGCCGGGCACGATCGCCGCCGGCCCGTGCGCCTCGAGTTGGTCGAGGATGAACGGATTGACGAACGAGCCCTTCAGCGGATCGGTCTCGATGAAGTTCCCGATCTCGAGCTGCAGCAGTCCCGCGCCTCCGGCGCGCATCGAGTCGATCATGCTGGCCCGCCGGGCCAGCCCGCCCTTGCGCTTCTGGCCTCACCCGGTCGGCGCCAGCAGGCCGTGCAGCGACCCGCGCGCGACCAGGATCAGCTCGGTGTTCGCAACGCGCCCCTCGCCCGTGCGGCGCGCGCGGCCTCCGCACCCGCCGGTCCATTGGATCAGCAGCAGCAGCGCCGCACCCAGGAGCACGCCGCCGAGCAAGCCTCTTCGCGCATGCATCACTGCAACTCCTCTCATCGGCCACCGGCCCCGAGCCTCGGACAGAACGCGTGTCCCCTGCAGATGCGGCTGCCCCCCCGGGCTGCGAAGCAGTACCACCGTTGCCCGGCGTCTGCAAGCTACTCGAGGCGGCGGCGTTCGTACTTGATGTCGGGCAGATCCTTCACGCTGATCCGGAAGTAGTAGGACGATCGTCCGCCACTGCTGCGCCGGTCGAGCGAGGCCTGCCAGCAGTGCAGGTCGCGGTAGAGCGAGAAGCCCTGCGAGGTGACCTCGTCGTCCTTGAGATCGTAGTAGATGCTGTACTGCACCCTCCAGGCGGGCGTCAGACTGAGCGCCGCGCTCAGATTGACCGAGCTGCGGCGACTCTCCCATTCGCGCCCCAGAGAGAAGACATGCGTGGCGCTGAGTTGCCAGGGACCCGCCAGAGAGCTCCCGGGCATCTGCCGGTCGGGGCCGCTGCCGGCCCCGACGCTCGGATCTCCGAAGTCCCCGTATCCGCCACCGACGCCACCGCCGTCCCGTTCTCCGCCGCCGCCGCTCGCCTGGCCGCCCTGCAGTCGCATCGTCGTGCGCAGCGAGAGGCTCGAACGCTGCCAGCGCTCGAGGTCGTGGGTCAGCGAGAACTCGCTGCTCAGGAAGCGGCCCGGTTGCAGGCGCAGGCTGTGTGACAGGTCGCCCCAGGGATGGGCCTCGGTCCCACGCTCGCGGGCGCGCTCGTGGGCCAGGAAGTCGTAGGATGTCGACGAGCTCCAGATCAGCAGATTTTCCTTCTTGCGTGTCTCCTCCCCACTGCCCAACTTGATGTGGAACCGCTGCGTGGCGCGCAGGGAAACGCGACTGCTCTGGCTGCTGCTCAGGCCGATCCCGCCCACCGAGGGGAAGTCGGCCAGCTCCGGGAGCTCGGGGCTGTAGGCGTACGACGCGCTGAGTTCCACGACGTGGCGCAGCCCCTCCCAGGGCCCCAGACGAGGAAAGAAGGTCCCGTAGAGGGTCGTGGCGGCGGCCAGACCCGCGCGCCAGCTGAGGCCGACCGGGTGGCGTTGGCCCTGGCGATCCTCGTAGGCCCAGGCGCCGTTGAGACTGAGCGAGGGCGTCAGATTTACGGCGCCCAGCAGGCGCCGCTTGTCGGAGATCGACGCGCTGACTCCTACGGCATGATTGGTGACCACCGAGTCGTCCCAGCTCTTGGTGTAGATGCTGCGCACGCGTCCGCTGGCGCGCACGTAGGTCGAGGCCAGAAACGGCAACCGCCCTCCGTAGCCGCGATCGTCGGGACGCACTCCGAGGGCGAAGGAGTTGAGCGAGAAGTTGATGCTCGGCGCCGACTGGTTGATGCGCGTATCGCCCGCCCCCTCCTCCTCGAGGTACTCGGTGCGATCGGCGGCCAGGCTGAGGGAGGCGTTCGACCAGCTCTTGTTCAGACTGAGCTGCGAGCGCAGCACCCGATTGACGCGCTCGTCGACACTGGCCCCGAAGTCTCGATCGGCGGCGTAGTCCTTGTCGCTCTGGAAGTTCCCGGAGGCCTTCAGCGTGAAGCGTTCTCCGAGCACCTGGTCGTGGCTCATCCGCAGCAGCCACCGGTCGCTCTTGCCGCCGTAGCTCTCGTCGCGTGTAAAGGACGTTTCGATCTGTCCGTCGAGCAGGTAGCGCAGCTTGTAGCGGTAGCGGCCGTTGATCGCCAGCCGGGGGTCCCGCTCGTAGTAGTCCAGCCAGACGAGCGCATCCATGTAGTCGTTGGGCGCATAGTAGTAGCCGACGTTGCGCAGGAATCGCCCGCGGTCGGTATCGAAGCCGAACTCGACATCCGGAATCAGCAGGCCACTCTGGCGTCCGCGGCGAATCGGAAAGGCAGCGTAGGGAATCGCGAAGAGGGGGATGTCCCCCAGGTAGAGCACGATCGGGCGCGCGACCACGCGATCCTGGCTGATGACCTTCATCCGATTGGCATGGAAGTGAAAGTGTGGATCCTCCGCATCGCAGGTCGTGAAGTCGGCGTCGCGCACGAAGAAGGTCCGCTGCGCGACGCGCTTGACTCGTTCTCCGCGGTAGTAGCCGCCCTCGAACTCGCTGCGCCCCTGGAAGACCAGCCCCTTGCGACTGTCGATGCGATACGTCATCCGCTCGCCCCGCACCTCCGAATCGCCGTCGCGCAGCTGCGGTTCGCCGCTGGCGAGCACCAGGTCGCGGGGTGCATCGAACAGGATGCGCTGCGCCTCGAGTTCCATGGCGCGATAGCGCACGTGCGCCGCTTCCGAGATGACGATCTGCTCGCGCGCCACGGTGAACTCGAGCGCTTCGCCGTCGTAGTCGATCCGCTCGAGCGGATCGAACCCGAACCGCGCGGCCAGCGAGTCGGAAGGCATCAGGTCGCCCGCGCGCGCGCCCGCGCGGAGCACCGCGAATCCACTGTCGGCGGGGGCCGGCGCGCCGGCCAGACTGTCGCGCAAGGCTGCGGCGCGTGCGGAGTCGCGGTTCGCGAAGCGTCCGGGCAGGATGTAGCGACCGCCCACCTGCCCATCGAACTGCACGCGCTCGACGCCCTCCCCGTCCAGGAGCAGGCGAATGCGCCGCGCCGCGGTCCAGTTCAGCCCTACGCCGCGCTGCCGATCGGCGCCGGCCGGCAGGTAGAAGGCCTGCGCCTCGCGCTCGACGACCAGGCTCTGCAGGGCGCCGTCCGAGAAGTAGGCCGACAGCGAGTCGCCGATGGTGAAGTGCGCCTCGCCGGGACGGCCGGGGGGGAAATACTCCGCGCGCGCGCCTCCCCAGACGGTCATGCGATCGGCCAGCCCCCCCCGCAGCGCCACGGTCATGCTGTCGCCCGTGATCACGCCCACCGAGTCGCGCAGCTCGGGCGCTCCGAGGAGCAGCAGCCGATCGCGCTCCATGGCATAGAACGCCTCCTGGCACATGCCCCGCAGACCGGCCCGCGTGAAGCGCACCGATCCCGTCGCCGCCCCGCGCCGCGCCGCATTGTCGAACCGCAATGTATCGGCCTCGACCAGGAAGGCCGGCGCGTCGCCGTCTCCACTGCGGAGCAAGCGCGGCCGGCGGGGCGGTTGGGCCGTCATGACGGCCGTACCGGCCGCGCGGTCGTACTGCAGCAGGTCCCCAAAGACATCCACGCTGTCGCGCAGATCGCTCAGCCAGACCGCCCCGCCGAAGGTGGCGAAGGAATCCGCCAGATCGTAGCGCAGCCAGTCACTGTGCAGCTCCCGCCCCGGCTCGACCAGCTGCACATGTCCACTGAGCGCCAGCTTGCCCTCCTGGCGGTCATAGGTGAGGCGGTCCGACGCCAGGTTCCCCTCGGGGCCCCGCCCGCGGACATCGTCCTCGAGCTCGAGGAAGAGACGATCGCGATGGTAGAAGCCGTGCTCGGCCTGCAGGACGCGCGCGCTGTCACGGAACTCCACCTCGCCGATCAGCTCGACGGCCCGCTGCTCGGGCCGCCAGATTCCCCGCCGCGCCGCCACGGTCAGCAGCCCGTGGGTGACGATCAGGGAATCGACCTGCAGCGGCCCGTCCAGCGCGCCGGAGAGGCTGGCGCCCGAGATGCGCCACGGTTCGCCATCCGCCGCCGTTCCGCTGAGCAGCTCGGTGATCTCGTCCTCGCGTGGCTGCGGGGGATCTTGTCCGGCCGTCGTGTCGGTGTGCGGGTCGGAGAAGGCCAGGGCCATCGCCGGCAGGAGCAGCACCATCGTCAGTCGTCCGATGGAGCGCCCGATCATCCGATTCTCTCCTCGTCCCCCACGCGATCAGCGGCGTAGAGGGCCGCACCGATCAGACCGGCGGACATGCCCAGCGCCGCGCGGCGGATCTGGGGTGCGCGCTCGGCGCCCATCATCACGCGCGCGCGGAGGGCGCGTTCCGCCGGGGCCAGGAGCAGGTCACCGGCGCGCGACACGCCTCCGCCGACGACGAAGCGTTGCGGGTCGACTAGATTGGCCAGGTTGGCGAGTCCCACACCGAGAATCTCTCCGGCGACGGCGAACGCCGTCTCCGCCGCTCGATCCCCCCGTTGCGCGGCGGCCGCCAACAGGCGCGGATCGAGGGCGTCCCGATCTCCACCGGCGAGCTCGTAGGCGGCTTCTCCGAGACGCCATTTCGCCCGGCGCAGATAGGACGCGACCAAGCCCCTCCGCCCCACGTAAAGCTCCAGACAGCCGCGGTTCCCGCAGGGGCACAGCGGGCCCTCGTAGGCCACGGACATGTGCCCCACCTCGCCCGCGAAGCCGTGCACCCCATCCAGGAGCCGGCCATCGAGCACGATCGCCCCGCCCACGCCCGTGCCCAGGGTCACGCCGACCACGGGCGAGGCGCCGGCCCCCGCGCCCAGGCGCGCCTCGGCCAGCGTGAAGGCGTTCGCATCGTTGAGCAGGAAGGCCGGAAGATTCAGCGCGCGCCCTACCCGCGCCGCCAGCGGGACGTCGCGCCAGCGCGGGAGATTGGGGGAGGTGTGGACCACGCCCGCCTCGCTGCTGACCAGCCCCGCGCTCCCCATCCCCACCGCGCACGGCATCCCCGCGCCGGACGTGCGCCGGGCGAGCGCCTCGCGCAGCTCCGTAGCCGCGCGGGCGATCTCGGCCACGGCCTCCTGCTGAGAGAGACCGATCGGAGAATCCAGCTCGGCTTCCGAGAGTACCGTCCCGCTCGCGCCCACGATGCCCAGCTTGATCGCCGTGCCTCCGATGTCGATTCCGATCGTGCTGGTCTCGCGCATCTCCCCGCCTCCGGTCCGTTTCATGCCGTCCTCCCCACCGCACGCTGCGCGCCGGAGACCGTGGCGAAGAGCGTCTCGCGCGCGCCCCGCCCCCAGACACGCAGGGCGGCATCCACGGTCAGGAACGAGCCGGTAACGACGACCGGGCCGCCGTCGCCC
>WJJG01000046.1 GCA_014729815.1 Candidatus Eiseniibacteriota bacterium
AAACAGAAGAGTTCCGGCGGCGGGAAGGCCAAGCAGAAGAAGGGCCCGGGCGACGCCGCACAGGGGAAGAAGGCCAAGAGCGGCGGCAAGGCCAAAGGCGGCGGCAAGGGCAAGGGCGACGCCAAGGGCAAGCAGGGCAAGCCGCAGGCGCCCCCCGAAACGCCCCCTCCGCCGCGGATGCGTGATTTCTACCTGCAGGAAGTCGTCCCGCAGCTGATGAAGCGCTTCAACTACGGCAACCGGCATCAGGTGCCGGGACTGAAGAAGATCGTGCTCAACATGGGTGCGGGGGACGCGTTGACCAACGTCAAGTTCCTCGATGGCGCCACGGCGGACCTGGCGATGATCGCCGGCCAGCAGCCGGCCATCCGGCGCGCCAAGAAGGCGATCGCCAGCTTCAAGCTGCGCGCCGGCAACCCCGTGGGCACGGCGGTCACGCTGCGCGGCGCGCGGATGTACGAGTTCCTCGATCGCCTGATCAGTGTGGCGATCCCCCGCATCCGCGACTTCCGCGGACTGCCGACGCGGGGATTCGACGGCCGGGGCAACTACACCTTCGGGATCAAGGAGCACATCATCTTCCCGGAGATCAAGTACGACAAGGTCGAGAAGATCCGAGGCATGGACGTGACGTTGGTCACCAGCGCCGAGACCGATGAAGAGGGCTTCGAGCTGCTCAAGTCGATGCGGATGCCGTTCCGCGAGCGCTAAGGAGGAAACCAGGGCGTGGCCAAGAAGAGCCTGATCGAGAAGTGGAAGCGTCCTCCCAAGTTCAAGGTGCGCAAGTATAACCGCTGCCGCCGCTGCGGCCGGTCGCGGGCCTACCTGCGCAAGTTCGGCATGTGTCGCATCTGCGTGCGCGAGCTGGCGCTGCGGGGCGAGCTTCCCGGCGTGGTCAAGGCCAGCTGGTAGTACGACGGGTGGGGATTCGGCGGCCGGAGGGGACGCCAGCGGGCGCGCCCCCCGGCATCGAGAGCGACGTACGAAGGAGATCGCACAGATGAGTATCAGCGATCCGACAGCGGACTTCCTGACGCGCATTCGCAATGCCGTGCGGGCCAAGAAGCCGCGGGTCGACGCGCCGGCCTCGCGCCTGAGTGAGGCGATTACCAAGGCGCTGCTGCGCGAGGGCTACCTGCGCGACTACAAGCGGATCGAGGACGGAAAGCAGGACATCCTGCGCATCTACCTGGCCTACGATCACGTCGACGGCAGCCCGATCATCGAGGGAATCCAGCGGGTCAGCACACCCGGGCGGCGTGTCTACGTGGGGCGGGACGATGTCCCGCGCGTGCGGCGCGGCCTGGGAGTGGCGATCGTCTCGACACCCCAAGGCGTGCTGACCGACAAGGAGGCGCGCCGGGCTGGCATCGGCGGCGAGGTGATGGCAGCCGTCTGGTAGCGGCGACGAAGCGTACGGCGTGAGCTCGCGGGGAGCTCGGCCCGTATAGAGGAAGGTTGCGAGATGTCCCGAATCGGAAGAATGCCCATCCCGATCCCCAAGGGCGTGGAAGTTCAGCTCGAGGGGCGGCGGGTCGTGGCCAAGGGCAAGGCGGGTCAGCTGGAGTGGACTGTCGTGCCGGAGCTCGAGGTGGTGCTCGAGGAGGGTGTCCTGCACGTGCGCAATCCGAAGCCGAGCAAGCGCACCAACAGCCTCTGGGGAACCACGCGCACGGTGCTCAACAACATGGTCTTGGGCCTGGGTGAGGGTTTTATGCGCACCCTCGAGGTGGTCGGCACCGGCTATCGAGCGGAGATGAAGGGCAAGAACACGCTGTCGATGGAGCTGGGCTTGGATCATCCGATCACGTACACGGTGCCCGAAGGCATCGACGTCGAGATCAAGGCGCGTCCGCTGCAGATCATCCTCAGGGGAATCGACAAGCGGCGCGTGGGGCATGTGGCAGCCGAGATCCGTGCCCTCAAGAAGCCCGAACCGTACCATGGGAAGGGCATCCGATTCGTCGGGGAGTACGTTCGGCGGAAGGCCGGCAAGGCCGGCGCCTAGCGGAGGTGCAGCATGAAGTCGATTGCCAAGCAGCGACGCGACAGCCGCATCAAGCGGCATCGCCGGATTCGCAAGCGCCTGCGCGGCACCCAGGAGCGTCCGCGGCTCTGCGTCTTCCGCACGAGCAAGCATGTGTATGCCCAGATCGTCGATGACGTGCGCGGCGTGACCCTCGGGGGAGCCTCGTCACAGAGTCCCGAGCTGGGCGACGAGCTGCAGGGCAAGAACAAAACCGAGATCAGCCGACGCGTCGGCGAGCTGGTTGCCGAGCGGGCCAAGGCGGCAGGCATCGAGAAGGTCTGCTTCGATCGCGGAGGCTACCTGTATCACGGGCGGATCAAGGCGTTCGCCGAGGGGGCTCGTAAAGGGGGCCTGGAGTTCTAGCAAGGCGCGCGAGCGATCGCCGCGGTTGCGCGGGATCGGACGTGAGCGATGCGGGAAGGCGCAGGAGGTCGAGATTGAATCGCGAGAGGAGTAGAAGGGGCCGGCGGCCGGAACGTGGCGAGCGGGCGGATCGGGGAACCGAGCCCGAACTCGTCGATCGACTAATCTTCATCAACCGCGTGGCCAAGGTCGTCAAGGGAGGTCGCCGCTTCAGCTTCAACGCCATCGTCACCGTCGGGAACAAGATGGGCTCGGTGGGCGTCGGCATGGGCAAGGCCAACGAGCTCTCCGAGGCGATTCACAAGGCCAACGAGGCTGCTCGCAAGGCGCTCTTCAAGGTTCCGTTGGTAAAGGGCACGATCCCGCACGAGATCCAGGTCAAGAGTGGTGCGGCCTCGGTCCTGCTGCGCCCGGCCTCGCCGGGAACCGGCGTGATCGCCGGCACGGCGGTGCGGGCGATCCTCGAGTGTGCCGGGATCCAGGACGTCCTGACCAAGAGCCTAGGTTCGAACAACCCGCACAACATCGTCAAGGCCACGGTGACCGGACTGAAGAGCCTGCGGAGTGTCGACCAGGTGGCGCGGCGTCGGGGCAAGACCATGCACGAGGTCTTCGGGATGGAGCCGAGGAGGGATGATGGCGAAGCTTAAGATCACGCAGCTGCGCAGTGCGATCAATCGCATCGAGAAGCAGAAGCGCACGATTCGCGCCCTCGGTCTCCGCCGCTTGCACGAGACGGTGGAACACGAGGACACGCCGCAGGTCCGCGGGATGCTGCGCGTCGTCGAGCATCTGGTGAGGGTCGAGGAAGTTGAGGGCCAGGCATCTTAGCACGATGCGATCCGCAGCGGCGCCCGCGAGGGGCGCGGTGGGCGGAGATCAGCGAGGTTGGCGATGAGACTGAATGAACTGCGACCGGCCAAGGGCGCCACGAAGAAGCGCAGGCGCATCGGTTGCGGCACCGGATCGGGGCGCGGCACGACCAGCGGCCGCGGTAACAAGGGACAGCTCTCGCGCAGCGGCGGCGGGACCCCGCCCTGGTTCGAAGGCGGCCAGATGCCGATCTACCGGCGCCTGCCCTCACGGGGCTTCACCAATCGCTCGCGCAAGGCCTACCAGGTGGTGAATCTCTCCGACCTGGCACGCTTCAAGGCGGGGGCGACCGTGGGAGTCGCCGAGCTGCTGGCCGCGCGGGTGGTTCGCAAGAAGGACATGCCGGTCAAGCTCCTCGGCCAGGGCGAGCTGTCGCACGCCCTGACTGTCCAGGTGCACGCCGCCAGCCGCAGCGCGGTCGAGAAGGTCGGCCAGAGCGGCGGACGGGTCGAGATCCTGGGCGCCGGGACCGCGGCGCCGCGGGAAGCGCCGGAGGGGAGTGGGACCGAAGCGGAATCGAGCGAGAAGCCGGATGAGGACGCCCCCGGGGCCTAGGCCCGGACTTCAGCCTGAGGAGCTGCCATGATCGACAAGATGGAGTCGATGTTCCGGATTCCGGAGCTGAAGCGGCGCATCCTGTTCACCATTGCGCTGCTGGTCGTCTATCGCTTGGGCGGCCACATCACCGTTCCGGGAATCGACGGCAAGGCGCTCTCCGACTGGTTCGCCCAGTCGCAGGCCGGGGGTCTCTTTGGGCTCTACGACCTGTTCGCGGGGGGCAATTTCCGCCGGGCGACGATCTTCGCCCTCGGGATCATGCCCTACATCAGCGCCTCGATTATCCTGCAGCTCTTCGGCGCGGTGATCCCGTATTTCGAGCGCCTCCGCAAAGAGGGAGAGGCCGGACGCAAGAAGATCACGCAGTTCACGCGCTACGGCACCGTGCTGTTGGCGCTGATTCAGTCGTACGGGATCAGCATCTACCTGCTGAGCATGGCGCCGCAGATCCCGAACCTGATCACGATGAACCCGTTCGGCTTCCAGCTTCTAACGATGCTGACCCTGACGACCGGCACGGTGTTCGTGATGTGGCTTGGGGAGCAGATCACCGAGCGCGGCATCGGCAACGGGATCTCGCTGGTGATCTTCATCGGGATTGTGGCGCGCTTCCCGACCGAGCTGTGGCAGACGTGGCGCATGGTTCGCACCGGCGACATCAACATGCTGTTCTTGATCATCCTGATCGTGGGCATGCTGGGTGTCACCGCCATCGTGGTGGCCATGACCCAGGCACAGCGCAAGATCCCGGTGCAGTACCCGAAGCGGGTGGTGGGCCGCAAGATGGTCGGCGGGGTCTCGACGCACATCCCGCTGCGGGTCAACACAGCGGGCGTCATCCCGATCATTTTCGCACAGTCGATCATCGTCTTTCCCAGCACGCTGGGCAGCTTCTTCCGCGACAGCGTGGTGGTCGATACGCTGAATGCGATCTTCCGTCCCGGCGAACCGGTCTACATCATCCTGTATGCGTTGATGATCGTGTTCTTCGCCTACTTCTACACGGCGATCGTCCTCAACCCGGTCGATCTGGCGGAGAATATGAAAAAGTACGGGGGCTTCGTGCCGGGCATCCGGCAGGGCAAGCCGACGGCCAACTACATCGATCGCATTCTGACGCGCATCACGTTCCCCGGCGCGATCTATCTGGCGGCGATCGCCGTGCTGCCGGATATCCTGATCTACAGGGCCGGCATGCCGTTCTACTTCGGAGGGACGAGCCTGCTGATCGTGGTCGGCGTGGCCCTGGACACGTTGCAGCAGATCGAGGGGCACCTGCTAGTGCGGCACTACGATGGATTTCTCAAGCGGACCCGCCTGCGCGGCGGTCGCCGCATGTAGGAGACGGGCGGCGCGATGAGCGAGAGCGAGGCCAAAGCGTTGCGGATCATCCTGCTGGGACCGCCGGGATGCGGGAAGGGGACGCACAGCGCCTGGATCTCCGAGGATTATGGGATCCCGCAGATCTCGACCGGCGACATCCTGCGCGAGGCGGTGGCCGAGGGGAGTGACCTGGGCAAGGACGCGCAGCGCTATATGGACGCCGGCAAGCTCGTGCCGGACGAGATCATCCTCGGTCTGGCGCGCGAGCGGCTCGCCCAGCCGGATGTCGCGAGGGGCTTCATCCTCGACGGATTCCCGCGCACCATCCCGCAGGCCGACGGGCTGGCGGAGATTCTGGAGAAGCTCGAGCAGCGCCTCGACCACGTCATCGAGATCACGCTCGATCGCGAGGAGCTGATCCGGCGCATCACGAGCCGGCGGGTCTGTCCCAACTGCAAGGCGGTCTACAATCTCAGCTTCAAGCCGCCCGAGCGGGAAGGGATCTGCGACCGGTGCGGGGCGCGGATCGTCCAACGCGAGGACGACACGCGCGAGACCGTGCTGCAACGGCTCGAGGTGTACGAACGGCAGACCGCTCCGCTGATCGACTACTACCGGGAGCGGGGCCTGCTGCGCGTGGTCCGGGCCGACGAGGGCTACGATGCGACACGGGCGCAGATCGAGGGATACCTCGGTGGAAAGACCGAGTAGAGGATGATCGCCATCCGGCGACCAGAGGAGATCGAGCGAATCGCCGAGAGCGCGCGGATCGTGGCCGGAGCATTGAGTGGGGTCGCCGAGCGGATCCGCGCCGGGGTCACCACGCAAGAGCTGGAAGAGGGGATCGAGGACTACATCCGGTCGCAAGGCGCGCGACCTTCGTTCAAGGGCTACCGGGGGTTTCCGGCCAGCGCCTGCATCTCGATCAACGACGTCGTGGTGCACGGCATCCCCTCGGAACGGCGGTTGCGCGAGGGTGACATCGTGAGCGTCGACGTGGGGGCCTATAAGGACGGCTATCATGGCGACGGCGCCTGGACCTTCCCGGTGGGCGAGATCGCGGCGGCCGCCGCACGTCTGATGGAGGTGACCCACGGCGCGCTGGAGCGCGGGATCGCACGGGCGCTGCCCGGCGCCCGCCTGGGAGAGGTCTCGCACGCGGTGCAGGCGTACGTCGAGAGCCACGGCTACTCGATCGTGCGCGCGCTGGTGGGGCACGGGATCGGCGAGCAGTTGCACGAAGATCCGCAGGTGCCCAACTTCGGGAGTCCGCGGCAGGGCCCGGTGCTGCGCGCGGGCATGGTCATGGCCATCGAGCCGATGGTCAATGCGGGGGGGTTCCAAGTGTATACCGAGGCGGATGAGTGGACGGTCGTCAGCCGCGACCACTCCCTCTCGGCGCACTTCGAGCATACCGTGGCGATCACCGACGAGGGGCCGCGGATCCTGACGCAGCCGAGCCCCGCCCTGGCTCTGCGGGGAACAGCCTGACGGGAAGCTTGCCCTGGGCGAAACCAGGGGTCCCGTTCGGGGAAGGTAGGTGGAAGTGATGAAAGTCAGATCGTCGGTCAAGAAGATCTGCGAGCATTGCAAGATCATTCGCCGTCGCGGAAGCGTGATGGTGATCTGCAAGCGCAACCCCCGGCACAAGCAGCGCCAGGGGTAGGCGCCCAGCGTGTAAGGAGGAGACACCTTGGCTCGTATCGCCGGAGTCGATCTTCCCAATGAGAAGCGCATCGAAGCGGCGCTGACCTACATCTTCGGAATCGGGTTCTCCAGCTCGCGGCGGATCCTGTCCGCCACTGGCGTCAGCCCGGATACGCGGGTGAAGAACCTGACCGAGGAGGAGACAGCGCGGCTGCGCTCGGAGATCGAGAACAAGTACCGTGTCGAGGGTTCGTTGCACACCGAGATCGGCATGAACATCAAGCGGCTGATGGACATCGGCGCCTATCGCGGGATCCGTCATCGCCGCGGCCTGCCGGTGCACGGTCAGCGAACGCATACCAATGCGCGCACGCGCAAGGGACCCAAGAAGACCTCGGGGACGGTCAAGAAGAAGCCGCGTCCCGGGAAGAAGTAAAGGAGAGGCCAGGTGGCGCGAGAGAAGCGGACACGCAAGCGCGATCGCAAAGCCCCGCCGAACGGGGTGGTGCACATCCATGCCACGTTCAACAACACGATCATCTCGATCACCGATCCGAGCGGCGCGGTAATCTCGTGGGCCAGCGCCGGCAAAGTGGGCTTCAAGGGATCGCGCAAGAGCACGCCCTTCGCTGCCCAGCTGGCGGCGGAGAACGCGGCTCGCGAGGCGCTCTCGCAGGGGATGCGCAAGGTCGAGGTATGGGTCAAGGGGCCCGGCTCGGGACGCGAGGCATCGATCCGCAGCCTGGCGGCGGCGGGCCTCGAGGTGACCGGAATCCGCGACGTCACGCCGATTCCCCACAACGGCTGCCGTCCCCCGAAGCGGCGGCGGGTCTAGGCGAGCAGGAGAGGCGTCCGCGGGCGGTGACGATTCCGTCCGGGACGCATCGTGGGAACGATATGGAGGAGACGCATGGCCGTATACCATGATGCCAAGTGCAAGCTCTGCCGGCGCGAGGGCACGCGGCTCTATCTGAAGGGGGAGCGCTGCTACACGGAGAAGTGCGCCATCGAGACGCGCGCCTACCCGCCGGGCGAGCACGGTCAGGATCGTCGGCGGCGCGGCACCCAGTATGGCACACAGCTCCGCGAGAAGCAGAAGGCGCGCCGTCTCTACGGGATCCTCGAGCGACAGTTCCGCAACTACTTCAAGTCGGCGGCACGTCGCCAGGGCGTCACGGGTGAGATTCTCCTCCAGATGCTCGAGATGCGTCTGGACAACACGATCTACCGACTGGGTCTGGCGGCTTCGCGAGCGGCCGCACGGCAGCTCGTGCGGCATCGGCACTTCATGGTCAACCGCCGTGTGGTCGATATCCCGGCCTATTCGCTCGACCCGGGCGATGTCATCGAGGTGCGACCGGCAAGCAAGAAGATCGCCGCGATTCGTGAGACATTCGAGAATCGCCGCCGCACCGAGGATCAACCCTGGCTCGAGATCGATGAGAAGGAGATGCGCGGCAAGGTGCTGCAGTTGCCGGCGCGCGACCAGATTCCGGTGCCGATCCAGGAGCAGCTGATCGTCGAGCTCTACTCCAAGTAACGCGCACCGTAGGGACCGATGCGGAGCCGGGAGACCGGCCCTTCGCCAAGACAGGGAGGAGATCGAGCCATGAAGTGGAAGATCCTCCAGATGCCCCAGTCGTATTCGATCGATGACGCCGTCTCGAACGAGCGTTTCGGCCGTTTCATCATCGAACCGCTCGAGCGGGGTTTCGGACACACGCTGGGCAACACGCTGCGGCGGGTTCTGCTCTCGTCGCTGCAGGGCGCGGCGATCGTGGCCTGCAAGTTCAACGACGGAGGCGTGCTGCACGAGTTCTCGGCAGTGCCGGGGGTGCTCGAGGACGCGACCGACATCGTGCTCAACCTCAAGCAGATCCGCTTCAAGCATCACGGGGACGGCCCGCGCACGGGTCTCTTCAAGGCCACCGGCGCGGCCGAACTGAAGGCCTCGGATCTGCAGATCTCCTCGGAGATCGAGGTGCTCAATCCCGATCAGCACGTCGCCACGGTCAATCCCGACGGCGAGCTGGAGATCGAGGTCGAGGTCGCCACCGGCCGCGGCTACATGACTGCCGAGGAACACGAGAAGCTGGGGCAGCGGCCGCTGGGGACGATCGTGATGGATACCAACTTCAGCCCCATCACGGCGACCCGCTACACCGTCGAGAGCGCGCGCATCGGGCAGCGCATCGACTACGACAAGCTGATCTTCGAGATCGAGACCGATGGCTCGATCCTCCCGCAGGACGCCCTGGCGATGTCGGCCAAGATCCTGCGTGATCACTTCGAGATTTTCGTGCGCTTCGAAGAGGAGTTCGAAGAAGAGGCCGAGGAGCGCGTCGACGAGGAGTTCACTCGCATCAAGGCTCTGCTCGGCAAGAGCGTCGAGGAGCTGGAGCTGTCGGTGCGGTCGGCCAACTGCCTGCGCGCAGCGCGCATTCGCACGCTGGGCGATCTGGTCCAGAAGACCGAGCAGGAGATGCTGCAGTACCGCAACTTCGGAAAGAAGTCGCTCAAGGAGATCGAGGACCTGATCGAGGGCATGGGCCTCTCGTTCGGCATGGATGTCTCGAAGTATCTCGGCGTGCGGCCTGAGGAGAGCGAGGGGGATGACGAAGACCTCTTCGATGAGGATGCCGAGGCCGAGGCGGAGATGGCGGACGTCGAGGAGTAGTCGCATACGCGCGCGCGGTGACCGGCGATGGGCACCGACTGCGCCAAGGGGATCGAACCGATGAAACACCTCAAGGAAGGCCGCAAGCTGAGCCGCACCGCCTCGCACCGCAGGGCGATGCTGCGCAACCTGACGACTTCGCTCTTCGAACACGAGCGGATCGAGACGACGCTCGAGAAGGCCAAGGAAGCGCGCCGGGTGGCCGAACGGATGATCACCTATGCGAAGCGGGACTCGACCCACGCGCGGCGCCTGGTGGCGCGCACGGTGCGTGATCCGCTCATCGTGCGCAAGCTGTTCGATACGATCGCGCCCTGGTATGCCGATCGTCCGGGCGGCTACACGCGGATCCTGCGCACCCGCTCACGCTTGGGGGATGCGGGCGAGATGGCGATCCTCGAGCTGGTCAAGTCGCCCGAGCAGCGCGCCGCCGAGGCCAAGGCGCGCGAGAAGGCGGCCAAGGATGCCGAGAAGGAGGCCAAGAAGGCCGAGCGCAACAAGCGCATCCTCGGCAAGAAGAAGGAGTAGTGGGGAGTCCGCCTCTATCTTGCTGAACGACAATATGTTGGCAGCTATTCGGCGGCGGCGGCGCATCGCGCGGCCGCCGTTCGGGCTGCCGGGCCCCCATCGGCTGCGCCTGCGCGCTCGAGCGGAACCGAGGCGGGGAACCCGGGTTGTTAGAACTGCTCCTTGCACACCGCGGTGACTTCCGAGAGGGAGTCACCCCTGCCTTCGCAAGAAGGCATGGCAACCTCCTCAGGTGGGACGCAGGAGAGGCCGCCGGTGAGAGCCGGCGGCCGTCCTGTATCGAATCACCGTGCTGTCCGGGCCCCCACGCACTTCGCACCGGCCGCCCTGGTCTCGCGTTGCAGGGCGGTCTTCGCTGCCGAGCGATCCATCGCGCGTAGGGGCGAGACGGCGGTACGGTCCATCAGTCGTGAGGACTGGACAGCGGCACGGTGCGCCCCTCGAGAGGGCCGGGCGACAGTACGGTCCGTCCCCTCGTGAGGCCCGGACGGCAGAGGGCGAAACGGCGCACCCGCTTGCGCGCGAGTGCGCCGTCTGTCGACCATGGGGTGGGTCCCGGAAGCTCCCCGGCATCATCCTTGATGGGTTGAAAACGCTTCCTGCTCCACTGATGCTACCGAAGACCCACCCAGACCCCCTGCCCGCCGACGCGATCTCCCTATCCCGCCCGCGGACGCGAAGCGGATCCGCTCCGCTTCGCTGAAGTCAACGGGATCATCCGGCGTGGCGCGCCGGAAGTCAAGCTACGGGTGCATGAGGGCGGGGGCTCAGGCGACCGGCGTGCCCCAGTCGGCGAACTCGGCCCGATGGGAGAGGAGCAGTATCTGCCGCTGCTGTGCAAGCTCACTCAGGGCCTTGCGCATGGCTGCCAGACGCTCGGCGTCGAAGGTCAGGAAGGGATCGTCGAGCAGGAGTGGGATAGCGCGGGTCTCGGCCAGCAACTCCGAGATCGCCAGACGCAGGGCGAGCGCGAGCTGGTCGCGGGCGCCCTGGCTGAGCTGGCGCAACGCGCACGCTTGTCCGTCGGCCGTGCGCACGCCGATGGCGAAGCTGCGATCGAGCGTGATGGTGCGCTGCCGCTCGCCGGTGAGGCCGCCGAAAATCTCGGTGGCGCGCTCGGCGAGACGCTCGCGGTGCGTGCCGGCGAAGCGCTGTTCTGCCTCGCCGACAGCTTGAAACGCGATGCGCAGGGCATCGCGCTCGATACGCAGACGCTCGCGCTCGCGCTCGAGTGTGCGGATCTCGAGCTCGAGCACGGCCACGTTGTCCGCCCGGCGCCCTTCGGCCTGCATCTCCGCGGCGGCGCGTTGCAGCTCCTGCCGACGGGCATCGAGCTCGGCGGTGCGCGACTCGCGCTCGGTGATCCGTCGCTTCAGCTCCGCATGCTGTTGCTGGATCCTCTCGGCGGGGGCGTCGGCGATCTCACGGAAGAGCGGGAACCGGTCTTCCTGTTCGCGGACTGCCTGTAGCGAGAGGTTGTTCTCATCACGCAGCGCCTCGCGCTTGAGCTGCAGGTCGTTACCGCTCTCTGCATTGTGGGACCGCAGCACCTCCTGCTCGGTCTCGAGGGTCTGCCGGACCTTGGCGCGCAACGTCCCGGCCTTGCGCAGGCGCTCTTGCGCAGCCTGCGGATCTCCATCGACCGGGCGCAGCATCTCGGCCAGGGCCTCGCGCTGTTCCTGTGCGGTGGACTCCAGCGCGTGGGAGCGGGACTCGAGATCGCTGAGATCTGCCGTCGCCTTCTCCCCCAGAGTGCCGGCCTTCTCTCGGGCTTCGCGCTGTCGCTCGTATTCCTGGGCGGTCCAGGCCAGATCCTCCAGTGAGGTGGCCAACGTATAGGGTGCGCAAGACGCCGCGAGGGCAGCGATGCGCTCTTCGAGACGCTCGAGCCGCGTGTGGCCCTGCTCGTCCGGCTCATCGAGCGTGGCGCGGCGCGAGCGGAACGTGGCCAACCGACCATCGGCCTGCTCGAAGCGCTGCGCCTCCGAGATCCAAGTGTCCCAATCCCCCGGTCCCGCCTGGCGGAGAATCTCGGCGACCTCGGCCGCTGACTCGAGGCGCATCGCGGGTTCGGCGCGACCGATCGTCTCGTCGTCGGTCTCGCGTGGGGCGGTAGCCTCGGCGCGGGCATCGTGCGCGTCGAGAGGGGCGCCTACCGGAACCCGCCGCGTGACGATAGCCGCCAAGCGCGAAAGGTCCGTCCAGACGGCGGGCAGTTCGGAGACCGGCAGCTCTGCCCAGCTCACGGGGCCCACCTCCCTCTCGAGATCGGCGAGACGGCGCGTGATCTCCTCGCGCCGGCGGGTGAGCGATTCCCATTCGGCGATGCGCGCGGCCGGATCGTCGCCGAGATCCACCATGCGCGATTCGTAGTCGTCCAGCTCGGCGCTGCGACGCTGGGCCTCGGATCGCAGGCGGGCGACCTCCTCGGGGCCGGGCACCGCGCCCTCGAGGCGGGCGAGGGAGGCCCGCTGTGTGGCGAAGCTCTCGAGGCGTTGGCGCAGGGCATCGAGATCGCGCCCGTCGAGATCGCGCAGTCCGCCCAGCCGGCGGTTTACCTCCTCGATCGCATCGCGCACGGATTGCAGCCGCTGCAATGCGGCCGGGAGACCCTCGAGCACTGGCGCGCTGCTGCGCCGGAAGGTGAGCGCCGCGGTGGCGACCGCCGCCATGAGACCGGCCAGGATGGCGGTCGGGATGCGCCAGGGCATATCGGGCACCAGGAAGAGGCTGGCCGTGAAAGCCGCCATGCCGACCAGCGCGAAGGCCAGGAGCGCGGGCAGCAGGATCTGGCGTGATGCTGAGGGACGGACCATGCGTGGGATCGCGGAGGCCTGCCGCAGCAGATCGCCCTCCTCCTGCAGCAGGCCGAGCTTCTCCCGCATGGCGGCCTGCAGGGTGATCCAGCCCGGCGGCAGGTGGTGCGCGTCGGCATCGACGTCGCCGTCGGCTGCGGGCGCACGATCGCCGAAGTCCTCGCGCAAGCTGCGGTACTCCTGCTCGAGCTCCAGTTCTCGCGCCTCGAACTCGCTGCGACGCTCGGCGGCCTCCCGAGCCCGGCGCTCGGCGTCGGCAGCCTGCTCGCGGAGCAGCGTGATCCGCTCGGCGTAAGCGCCCGCCTCCCGACGTACCTCGTCGGGCAGATCCCCAATCGAACGGAGCGGGCCTTCGAGTCTCTCCTGGATCGAGCGCAGTTCGGCCGCCAAGCGCTGGGCCTCGGCGGCCTGCTCGAGCAAGCGAGGACCGCGCGTGCTGAGGTCGCGGAGCTTCGCCAGGGGGCGCGCCTGGCCCCCTTCGGCGACCGTCTCGGCATCGAGCGTCGCCCAGCGGCCGATCCGCACCAGCGCGCTCTCGGAGTCGCGGATCTCGCGGTCGAGCGCGGCCAGATCCTTGCGCAGCTCGTCGGCCTCCTTCACGACCTGGCCCCAGGACTGGAAGTCCTTGAGGATATGGGGATTGCGGGCGAAGGGAGCGAAGCGCGCATCGATCGCGGAGCCGGCCTCGTCCTGCTGCTGCTGGTGCGACTCGATCTGCTCATGGGCCTGGGTCATCGCGCGTTGCAGGCGGCTGCGCTCCTGCTCGAGATCGATCAGCGCGTCGAGCTGCTCGCCGAACTGACCGAAGTCGAAGTCGGCAGCGGCGCACTCCGGGTATTCGCGCGCGAGCCGCTGCTCGGCCTGCTCCCGTTCGGTCATCAGCGCTTCTACCTGTCGCAGGGCGGTGCCCAGGGCGACGATGCGCTTGTGCCGTTCGCGCTGTTCGGCACGGCCGCGCAACCAGGTCTCCCACGCGGAGAGCAGCGCGCGATCATGGTCGAGCTGCTGCTGCACCTCTTCGCGTGTCCCGCGAAGCTCCTCGAGTTGCTCCTGGCTGCCCTGCAGCTTCTCGAGCACGGCGCCCGCCTCGCGGAGCTCGCGGCGGGCCTGCACGAGTCGTTGATCGACCTCGTCTAGGCGACCGGGCGTTTGCTGGTTGCGCGGGCGCTTCCTGCCCGGGCGGATCAGTCCGACATCTCCGGTCGCCATGCTGATGGCGGCGAAGGCATCGAAGAGGCGGGTGCGCACGTCATCCACGCGGCCGCCGCTGCCACTGAGCAGCTCTTGCACATCGCGAGGCACCTCACGCGTGCGAAACGCCTCTTCTTCTTCGGTCCGCTCGTCGATGTCCTGTGCGAGACAGAAGGTCAGGCGGAAGAGATCGAGGTCATCGATGCCGATCAACTCGCGCAATGCTTGGCGATAGCGCTGGACCGACTCACCGCGCCCGGCCGGGTTATGCTCGCCGGCGAACTGCTCCTTCCAGGCGCTGTCGGAAGGGCGTGTAAGCTTGTGGGCGGAACCATGGTGCCACACCACCTGGTGGTCGGTGAAGTCACGCTGGATACGATGCCACTGCTCACCGGATTGGAGGATCAGAACACCTCGGAACGGCTGCGGATGGTTCCAGCTCTGGAAGCGCGCCGTGCCCCATTCCTCCGGATTGCTGCGCTCCGGCAGCCCGAAGAGGACGGCGAGGATGCCGGCCAGGAGCGTCGACTTGCCGGTCTCGTTGGGGCAGACGAAGGTATTCAGCCCGGGGGCGAAGCGGAAGGTGGCCTGCGTGTGCACCCCGAATCCTTCGAGGGTGAGGCTCTCGAATCGCACCCGGCTCACGACTCCCGTCCTCGCGCTCCGACCTCCTCGAAGGCCGTCAGGCCCTGGCGCAGGGCCAGCTTGAGGCACGCTTCGCGCTCCGTGTCGGAGGCGGCACGCGCTTCGTCCAGACGCTCGTGCATCAGTTGGGTGAAGAGCCCCCGCATCGTCGGCTGATGCTCGAGCGAGGCGATCTCATCGGCGGCGATCTCGATACTCAGGTCATCGACCTCGAGATGGTAGAAGGCGCTCTCGAGTCGGCCTCGCAGATGGTCCGGATCGAATCCCGCAGGACGCGGGCCGGTGAGGCGTAGCTGGACAATCCGTTCCGGGTCCGCCCGCTCTTCGAGTCCGGTGACCAATGCATCGAAGGTGTCGAAGCGGGCGAGATCGATCTGGCGCGACTCGATGCAACGCGCGGGAAAGGGAACGCGCTCGATCACAGGCCGCTTTCCGGAGAAGGCGACCGTGACGAGATGATCGACGCCCGGGTCGTCGAATCCCTTCCCGATCGGGCTACCAGGGTAAAGCGCGAGGCCCTCGACCAGGCGCGTTTCCCGCGGCTTGTGGATGTGTCCCAGGGCGGCATAGTGAATGCCGGCCGCGCGCAGCGTCTTGCTGTCGATGCGATACGTGCGATCGGCCGGAGCGGCATCGAGCGTGCCATGGAGGAGCGCGATGCGGACGACATCGGCATCCTGGGTGTCGATCTGCGGAAGGCGGTCGGGACTCAGACCCGCTGTATAGGCCATCGAGTAGAGATGCACGGCGGCATCATCCAGGTCGAAGCTTGCGACCCGCTGTGGTGTTGGGGAGGTGACCAAGATGCCCGGCCAACGCTCGGCTTGGCCACGGTAAACGGACTCGGGATAGCTGTACTCGTCGTGATTGCCGGGGAGGGTCACAACCTGCTTCTGGGCGGAGACGGCCTTGCCGAGCGCCGCGAGCACACGACCGACCACCTCGGAATCGGGAGCATGCGTCTCGAAGAGATCGCCGGCGATCAGGATGGCAGAGATTTCCTGCGCCGGATCGCAGGCCCAGTCGATGATCCGTTCGAAGATCCGCACCGCCTCGTCCGCGCGCTCATCGGCACGCGTGCCGAGGTAGCGGTGCGCGAAACCGAGGTGCAGGTCGGCGATGTGGAGCAGCTTCGACATGCCCGGCGCCTCTCCTGGCCCATGGACCGGCTGGCTGCGGTCTCGTCTCGGTGGGCCCCACACCTCTTATACCCTCATCGCCCGTGGGCCCTCAAGCAGCGCGGTCGAAGAGGCGTCGTAAGGCTCGGCAGGGGCTCCCCCTAGAGGTTTCGGCAGATTTCCGGGAATCCTCACGCCTAGATCTAGCTCCCAGCGGGTATTGACATTACGGCTCCAGGGGGTAGAATACTCCGTCTCGCGATCCACGGCCATCCCTGGCTCCAGCCTATGGCGAAGCCTGGATCGGGCCGAGAGGGGGATCGGGAGCACATTCCTCGGTAGCTCAATTGGTAGAGCATGCGGCTGTTAACCGCAGGGTTGTAGGTTCGAGTCCTACCCGGGGAGCCAGTCATCCAGCGCGGGGTTCCCGCGTTCCTATAGTTGACGGAGAACCCTGAGGGCGAGAGTTCTTGGGGTTTCTTCGTATCTGCGGATGGGCACAGGGTTAGGCGAGTTGCGGTCTCCGCAGCGCCACTCTCTAGTTCGAGAGAGAACCTTTGGGGTCCAAACGTAACCCCCACCTTTACGACCGGACCCCAAAGATACGGACCAAAACTCTCAGAGTTTCCGATTACTAATCCTCGCACAATTGTCTGGACGTCATGCAGCATACCTCGTGTAGGGTGCGAGGAAGAACGAACGGATCAGGTCTGGGGACTTCTGGAGGAAGCGCAGGTGTGAAATGACGACTTCCTTCATATGGGCCGGTCCG
>WJJG01000004.1 GCA_014729815.1 Candidatus Eiseniibacteriota bacterium
AGCTCGTCGGCATGCTGACCGAGGAAAACGTGCGCGAGTTCTTCCAACTCCACGCGATCGACTCGGGCCACGGGTAGACGCGTGCTGGCGCACGGCAGGGCGCGCGCCGTTGTGGCGCACACCCTGCCCACGAGGCGCTCGATCTACTGGATCAGCTTCCAGTGACCCGGAACCCAGACGCGCCAGCCCAACGGCGTGAGCGTCCAGTGTCCGCGCACCCAGGTCTTCTTGATTGCCCTCGCCTTGCGGATCGGCTTGGGCGCGGGCTTCGAGACCACCACGACCGTACGCCGGGGGGACCGCTTGACGACCACGACCTTGCCCGGTCGCGCCAGTGCGGCACTCGGCATCAGCAGGACTGCCGCCAGCAGCGCGGCCGGCAGGAGTCTGCGCTTCGGGCTGTGTGAACGCCGGTGGATCCTGGTCTTGCCTCTCATGACGCTCTCCTTTCGCTACGGCCCCCAACTCTGCCTGCGATTCTCCCGATCGTGCTTGGCGGTGGGGCACGCGGCGTGCCACGCGCGAGCCCCTCTGTAAACGAAATCGCAACCAACAGAATTAGAAGGTATTAGGAGCGTGCGACATGAGGCCTGGTCCGCCGAAGGCGGATGACGTGGTCCGCTCCGCTGTACCCGCGCGAGCAGGCGTGTCCCCGGAGGGGCAACGCGGATGCGGTCGCCTGGGAGCGAGCCGGTCGAGGTGGTACAATCGACCGCAGTGGGACTTCGCAGGTCTTCCAGGAAAGGAGTCTGCCATGGCGTGGCACCCCAGATTCTCCCTTGCTTCCCGTCTGTTTCTGACCTCCGTCCTCTTGTGGATCGGAGGTGCGATGATCCCCGCGGTGGCCAATGGGCCGTCGGGGGCCGCCGACGCCACCACGGCGCCCGGCGCCGTCAACCCGGCCGCCCTCTATTGCGAGCTGCTGGGATACGAATACGAGATCATCCCGACCGCGGAGGGCGAACGCGGCTACTGCCGTCTGCCCGACGGACGGCGGGTCGACGCGTGGGATTTCTTCCGCGGCAAGTGCGCCCAGCAGTACGGCTACTGCGCGCGCGAGGGCTACGAGACGCGCACGATCGATCGTGGCACCGGTCGCTACGAGGCCGAGTGCGCCGTCTGCGTCGACGCCCAGGGCATCGTGCAGGGCAGCGTGGCCGAGCTGATGGGGCTCTACGAGTCACCGCCCTTCGAGGCGGCCGGGGTGCTGGCCTCCCCGCTGGAGCGCCAGGCCGGCGGCACCCGCCGCAGTGCGGGCGCGGTCTCGACACCTGCGCGCCGCGATTTGCCCGAGGCCTTCGACTGGCGCGATCAGGACGGCTGCACACCGATCAAGAACCAGGGAAGCTGCGGAAGCTGCTGGGCCTTTAGCACGGTCGCGCCGCTCGAGTGCGGGATCCTGATTCGGGATGGCATCGAAGAGGATCTTTCCGAGCAGTATCTGGTCAGCTGCAACAGCGACGGCTGGAGCTGCGGCGGCGGCTGGTACGCGCACAACTACCACATGTGGAAGCCGGATCCGTGTGGGGATGTGGGACCGGTCCTCGAAGACGACTTCCCCTATATGGCTCAGGACCTGCCCTGCGACTGCCCCTACACGGTGCAGCCGCAGTATCGCCTCCGGCTCTGGGACTACGTGGGGGAGACGGGCGGCATCCCGCCGGTGGATGCAATGCAGCAGGCCATCCTCGACTACGGCCCGATTTCGGTGGCCTGCGCGGTGGGCGGCACGTTCGGCTCCTACTCGGGCGGCATCTTCGAGGACTGCGGTCACACGGGGATCAACCATGCGGTCGCCCTGGTCGGCTGGGACGACAACCAGGGCGATGCGGGCATCTGGATCATGCGCAACTCCTGGGGCCCCGGCTGGGGAGAGGACGGCTACATGCGCATGCCGTACGGCTGCGTGCGCATCGGCTACGACGCCTGCTGGGTCGACTACCCGGGGCGTCCGGCGCTCGGCTTCAGCTATCCTGAGGGGCTCCCCGAAGCGCTGCTGCCGAACGAGCCGACCACGATCACCGTGCAGATCGAGAATCTCCATGACGAATACGTCCCCGGCACCGCCACGCTGCACTATCGCTACGATGGAGGGGACTTCCTGACCACTCCGCTCACGCCGCTGGATCGGAGCCTCTTCGAGGCTACCTTGCCGCCGGCCGACTGCAGCGATGCGCCCGAATTCTACTTCAGCGCCGAGGGCGCCAACGCCGGGCTCCAGACCGACCCGTTCGACGCCCCCGACCTCACCTACAGCGCCGTGGTCGGCGAGCTGAGCGGCATCTTCGCCGATGACTTCGAGACCGACACCGGCTGGACGGTCGAGGACGATCCCGGCCTGGCCGACGGCTCCTGGACGCGCGGCACCCCCGCGGGGGGCGGCGACCGAGGCGACCCGGCCAGCGACTACGACGGCTCGGGGCAGTGCTATCTGACCGACAATGTCGATGGGAACTCCGACGTCGACGGCGGAGAGACGCGCCTGATCTCACCTGCGTTCGATCTGAGCGCCTACGAGCGGGTGCAGATGAGCACCGCGGTCTGGTACACGAACTTCGCCGGGGACGCTCCGCACGACGATACGTTCGAAATCCGCCTCTCCGAGAACGGTGGCGCCGATTGGATCACGGCGGTGACGCTCGGTCCGCAATCGATGCTGGGATGGTCGATGCAGCGGGTGATGCTCGATGCGCACATCGCTCTGACCGGCGATGTTCGCGTGCAGTTCGCCGCCTCCGACCTTGGCGACGGCTCGATCGTCGAGGCCGGTGTCGACGCCTTTGCGCTGCAGATACTGGAGTGCGGCTTCAGCGACGCCGGCGATGCCGAAGCGACGGCCCGGCAGCTCCGGCTGCGACCGGCCGCCCCGAATCCGTTCCGCGGCGGCACGCGGATCGATTTCGAGCTGCCGCGCAGCACGCCGGTGCGACTACAGTTGCTGGGTGTCGACGGACGCATCGTGCGCACGCTTCTGCCGGGTCGCGGGCAGGCGCCGGGACGCTACTCGGTCCATTGGGATGGATGCGACGACCGCGGCCAGCGTCTCCCGGCAGGGGTCTACTACGCCAAGTTCGAGGCGCTCGGCCAGTCGCGCACCGAGTGCCTGCTGCTGGTTCGGTAGCCGCGCGGATCATTCGCGCAGAACGTGCACGGGGCGCTCTCCGCCATTGCGCGGGGGGCGCCCTCGCGTCTCCTGACGGCACCCGGGTTCCGCGGAAGGCCGATGTAAGCGACTGGTCTATAGACAGTTGCTCCGAGCTTGCTCGCGTGCCTCCTGGTGCGATCCCCTCTCCCCGGGGGTAATCATCCCCGCCCCCGCGGCCGATGCATCTCGTAGTGGCGCAGAACGGCCAGGAGCGCGGCCGGCGCCTCTATTCGTCGGAGAGGAACCGCTGCATGAGGAGGTGGATGGATGCAGCAGCCGCAGGAACGCGCACCGAACCGAAAGAGCAGCTCGGCACCCCCCGAGCACCGCGCAACCCGGCCGAGCCCGGATCCCGAGCGGTCCCCGACAGCAGCGGCCGGCGCGGGCGAGAGCTTCCGGTACCTCTTCGCCGATTCGCCGGATCCGCAGGCCATCGTGACGCGCGAACGACATCTCGACTGCAACCGCGCCACGCTCGAGCTGTTCGGCTACTCGAAGGAGGCGTTCCTCGCGCTCAACCTCACCGATCTGCTTCCCGCGTATCAGCCCGACGGTCGCCCATCGGGCGAGTTGATCCTGGAGCTGATGGAGCAGGCACGCGCGCGCGACACGCTACGCCACGAGCTCCACATGCGCCGCCGCGACGGGACGCTGGTCTGCCTGGACCTGCAGCTGATCGCCATCCGCTACGGGGGCGCGCCCGCGCTTCACGTCATTGGACGCGACGTGACCGAGCGCCTCGGAACGGAGCGCCGGCTGCGCGCCGCTGAGGAGCGTGCCCAGCAGTTCCTCGATGTCGCCTCGGTGATGTTCGTTGCCCTCGACCCACGCGGCCGGATCACGCTGGTCAATCACCGCGCCTGCGAGATCCTGGGACGCAGTGCGCAGGAACTCACCGGCGCCGACTGGTTCGAAACCTGTCTGCCGGACCGGCAGCGCGCGGACGTGCGCCGGATCTTCGCGCGGATCATGCGCGGGGAGCTGGACGCCACCGAGTACGTCGAGAACCAGGTACTCTGCCGTGACGGCCAGCAGCGCCTCATCGCCTGGCGCAACTCGTATGTGCGCGACGACTCGGGCCGGATCGTCGGCACTCTGAGTGCGGGGGAGGACATCACCGCGCGGCGAGAGGCCGAACTGCAGCTACGCGCCAGCGAAGAGAAGCTGCGGCACACGTTCGCCTGCTCCCCTGACTCGATCGTCGTGCTGGATCTCGAGGCGGCGATCACCCAATGCAACCGGCGCAGCCTGGAGCTGCACGGCCTGCGATCAACCGACGAGGCGATCGGCCGCAGCGCCTTCGAGTTCGTCGCCACGCGCGATCGCGCCCGAGCCCGCGAGGCGATCGAGCGCACGCTGCAGGGCGGAGCGCTGAGCGGAGTCCGGCTCGCTCTGCTGCGCCGCGACGGCAGCGAGTTCATCGGGGGCATCTCGCTGCGGGTCCTGCAGAACGACGCGCGGGAGTCTTGCGGACTGGTCTGTGTGATTCAGGATGTCACCGCTCGCACGCGCGCCGAGGAGGCACTGCGCAAGCGGGAGGAGGAGTATCGTCTCCTGATCGAGAACTCCTCCGAGGCGATCGTGGTGACCCAGGAGGGTCGCCTACGCTTCGCCAATCCGAAGGCACTCGAGGTCTCCGGCTACTCGCACGAGGAGCTCCTCTCGATCCCGTTCCTGGAGTTCGTGCACCCGTCCGATCGCCAGCGGGTCGCCCGGTATCACCTGCAGCGTACGCAGGACGAGCCGACGCCCGAGCGCTACATGCACCGCATCATCGACCGCAGCGGCCGCACGCGCTGGATCGAGAATGGAGGCGTGCGCATCACCTGGGACGGCCAGCCGGCGACGCTCAACTTCCTGAGCGACGTCACCGAACGCGTGCGGGCCGAAGAGCGGCTGCGCCGGAGGGAGAGTGCGCTGCGCTTGATCACCGACAACGTGCCGGCGATGATCGCCTACATCGACCGCGACGGGAACTACGGCTTCGTCAATCGTGTCTATGCCGAGGCGCTTGGGCTGCAGTCGGGCTCGATCGTGGGACGCCGCGTGGCCGGCCTGCTTCCGGCAGAGCTCGCGGACCGCATCGCTCCCGAGATGGAGCGTGCGCTGAACGGCGAGCGGGTCCAGTTCGAGATGCAGGTCGATCTCCCGACCTTGGACGGCGCATGGCTGGATGTGACCTACGTGCCGGATCGGCAGGGCGAGGAGGTGCGCGGCTTCTTCACCTTCATTCGCGACGTCAGCCAGCGCAAGGCCCTCGAATGCTCCTTGCGCGAGCATCAGGCACGCTTGCGCTCGATTCTGGATGCCATCCCGGATGGGATCGTGGCCCTCGATCGCAAGCTGCGGGTCGTCGACTGCAATGCCGCCATGCGGGAGTGGGTCCCCGCGATTGCTCCGCGCACCGCCTGTTTCTCGGCCCTATGGGACCGGGACCAACCCTGCCCGAGCTGCCCCGCACTGCAGGTGCTGCAGGACGGTGAAACGCATGGGCACATGATGAAGCGCACCGCACCGGATGGATCCGAGCAACACCTGATGATCGACTGCCATCCGATCCATGATGCCGAGGGCCAGACGATCGGCATCGTCGAGTACGTGCGCGATGTGAGCGATCGCTTGCGGGCCGAGGCGGAGCGCGAGCGGCTGCAGGTCCAGCTGCAGCAGTCACAGAAGATGGAGGCGCTGGGCACCTTGGCAGGCGGCATCGCCCACGACTTCAACAATCTACTGACCACGATCACCGGGTACACAGAGCTGCTCGAAGAGGCTCTGGGCGAGGAACACGGTTTGCGCGGAGATGTGTCCGAGATTCGCAAGGCGGGAGAGCGGGCGGCGCGGCTCACCCGCCAGCTTCTGGCCTTCAGTCGCCGGCAGGTGCTTCAGATGAAGGCAGTCGATCTGAACGAGGCCGTCTCCGATATGGAGAGCATGCTCCGGCGGCTGATCGGAGAGGATGTGCAGGTCGAGACCGACCTGGCGCCGGATCTCTGGTCGATGCGCGGAGATGCCGGCAACCTCCAGCAGGTTCTGATGAACCTGGCGACCAATGCGCGCGACGCCATGCCGCATGGTGGCACGCTGCTGATCCGCACGGAGAACGTGAATCTGGGAGAGGCTGCCCAGGGCAATGCGGAGAGTACGCCGGCGGGACGCTTCGTGCGCCTCCTCGTGCGGGACACCGGATGCGGCATGAGCGCCGAGGTGCTGCGCCGCCTGACCGAACCGTTCTTCACGACCAAGGAGGCCGGCAAGGGTACCGGGCTCGGATTGGCCGTGATCTACGGAATCATCGAGCAGCATGGAGGTTGGATCGACGTCGAGAGCGCGCCCGGGGAGGGGGCCACCTTCCGCATCTACCTGCCGGCCCTCGCGCAGGGGGCGGCGGACCAACGCCTGGTGGCCTCCCAACGCCCCCCCGCGCGCGGGCATGGAGAGCGGATCCTCCTGGTCGAGGATGAGGCGGCGGTTCTGCAGTATGCGCAGCGCGTTCTCGAGCAGCAGGGCTACCGCGTCATGCCTGCTTCCTCGGCCGAGGAAGCACGCGAGATCTTCCGGCAGGACGCCGGCCAGATCGACATGCTCTTCTCCGATGTCGTCCTGCCCGGTCGCAGCGGACTGGATCTGGCAGCGGATGTGCGCGCCGCCGATCCGCGGATCGCGATCCTGCTGACCAGCGGCTACACCGATCAGCGCAGCCGCCTGGCCACCATCCACGAGCAGGGCATCCCCTTCCTGGCGAAGCCCTATGCGGCCTCCGAACTATCGCAGGAGATCGCGCAGGCGCTGAGCGACCGGGCGCGCGTGGCGCGCTAGCGGGCCTCGGCGGAGTCCGCAAGAGGTCATCTCGGGTACCGGGCGCATTCGGGAATCAGGCGAATCCGCCCTAGGTGCCCGAGATCGCCATCTCCGAGACGCGGTAGGTCGGCGTGCGCGTCTCGGCCGTGAACTCGAGGTCGTTGCCGATGCGATCGATCGCCGGCAGCATCTGGCGCAGGTTGCCGCCGATGGTCACGCCGCGCACGGGGTGGGCGATCTCCCCGTCCTCGATCCATTGCCCCATGGCCGCCGAGGAGAAGGTATCGTTGGCGGGCGACATCCCGACCCACCACCCCGAGACCACCGTCACCAGAAACCCGCGGCGCGTCTGACGGATGATCTCCTCCGGGGCATCGCTGCCCGGCTCGAGGTAGAGATTGGTGGTGCCGATCTCCGGCTGGGCGTTGTAGCCCTCGCGACCGGTATTGCCGTTGCTCTCGATGCCGAGCTGCTTGGCGCTGGCGATGCTGGTCAGGAACGTGCGCAGCTCTCCTCCCTCGACCAGCGCGAGATCGCGACTCGGCACCCCCTCGCCGTCGAAGGGCCGGCTGGCCGCGCCACCGGGAAGGCGCGCGTTGTCGCGGATCGTCACGTGCGGCGCGGCGATCGGCTGGCCGAGCGCGTCGCCGAGGAAGGACCGCCCCTGGGCGACGAAGTCGGCCCGCACGGCCGGAATCAGCCGCCGCAGCAGCGCCCAGCCGGTCTGGGGGGTGAAGATGACGGGCGCCTTGATCGAGGGCACCGGCCGGGCGCCGAGCAAAGAGACGGCGCGCTCGCCGGCCCGCCGGCCGATCCGCTCGGCATCGGGCAGTCGCGAGCGGGAGGCCACCGAGACGTAGCTCCCCCCCGTGGAGGACTGTCCCTCCCGCTCGGCGATGCAGTCGCAGCCGACGTGCAGACGGGCGAACGGCGTGTAGAGCCGCAGCCCGCGGGTGTTGGCCATGCCGATCTCGCCATCGGCCTCCGAATAGGAGGCCCCCACCGACGTCGTGACCCCGGCCACGCCCGTCATGGCGCGTTCGACCTCCATCAGACGCGCCTGCTTCTGTTCGAGTCGCTCGTAGGGCAGCTCCGGATCCGGATGCGGCAGGCCGTCGATGATCCGCGCCGGGGCGAAGACCGTCGGCTCCTTGGGCGCCGGCATGCTCCGCGCCATCTCCACCGCCTGGCGGGTCAGGGTGAGGACGCCGAGCCCGGACAGATCGGTCGAGTGCACGAAGACCGTGCGGTCGCCGACCGTGATGCGTAGCCCGAGGCCCAGCGAATCGGACTGCGCCAGGTTCTCCACCTCCCCGTGGCGCACGTCCATCGAGAGCCGCCGAGCGGAGACCACATAGGCCTCGGCATGGGCCACGCCCTCGCCGACCTTGATCGCGATCTCGATCACGCGGTCGGCCACGCTCAGAACATCCTCGTGGGGCTTGCTCATCCTGCCACTCCCTCTCCCCCGCTCGCTAGGCTGTCCCGCCGACGGTCAGTTTGGCGATGCGCAGCGTGGGACAGCCGCTGGTCACCGGCACCCACTGATCGGCCTTGCCGCACGTGCCCGGCCAAACGTCGTAGTCCGATGCCACGCGATCGATGCCCAACAGCACGTCGGGGCCCGATCCGACCAGATTGGCGCCGCGAATCGGCGCGGTCACGCGTCCGTTCTCGATCAGGTAGGCCTCGCGGAGGCCGAAGGTGAACTGCCCGCTGCCCGGATCGACCTCACCGCCGCCGAACGAGACGGCGTAGATGCCGCGGTCCGTATCACGGATCACCTCCTCGGGATCCGCGGACCCCGGAGCCACGTAGGTGTTCGACATGCGCACGACCACCGGGTGACGATACGACATGCGCCGTCCGTTGCCCGTGGAGCTCTCGCGCATGCGATGCGCGGTGCGGCGATCCTGCATGTAGCCGATCAGGCGCCCCTTCTCGATCAGGAGGCTCTTGCTCGGCAGCGTGCCCTCATCGTCGATGTTGAAGCTGCCGCGTGCCCCGGGGACGGTGCCATCGTCGTAGAGCGTGACCAGATCGGATGCCACACGCTCGCCGACGCGCCCGGCGAAGACGGATGCGTTGCGGATGACCGCATCGGCTTCCAGTCCGTGGCCGACCGCCTCGTGGAACATCACGCCCCCACCAGCCGCCACGACCACCGGCATCTCGCCGGTCGGCGCCGGACGGGCGTCCAGCATGCGGATCGCCTGCTCCGCGGCCTCCCGGCCCGCGCGTTCGGGCGCCTCTCCGGCCAGCAGCTCCATGCCGCGCCGCGCGGAGAGCCGGTAGCTGCCCTCGGCGTTCACCCCGTTGCGCGTGGCGGTCACGGTGACGCGCAGATAGATCACCGGCGTCTCATCGTGCGCCGCGATGCCCGCAGAGTTGGCGATCGAGAAGCGCTGCGCTTCATCGGTGTAGTCGATGTTGACCTGACCGATCGCCCCTCCGGCCGCCCGCGCGGCGCGATCGACGCGCTCGAGCAGGGCCACTTTGGCGCCGATCGGCGTATCTCCGATCGGCTCCTCGGCGCCGATGATCTCCGGCACGGCGATCTCGGAGACGGACACGGGGCGGGTGGGTGCTCCCCGCCGGGCGATCGAGGCGGCGGTCTTGGCCGCGCGGGTCAGATCCTCGGCATCCAGACTCTCGGAGAAGGCGTAGCCGGTCTTCTCCCCCGAGAGGGTACGCACCCCACCGCCCTGGATGATGCCGTACTCCATCGAACGGATCTCACTGTCGGCGATCGAGATACTCGTCCGCGTCCGCGTCTCGAGAAAGAGATCCGCATAGTGGCCGCCATCCTCGAGCGCTGCGGCCAGGATGCGATCGACTTCGCTGTCGGTGGGCCCGCTGCCGGCCGCCGCCGGCGGACGCAGCCATCCTCCCGGCAGCGAAAGCGCGGCCAGCGTGGCACCAGCCCCGCGGAGAAACAGGCGACGTGAGATTTGCTGCATGCCGACCTCCCCTGCCGGATCCTCACCGCGACCCCTGCCCTCCCGTGGGCGGCAGCGAACGCGGGGATTCTACCGCACGACCACCAGGCGCGCGGTGCGCTTCAGCTGCGGCGCCGTCAGGCGGATCCAGTAGAGACCACTGGCCACCGGACGCCCGGCCGCGTCGCGTCCGTCCCAGGCCACCGAACCGCTGTGCGGCCCGCCCTGCGGCTGCGCGAAGAGCGTACGCACGCGACGCCCGGTGGCATCGTAGACCGCCAGCTCTCCGGGGCCCGCCACCGGGGTGCGGAAGAGCACCGCCGTGCCCTGCAAACTGGGATTCGGACCCACCAGGCGCAGCATGGCGCCTCCCTCGCCGGGACCTTCGTAGCGCGCCTCACCCAGCCGGCGCTCCTTGCCCAGCGGCCCGCGCGCGCGCAGCTCGTAGCGACAGGCGCGCAGCGGATCGAGCTCGCGATCCTCGAACGAACGAGCGGCGGCGGCCAGCAGTCCCTCGTGGACCTTGATGGGCGCGGCGCCCTCACCGTTCGATTCGAGCGCGCTGCGCCACACCTCGAAGCCGCGCAGGGGGC
>WJJG01000382.1 GCA_014729815.1 Candidatus Eiseniibacteriota bacterium
CACAGTCGCGCGCTGGAGCGGGGCACGCGGCCGCCGGGGCAGAGGCGCGCGCGGATGCGGGGCACGCGGCCGCCGAGGCAGAGTCGCGCGCTGGAGCGGGGTGCCCGGCCGCGGCGGCCCGTCAGCGGCTCGAGCCAACGGGCTCTACGGGAATCCACTAGGGGCTCGCGCCGAAGGCCGAGCGAGATCCCGAACTGGACGCCGAGCTGGGCGCCTGCCCGGCACCCCCCCCCTCCCGCGGAGGCGCCAAACTAGTGCTGGACAGCGCAGGCTCGCACGTAGCATACTCTTCCGCGCGCCAAGTTGCGGCCGCAGGTGGCGGCCGGGCGAGGCGCGAGATGCCTGAGTTCGAGGCTTGCGAAGGAGTTCTAGCCAGCCCAATCCGATCCGCACACCGGGTCTGCCGGTGCGAGATCCTGCTGAACCGAGACCGCTCCATCCCTCGCCGCGCCGCTCGCGGCCCCGCCTGGGACGAAGACGAATCGATGGTCCAGCCGTCTCCCCCTCCGACCCGGTGAGGAGAGCTCAGGTCTAGGTTCAGTCCGATGACGAAAGTTCGATGCGGCGAACGGTTGTCGAGAGGAAAGGTGCTCAGTCATGCCGAGCAAGTTGTACGTTGGCAATCTCCCCTTCGAGTTGACCGAAGACGACCTTCATGAGCTCTTTGCGGCTCACGGACAGGTGGTCTCTGCCAAGGTGATCACCGATCGCGAAACCGGCCGCGCGCGCGGCTTCGGCTTCGTGGAGATGGAGACCGAGGACGAGGCCCAGAAGGCGATCCAGGCCCTCGACGGACAGGAAGTCCAGGGTCGTCCGATCAAGGTCAACGTGGCCAAGCCGCGCGAGCCGCGCTCGGGTGGTGGTGGCCGGGGCCGGTGGTAGGCGAGACGCCGGCGGGCGGCACTGCGAGTCGGCGACCCGGTCAGGAGCCGGGTCGCGCGTTCTCCGTGCCGCGCGGCTGAAGGCCTCGTCGCACCGACCATATGCCGCGGCTGCCGATCATGCGCAGCGGCGGCGACGAGTTCTGCGAAGCGTGAAGGGGGAAGGCATGCCGTGCCTTCCCCCTTTCTACAGTGCTGGCAGTCGCCGCCTGTGCGCCTACGTCACAATCAGCAGGGTCCCGCGTCCCCTCGTGAGTGGCGGTACGGTCTGGTCGTACCCTGGATCGTCAACTCCCCAAGCAGTATACTTCCCTCTGGTACTCGCTTCCCGTCGCTAGTGACGAGCCCGTGAAGATGCGTGAGCGAGAGCCCCCCGGGGATGCGAGGCCTCGTCCTGCGGGCCGTTCCGGAAGGGAGGAGGATATGAATCGTCCTACCGCGACTCGGCCGTTTCCGCTCGCCTGCCTCGCGGTCACCCTGGCTCTCTTGTGGTGCGCAGGCGCCGTCGCCGGGGATGTCCCAGAGACACGAGGCACCGCCCCGGATCCCCTGCGGACCGACTGGTCTTCTTATGGGGAGCGCTACGCCATCGTCGTCATGGGCGGGAATGTGACCGGACAGATGTACCGCTGGTATTGGAACGACACCTCCGGAGAGGTCTGGGCATTGATGGACTGGGGATTCGCACCCGAGAACATCATCTACCTCTCCTACGGCGATAGCGCCAACGCGCACCCGGAGCTGGTCGATGCCGTCAGCACCCATGCCAATGTCGCGGCCGCCTTCGCCACGATCGCCGACCGGGCGACGCCGGAGGACCTGGTACACGTCTGGTGGATCGATCATGGCAGTCCCAGCGGCTTCGAGGTGCACAACGGATTCGTCTACTTCACCGAGCTGCGCGACTGGATCGACGCGATCGACTGCCGCGCCTATCTGGGCGCCTACAATCCCTGCTACAGCGGGGCGATCGTGCCGCACCTCGAGGGGCTCTGCACCGCGACCCGGCGCGTGATCACGGCCACTTCGGTCAATGCCTCGCAGGGCAACTCCTACGGCTGGGCGGGCAAATGGCGCCTCGCCCTGCGAGGCGGACGCCCGGACGACTACGTGCCCCGCTACACCGACACGAACCACGACGGCCAGATCGCCTGGGACGAGGCCTACGAATGGGAGACGCCGCACTCGAACGCCCATGGGGAGTATCCGCTCTTCGATGACAACTGCGATGGCGTCGGGGGAGAGCTGCGTAACCCGGCGACCTACGACAGCTCGGGAACGGATCCCACCCGCGATGGCTACTACGGGCAGTTCTACAGCTTGATGGCCTGGGCAGACCCGGAGGGCGCCGAGCGCCCGCGACCACCGCACAGGACTTTCGCGAATGGCGGCAATTCGGGCCGGTGCGGCCCACGCGAGGATGTCGTGATCGTCTGGCGGGAAGCAGCCGCCATGCCCGCCGGTGTCGCGCGCGGCGCCAGCGGGCTGATCGACGAGGAGCTCTACCTCTTCGGCGGCCATCCCGCTCCCGCGCCGGTGCACTACCGCTACGACATCGGCGCCGATCTGTGGTCGACCGACCCATCGCCGCTGCCGGTGCCGGGCTCCCTGGTACGGGGCGTGGTCCAGGAAGGGCAGCTCTACGTCCTGGGCGGACACACGCCGGGAAGCGATGACCTGCGCCGCTATCACCCGACCACCGATGTGTGGGAGACGCGCAGCAGCCCCTTCCCGAGCGGTGCGCGCGAGTGCTGCAAGTATGGCGCGGGCGCCGTGGGGCAGCGCATCTACTTCGGCTACGTGGAGGAGCGCTACAGCTACGAGCCGATTCTGAGTGCGTGGGAGTACGACATCGGCACAGACGCATGGAGCCAGATCGCCCTCCCGCCAGAGCCGGAGCGGATGTACGCCGCCTCGGCTTCGGATGGGGAGTACTGCTATGTGATCGGAGGGATCGCCCACGACGCGAGCCTGAGCGTCTTGCAGGATGCGATCCGCTACGATCCGGTCGCCGATGCGTGGGCGGCGATCGATCCCCTGCCCGCGCCACTGGCCTTCGCCGATGGAGACTTCCTCGGTGATCGGCTGGTCATCGCGGGCGGAGGGGCGGGCTACGAGCCCTGGCCGGCCCGCGCGGAGGTCTACTGCTGGAGCGAGACGCAGGGGTGGCAGACCGCCACACCGCTTCCGGCTCCCGTGGGGGCGCCCCATGTGGAGCTGGCGACGATCGATGGGCGCGACTACATCTTCGTCTTTGGCGGCTACGACGGCGGCTACCTGAGCAGCCTGTATGTCGGCGAGATTCTCTGGGACCCGACCGATGTGCCCGATGACTCCAGGCCGGCGACGCAGCTCGTACTGTCCGCACCCTCGCCTGCGCTGCCCGGCCGGCCGGTGCGCATCGCGTACGCTCTGCCGCGAGCGGGTCACGCGCGGCTCGCCGTACGGGACGCGCAGGGGCGCAGCGTGGCGACGCTCGTGGATCGGCACCTGCCCGCGGGCCAGCATGTCGCGAGCTGGGAGGCGAGCGGGGTGGCGGCCGG
>WJJG01000383.1 GCA_014729815.1 Candidatus Eiseniibacteriota bacterium
CGGCCGGCGCCGCGTGCTGGCGCTCGGTGTGCTGCATGCGCGCACGCGGGAGCTCGAGATCGCGCGTGCGCGCGTGGCGCGCGGGGGCGATCCCGCGGCCGAGCCCGCATGGGGCATCCAGGGCCCGGGCGCGACCACCATGGTGCGCACCGCAGCGCGTCGCGACTGGCGCAGGGAGTTTTCACTGATTGCGTTCCGCTCCCTGTGGCGCACCGCGGTCACCGGGCGCACGGATCCGGTGCCGGACTTGATCGTTCGCTATCCGTATCTGGCCGGAGGCCATCCCGAACGCCTCCCCGGCGTCGGCGAACTGGACGAGATGATGGAAGCCGGCGATACGGTCGTCATCGCCACGGCCGATCCATTCCATCACGGGATCGGCTATGGCGACGATCCCGCTCGCGCGCGTCATCCAGATCAGGGGGGGCTCGATCTGGCGCGCGCGCGCATCGCGGAGGGCCTGGCACTTCTGGAGCAGGGTCACCATGGAGACTACGAGCAGCACTGCGTCGCTGCGAGGAGTGATGCGCGTGATGTCGGTCAGCTCGTGCGACATCTGATCGGTCCGTGCGCGTCGCGCATGCATGCACTCGTCTGGGCGGACATGACGCAGGCCTACGCCCAGCCGCCACCGACATGGGTGGCCGGCGCGCTGATCGAACTGGTACCTGCGCTTCCGCGTCAGGACCGAGCAGCGCACACGCCGGGGGTGTCTTGACAGGTGCCGCCATCTGTGGCAGTCTGTGTTCCGTATGAGTTGGGAATCCCCATCTGGCCCACGGTCTTGCCCCCTTGCAGCAATCTGCTTGTTGTCAGGGCGCCCTGCATGGCGGTGCCACGAGTCCGCTGGTTTCGCCGTCGACCGGGGCGAGTTGCACCGCTGACAAAGCACCAGTCCGCATTGCCGACGCACGTCGGAGATGCAACATTGCACGATTCCGAACGGCACTCGCGTTTCGCGTATCGAGGAGGGTTCGATGCAGACCAGTACACAAGATGCGGCGAGTCCGCCGCGCGCCGATCTGCGGCTACTCGAAATCCACCAGGCGTCGGACCTGCCGGACTGGCTCTCCGAGGACGATCTGGCGGGTTTCCTGCACGAGAAGATGAAGCCGTATGAGGATCGCATTCCCGATATCCACCGCGCGCTGCAGTACGCCTTTTCGAAGGCCGAAGGCAAGGGCGGCTTGATCCTGCTGGCCACGAGTCGCGAGCAGATCGTCGGGGCGATCGTTTTCCTGCATACCGGCATGCAGGGCTATGTACCCGAAGACATTCTGGTCTTCGTGGGGGTCGATCCCCAGTACCGCAATCAGGGCATCGGCGGCTGGCTGATCCAGGAAGGCCTCGCCCGGTGCCCGGGTGCGGTGAAGCTGCATGTCGAATACGACAATCCGGCCAAGCGGCTCTACGAACGTCTGGGATTTCGCAGCAAGTACGCCGAGATGCGCTATCAGCCGGAGAAGTAGCCATGAATCGTGTGATCATCAATCTCTCCGCGCTGCGCCACAACCTGCAGACTATCGACGGCTGGATGTCCCGCCATGGAGCGCACTGGACGCTGGTCACCAAGATGCTCTGCGGGCACGAGGAGACCCTACGCGCCTTGCATGCGCTGGGCGTCCGTTCGGTCGGGGAGACGCGGCTCGACAATCTGGAGACGATGCGCAGCATCGATCCGGAGATGGAGAGCTGGTACTTGCGGATGCCGAGTCGCTCGGCGATCGAGCCGGTGGCGCGCTGGTGCGATGTCAGTCTCAACAGCGAGATGGAGACGATTCGCCTGCTCAACGACGAGGCGGCCAAGCATGACCGCATCCACCGCGTGATCGTGATGATCGAGCTGGGCGACCTGCGCGAAGGGATCCTTCCGGGCACGCTGGCCGAGTTCTATCAGCGGGTCTTCGAGCTCTCCAACATCGCCGTGCTGGGGATCGGGGCCAATCTGGGTTGCCTGGCGGGGATCGTGCCGAGCATCGATCAGTTCATGCAGCTGATTCTCTACCGCGAGCTGCTCGAGTTGAAGTTCGGCCACAAACTGCAGCTCATCTCGGCCGGCACGAGCGCCGTGCTGCCGCTGCTGCTCGACCATCAGCTGCCCAAGACGGTGAACCACTTCCGCATCGGCGAAGCCGTCTTCCTGGGCACCGATTTGGTCAATGGCGGAACGCTGCAGGGGCTCCGCGATGATGCCGTGACGCTCGAGGCCGAGGTGATCGAGATCAAGCGCAAGAGCCTGGTGCCAATGGCCGAGACCGGGAACGTGGCACCGTTCGGCTCGCAGAATTCCGACGGCGAGCACACGCCGGGGCAACGGGGCTATCGCGCCCTGGTCGGCGTCGGGCAGCTGGATACCGATGTGGGCGGGCTCGTACCGGAGAACCCGAACCATCAGATCGCCGGCGCCAGCAGCGACATCACGGTCGTCAACATCGGCGACAGCCCGGGCGGCATCACCGTCGGTGCTTCGATCCGCTTCCGACCCAACTACGCCGCCACCGTGCGGCTGATGAGCAATCCCTATATCGAGAAGACCACCGAGCCGCGCGTGGCAGACTTCGTCGAGGCCCTGGAACCGGAGGGGCGCATTCCCGTGGATCCGGTCATCGAGGAGGATGCCGCCGCATCCGCGGAGCAGCCGAGAGGCTAGATTGCCCCTCGCGTGACTGCCGGGCAGGCTCGGCCCGTCACGGTCCGCGGACACGTGCGAAGCCACCTACGGGACGACCTGGCGCGGAATGTCCGCCGGCAGACGCGCCAGGACTTCGTAGTTGACGTTGCGGGTCAGTTCGCTGAACGACTGCACGGTGATCGTGTGCCGATTCTGCTTCCCGATCAGGACCACCTCGTCGCCGCGGCGCACATCGTGACAATCGGTCACGTCGACGATGATCATCGTCATGTTGACCAGGCCCATCACCGGCGCGCGGCGCCCTCCGATGAGCACGTAGCCCAGGTTGCTGAGGGAACGCGGGAAGCCGTGCGCGTAGCCGACCGGCACGACCGCCGCGCGATGCTCGCGCGTCACTAGGCGCGTGACGCCATAGCCGACGAAGCTCCCGGGGCGCAAACGCTTGAGCGACATGACGCGACTGCGCCAAGTCAGCACCTGCGAGAGGGGATCGATGAAGCGGTGCTGCATCTCGGGATCGCGCTGTAGCGCGTACTGGATGCGGGTTTCGGGGCTCGGCCAGAAGCCGTATTGCGCGATTCCGATGCGCGCCATGTCGAGCACACTCTCGGGAAAGGTCAGCGTCGCCGCAGAGCAGGCGGTATGGCGCAGTCCCGGGGAAATGCCCGCCTGCCGGAGCTGATCCAGGCCAGTCTGGAATCGTTCGAACTGCGAGAGCACACGCATGCGATTGGCGATCGATTCGGCCCCGGCGAAGTGCGTGCAGACCCCCTCGACGACGATCTCGCCGGGATGCGCGCGGATTCGTTCGGCGAGCGGTTCGAGCTCCTGCGGCTCGAGTCCGGTGCGATTCATGCCGGTCTCCAGTTCGAGATGGATGCGGGCCGGCTTGCGCGTCCGCCGGGCGGCCGCAATCGCCGCGTCCAGGCGCGCTGGGTCGAAGACGAAGAAGGAGATATCGCGGGTCACGGCCCACTCCAGCTCGTCGTCGGTAATGGCCCCCATGATCATCAGCTCGCTGGGGCGCGTGCAAGAGGCCGCAACCCGTTCGGCCTCCGCGGCGCTGAAGACCGCGAAACGATCGATCCCGCACTCCTCGGCCAGCGGAACGAACACCTCGATGCCGTGGCCGTAAGCGTTGGCCTTGACCACCGAGCAGAAGCGTGTGCCACGGCCCAAGCGATTCCGCAGGAAGCGCAGGTTGCGCTGCAAGGCGCTGCGACTGATCTCGATCGTCGATGTGTGCAGCATCGTCTACGCGTGGCCTCCTCCTGCCAGGGACTGCCGCCCCGCACCGTACGCTGACGGCTAGCCGTGGATCTTCCGTAGGATCGCCTCGAAGATCGCCACACCGACCGGCAGCAGCGCGTCGGGGAAGTCGTAGTCCGGGTGATGCAGCGCCGGGTGCGACTCCCCCGAGCCGAGTCCGAAGAGGGCGCCGGAGTAGCGTCCGGTCAGATGGCCGACGTCCTCGGACCAGGCGAAGGGCTGGGGCACCGTGACGACGTCCAGCGCCTGAGCCCGGGCGGCGGAGAGGACGATCGCGCCGCTCTCGGGATCGTTCACGGTGGCGGGGAACTCCTCGGTCCAGCGCGGCTCGACATCCAGTCCGTGCGTCGCCGCGACCGCGCGCGCTCCCCGCTCGGCGGCCGCGGCGAGGGTCGTCATCTGCTCGTCGCGATACGCTCGGAGTGTGGCCAGCACCCGCGCCTCCCCGGGGGTCGTGCCGAAGGCGATCTCGCCGAGGCGGACGTGGATCACCGTGACCTTGGCGGCGGCGTGCATCGGAACATGCTGCTGCGGGATCGCCGTGAGCAGCTGGATCAGCTCGGCGACCGCTGGCGCCGGACTGCGCCCGCGCTCGGGCTCGGCGGCATGCGCCGTGGCGCCGTGGAGGTCGATCCACAGGCCGCGCGAAGCGGCGGCGAAGGTGCCCTCGCGCCAGATCAGGGATCCGCGCGGAAAGCCGGGCAGGTTGTGCAGCGCGAAGACACGGTCGATCCGCAACTCTCGAAACCGCCGGTCGGCCAGGACCCGCGCGGCGCCCTGGCCGGTCTCCTCGGC
>WJJG01000384.1 GCA_014729815.1 Candidatus Eiseniibacteriota bacterium
CTCGCGGCGCGTCCGCTCCCGACGCGTCCGCTCCCGACGCGCCTGCGGTGCGCGTCCCAAGATGAGGCCCGCATGCCCACGCCCGAACGGAAAACGAACCGTGCGCACACCGACCGCCAATCGCACTTGGCGGAGCTGCGCGCCGACTTCCGGCACTGGCGCATCGTGCAGGAGATCGCCGATCAGCTGATCGACTTCATGCTCAACCTGCGGCAGAGCGGGCACCCGGGCGGCTCGCGCAGCAAGGTGCATCTGCTCGTCGCCACCCTGCTCTCGGGGGCCATGCGCTGGGACATCCGTGCCCCCGGGGCACGCTTCGCCGACCGCTTCCTGCTGGCCGCGGGACATGCCGTACCGCTGGTCTACGCCACTCTGGCGGTGTTGGCCGAGGCGATGCGCATCACACACGCGCGAACGCGGAACCGCGCCTATGCCCTTCATCCGTCGCGCACGCTCTTCTGGGAGAATCTGCTCGGCTTCCGGCGGCGCGGGGGACTGCCGGGACACGCCGAGATGTCGGGCAAGACGCACTTCCTGAAGTTCAATACGGGCCCCTCCGGACACGGCTTGCCCGTGGCGGCCGGGCAGGCGCTGGCGCTGCGGCGGGCCGGCGCGCCGGGGGTGCGCGTCTTCGCTCTGGAAGGGGAAGGCGGACTGACCCCCGGGGCCGCGCACGAGACGCGGCAGAGCGCTTGGGGCTTGGGACTCGGCAACCTGCAACTCCTGCTCGACTGGAACGATTTCGGGATCGACCCGCACCCGGTCAGCTCTGTCGTGCCGGGGACGCCCCGCGACTGGTTCGCACCGGCGGGCTGGCGGGTCTGTGCGGCCGAGCCCGGGGACGATTGGGAGGCGCTGGTGGGCGGGCTGCTCGAGCTGACGGCGATCGAGTCGGACGAGCTGCGCCCGGGTCTGCTCTACGCGCGCACGCGCAAGGGCCGCGGCTACGGCAAGTACGACCACGCGTCGCATGGCACGCCCCATTCGCCGATGAACTGCGCGGCCTTCTGGGAGACGAAGCGCCCCTTCATGGAACGCTACGGCGTGACCTTCGCCGGGTACGGCCAGCCGGCGCCCGAGAGCGAAGCGGAGCGACGCGAACAGACGCGCACGAACTTCTCGCGCGCGGTGGGCGTGCTACGCGAGCACAGCAGCACGACGGACTACCTGGCCCGCCGGCTGTGCGAGCTGGCCGAGGCGGTGCCGCGCGAGATCGCCGGCGCCTGCATCGCGTCACCCTCCGGCGGTGCATCTGCCCCAGCGTCTCGCGATCACGATGCCGGGAGCCAAGATGCCCCGGGCGAGGGCGCTGTGAGCGGCGTCTCCCCGTGCCCGGACGGGGGCGCCTCCACCGCCGCCTCCCCCTGCAGCGATCTGTCGCTCTTCGATCCGCGCACCTATCCGGACGAGATCTGGGCGCGCCCCGGGGAGTCGGTCGCCAACAAGGAGGCCCTCGGCCGCTGGGGCGGATGGATCAACGACACCTGCCGCGCGCGCTACGGCCGCCCGCTCTTTCTGGCTTGCAGCGCCGACCTGGCCCACTCGACGAGCATCGCCGGATTCGCCGGGTCGTGGGGGTGGTACGATCGCCGCAACAATCCCGGCGGCGCACTGCTTCCGCAGGAGA
The DNA here is from genome assembly GCA_014729815.1 of Candidatus Eiseniibacteriota bacterium. Classification (GTDB taxonomy): domain Bacteria; phylum Eisenbacteria; class RBG-16-71-46; order CAIMUX01; family WJJG01; genus WJJG01. The sequence goes on from WJJG01000384.1 coordinate 1,628, forward strand.
TCACCGAGTTCGCCAATGCGGGGCTGATGGTCGGGGTGGCCGCCACCAACTTCGCCGCGGATCCCTGGACCGCCTTCGACGGCTTCTACGGGGCCTGCTCGACCTACGGGGCCTTCGTCTATCTCAAGTACGGCCTCATGCGGCTCTTCAGTCAGGTGGCGCAGGATTCGCAGCTTCGCGTGGGCAAGCTGCTCTGGGTGGCGGGACATTCAGGTCCGGAGACGGCGGACGACTCGCGCACCCATTTTGGGATCTTCGCCCCCGGTGTCACGCAGCTCTTCCCGCGCGGCAGCCTGGTCGAGCTGCATCCCTGGGAGCACAACGAAGTGCCGGTACTCTGCGCGGCGGCCATGCGACATCCCGCCCCGCTCGTCGCGCTTCACCTCACCCGTCCCCCGATCGCGGTGCCCGATCGGAGGGCCCTGCGCATCCCGAACCATCTGGCCGCCCAGCGCGGCGCCTATCTGCTTCGGCGCTATCGCCCCGACCGGCCCCGCATGGGCACGGTGATCGTGCAAGGGACCTCGACGACGCAAGGGGTGATCGAGGCGCTGCCCGGGATCGAGCGGCGGGGTCTGAATGTCAAGATCGTCGCCGCCCTCAGCCCACAACTCTTCGAATCCCAGGAACCGGAATACCGCCAGGAGGTACTCTCGGAGGGAGATCGCTGGGATGCTATGTGCATTACGAACAGGAGCTTACAGCTCATGCGAGATTGGGTTGCCAGCGATCTCGTAAAGGAGTACTCTCTTTCGTCCGATTGGGACGGACGCTGGCGGACCGGCGGAACGGTCGCCGAGGTGCTTGAGGAAGCGCACCTTACGTCCGATTGGATTCTAGGGGGCATCGAGCGCTTCGCGCGCGATCGTCGCGAGCGCCTCCGGCGCGTGCGGCGGATTCTCTGGCGGTTGGAAGCGAGCGAGAGGGGTCCGATCGCCTAGTTAGTGCAACGCTGTTGCACGAAGAAGAGAGGCTCGGGACGTGTACTTTCTGATCGACGTCTTGCGCGAGACGATCAGTGTATTCGTCCGGATTGCCCCCTATCTGCTCTTCGGCTTCTTCGTCGCGGGCGCCCTGAAGGTGTTGATCCCAACCCGCTGGCTCTCCGAGGCGCTCGGCAAGCGTGATTTCCGCTCGGTCCTCCTGGCTTCGCTGGCCGGGGTTCCGCTGCCGCTCTGTTCCTGTTCGGTTCTGCCGACCGCGGTCGCGCTACGGGAGAATGGAGCGAGCCGCGGCGCAACGGTCTCCTTCCTGGTCTCGACTCCCGAGACCGGCGTCGATTCGATCAGCGTCACGTATGCGCTCATGGATCCGGTCATGACGGTGAGCCGGCCGCTGGCCGCCTTCGCGTCCGCGATGGCGGCCGGGGCGGCAGTCAATCTCACCGAGCGCGACGTCCGGAAACCGCCGCCTGAGAGACCGCCGGAGGAGTTGGCCGCGGAAGCTCGCGCGGTCGAGTCGCAGGCCCGCCCCTCCGCCGAGGACTGCGCGCCGGAAGAGGGGGCGAGCTGCGAATGCGAGCCGGCGGCCGCGATCCGCGGGCCGGAAGAGGGCGGCGTCCTGCGCCGCATCGTCGCCTATGGTTATGGTGAGGTCCTCACCGGCATCGCTCCCTGGCTGCTGATCGGCATCTTCTTGACCGGACTCATCACCGCCGTGATCCCAGACGGCGCGCTGGCCAACCCGGCGCTGCGGGGCTTGCCTTCGATGCTCGCGATGCTCGTGATCGGCATCCCGCTCTACGTCTGCGACATCTCCTCGACCCCGATCGCGGCCGCGCTGATTCTCAAGGGACTCAGCCCGGGCGCGGCGCTGGTCTTCCTGCTCGCGGGCCCGGCGACGAATGTGGCCTCCGTGACCATTCTGTGGAAGCTGCTCGGCCGCCGCACAGTGCTGGTCTACTTGGCGTCGATCGCCGTCATGAGTCTTGTCGCCGGGGGGCTGATCAACGCCATCTACGCCGCCAGCGGCATCGACGCCAGCGCTGTCGCCGGTCAGGCGGGCGCCATATTCCCGGAATGGCTGGAGTGGCCCGCGGCGGTCGTGCTGCTCGCGCTGCTCGTGCGCAGCGCTCGACAAATCGGCATGCTGTCGAACTGGCGCCGCAGCCTCGGACGGTTCGGGAGCCGTTTCGGCATCGACCTAGGCGGGCGCGCCGCGCTCCGCACCTACGCAATCATCGTCTTGATCCTCTACCTGCTCACGGGCGTGGGTACGATCGGGCCCGGGGAGGTCGGCTGGGTAGTGAGCTTCGGCAAGGTCGTGCGCTCGATCGATCGTGCCGGGCTGGTGGTGCACGCCCCCTACCCGTTCGCCTTTCTCGAACGCGAGAAGCCCGATCTCGTGCGCATGATCGACCGCGGCTACCGCATTTCTGAGGAGGGCGCCTTCACCTACGAGCGCGCCGTCGCCGGTGCGAGCGACCGCGAGCTCACCAAGGAAGCCGAGGTCGCCGTGGGCGACGAGAACCTCTTGGCGATCCGCTACAGCGTCCAGTATCAGGTCGCCGATCCCTACGCCTATCACTACGGCATCAGCAATCCCGACGATCTGGTCGCCGGCACGGCGGAATACGCGCTGCGCCGCGTGATGTGCGAGCAGTTGACCGACAGCGTGCTCGTGAACCACCGCATCGAGCTGGAGGCCGCCGTGGCCGATCGCCTCCAGAGCGAGCTCGACGGCATGGGCGTCGGAATCTCGGTGCTGCGCATCGACCTGGTCGACGTCCACGCGCCGCCCGAGGTGCACTTCGCCTTCCGCGATGTGGCCAGTGCGATGGAGGACAAGCACCGCTTCACGCACCAGGCCGAGAGCTATCGCGCGCGCAAGGTGGCCGCCGCCCGCGGGGCCTCCTACACCAACATCCAGACCGCAGCGGGGGACAGCCTGCGGAGCGTGGCGCGCTCGCATGGCGAGACGTATGGATTCACCGCCTTGGCCGAAGCCTCCCGCCCGCATCGCGAGATCACCCGCCTGCGCATGTATCTCGACGCCGCCGGGGAGCTGTTGCCGAAATCCCGCCTGATCCTCCCGCTGGTGGATCTGCCCTTGGATCTCTGGGTCCAGCAGAGGGGCGCAGCGGAGCGCTGGCCCGAACCGCTCCAGATGGGCAGCGGCTCGGGCGGCGCGACGGGGAGCCCGGCGGGATCCGCGACGGGCCGCCAGACTCCAGCGGACGTCAGCAGCACCGAGTCGACCCTCTCGGAGGAGACCTGGCGGGAGAAGCTGCAGCGCCTTCAGGAGAGTGAACGATGAAACGGATCCTCACCAGTCTGGTGATCGCGGCACTGGCCCTGCTGCTCCTGCTGACCTGCGCGTTCGAGGTCCAGGAGACCGAGTACGCGATCGTCCTTTTCTTCGGCAAGCCGACACGGATCCTGATGCAGCCCGGCCTGGCCTGGAAGCTGCCTCCGCCCTTCGAGACCCTGGTGCGCATCGACCGGCGCCTGCGCATCCTCGATCCGCAAGAGGCCGAGTATCTGACGCTCGACAAGAAGAACGTCCTGGCCGACACCTTCGCCGCCTGGGAGGTCGAGGATCCGCTCAAGTTCTTGATCACGGTCGTCGAGCAGAAGACCGCCGAAGCGCAGCTCGAGGACATCATGCGCTCGGAGGTCGGCTCGGCGCTCGGCTCTCACGAGCTCTCCGATCTGCTGGCGACCGAAACGGCAGTGAAGATGAGCCAGATCATGGAGGCGATCACCGCGCGGGCCAACGAGAAGGCGCGCGACGGCTACGGGATTCGCGTGCGTGCGATCCGGATGAAGCGACTTAACTTCCCCGAAGAGAACCGCCAAGCGGTCTTCCGGCGCATGGAAGCCGAGCGCGAGCGCATCGCGCGCCAGTATCGCTCGGAAGGCGAGGAGCTGGCCGAGATGATTCGCGCCGACGCCGACCGCGAGCAGGCGCGCCTCCTGGCGGAAGCCGACCGGCGCTCGCAGGAGATCCGCGGTGAGGCGGACGCCCAAATCGCGGGCATCTATGCGCAGGCCTACGAACGCGATCCGGACTTCTACGAGTTCCTCAAGACGCTCGAGTCCTACGAGAGCTTCATCGACTCCGACGCCACCATCGTGCTGCCGTCGGATTCACGGCTGCTGCGATTGCTCAAGCAACCGCGCTAGAGGAGCGCTGACGGAGTGCACGGGACGGAGCGACAGCGCGCATGGCGGTCACGCCTGCAGACGTGGAGCCGGCGTCTGGCCGGTGCGGCCAGCCTGCGCAACATCCTCTACGCGCTCCTCGTGCTGCTGCTGCTCGATTGGGCCGTCAGCGGCGTCCGCGTGATCCGCGAAGACGAGCAGGGGGTGGTGCTTCGTTTCGGCAAGGTCGTGCGCGTGCTCCCCTCCGGGATGCGCTTCACGCTCCCCTGGCCGATCGAACGCACCATCGCGGTCAAGACGACCGAAGTGCGTACGATGCCGATCGGCTACCGGCTCGTCGATGCGGTGCGCGGGATTCCGCCCACGCCGAAGGAAGTCGAGTGGGTCAGCGGCGATACGAACATCTTCAACCTCACGCTGACGATGAAGTACGCCGTCTCCGATCCCGTCGACTACCTCTTCCGCATCGGGCCCGTGGAGGCCGACTTTCTCGTGCGTCGCGCCACCGAAGCGGAGCTTACTCAGCTGGTGGCCACGATGACCATCGATGAGATCCTCACGCACGGCAAGACCCGCATCCAGCAGGAGATTCGCGTCCTGGCCCAGCAGGCGCTCGATGAGCTGGACGCCGGGATTCGGATCGTGACGGTCAATATCGGGGAGGTCGTGCCACCAGCCAATGTGATCGAAGCCTTCAACGATGTCTCTACGGCGAAGCTCGAGAAGGCGCGCATGATCAACGACGCCGACGGCTACGCCAAGGATCTGATCCCGCGGGCGCGCGCGATGGCCGACCGGATGATCCAGGAGGCCGAGATCTACCGCGCCGAGACGGTCAACCGCGCGCAGGGAGCAACCGCCCGCTATCTCGACCTGCTCGAGGAGTATCAACTCGCCCAGGAGATCACCGAAGTGCGCCTCTATCTGGAGGCCATGGAGCGCATCCTGCCGCGGGCGCGCAAGGTGGTCGTCGAGGACCGCGAGGGCAACCAGCTGCGGCTCCTCGAGTAACGCACACCGCGCCGCCGGCGCCCGGACGCGGGCAGATCGCGCTCCGGCCCACACCCCTCCCCGCCCGGACGCGTGCGCTCGGCCCTTGCGCCGAGCCCCGATCGCCGCTTTCATGCCCCCGTCGGTCGTCGCATCCCGGTTCGGTCATTCGCCCGCGGGCGATGCGAGGAACGGGAGGTCCTCATGGAACGCCTCTTCCATCTGCGCGCGCTGGGCACGAACGTGCGCACCGAGCTCTTTGCCGGCACGGTCACCTTTGTCACGATGGCCTACGTCATCTTCGTCAATCCGGTGATCCTGGCTCCTTCCGGGATCGACTTCGATGCGGTGATGGTGGCCACCTGCCTGGCGGCGGCCGTGGCGACGATCTTCATGGGGCTGGTGGCCAACTACCCGATCGCCCTGGCGGCGGGCATGGGCGAGAACGTCGTATTCGCCAGCTTCTGCGCGGTCGGTACGGGGGTCATCACCTGGCAGCAGGGCCTCGGGGCAGTCTTGATCTCGGGTCTGGTCTTCTTCCTGCTGACCCTCCTGCGCGTGCGTCAGATGATGATCGACGCGATCCCGGATGCGCTGAAGCACGCCATCGCGGTCGGCATCGGGGCCTTCATCGCCTTTCTGGGCCTCACCGATGCGGGGCTGGTGATCAAGCCGGAGGGGGTGGCGCCGGTACACCTCGGCAGCCCGGCCAATCCGGCGGTCTGGACGGCGATGTTCGGCCTGCTGCTCGTCGGGACCCTGATGGCGCGGCGCGTGCGCGGGGCGATCCTCTGGTCGATCCTCGGCTCGGCCGTCTTCGCGCTGATCCTCGGCGTGACCCGCTACCAGGGACTCTTCGCGCCTCCCCCTTCGCTCGAGCCGACCTTCCTGCAGCTCAGTCTGCGCGGGCTGTTGACCAGCAACGGGATCATGGTCGTGGTGGTCTTTCTCTTCATGGACGTCTTCGATTCCTTGGGAACGTTCGTAGGCGTCGGGCAGGCGGGCGGCTTCCTGAAGGATGGCAAGCTCCCGCGCGCCACGCGGGCCCTGATGGCCGACGCCACCGGCACGGTCGTCGGCGCCGGGTTGGGCACCTCGACGGTCACCTCCTACATCGAGAGCGCCGCGGGCGTCTCGGCCGGGGCGCGCAGCGGATTGGCCAGTGTGGCCACCGGACTGCTCTTCGTGGCGGCGATCTTCCTCAGTCCGCTGGTGCGCATGATCGGCGAGGCCTATGTGTGGGAAGGGGGCTACTTCCATCCGATCACCGCCCCGGCCCTGATCGCCGTGGGAGCGCTGATGATGGGCGGGGTGCGCAAGATCCCCTGGGACGATGGGGCCGATGCCCTGCCGGCGCTGCTGGTGATCCTGGGGATTCCGCTGACCTTCAGCGTGGCCGACGGCCTGGCGATGGGATTCATCTCCTATCCGCTGATCCGCCTGTTGGCCGGACGCGGGCGCGAGGTGCCGCGGCTGATCTACATCCTGGCGGCCCTCTTCCTGGCGCGCTACATCTTCCTTCCCGGCGGTCCGGTCTAGATGGCTTCGCCTGGTCTCCGAGTGCGGCGAGGTGCCGAGCGCGGGGCCCCGGGCTGATCCTCTGTGAAACCATGCGACTCCTTCTAGGCGCCGGCGTGCGTGCCGGCGCTGACGGTGTGCAGTGCGCCGTGTCCGATCAGGCGCCGCGCGCCGGCCTCGACCGCCTGGCGATCGAGTGCCGCAATGCGGTCGCGATAGCGATCGATGTAGTCCAGCCCACGTCCGCTGCGCACCCCATCGAGCAATACGGCCGCAATCACACGGTTGGTCTCGAGCTTGATCGGAAAGGCGCCGGTCAGATGCTGCTGGGCGATCGCGAGTTCCTCGTCCTGGATCCCCTCGCGCGCCCACCGCTCCAGCTCCTCCTGCAGTGCATCCGTCGCGCGCTGCAGATCGCCCGGCGCCACGCCGGTGGCCGCGTACCAGAGCCCCCGGTGGCGCCCCGAGACGATCAGGCTGCGCACATCGTAGGTCAGCCCATCGCGGTCGCGCAGGCGTTGGTTGAGGCGACTGACGAAGCTGCCACCCAGGATGAAGTTGCCCACCGCGGCGGCCTCGAAGGCATGCTCGCCGCGCGCGATGCCGGGTCCGAGGCAGACCAGCTCGATCTGTTCGCGTTCCGGAATCTCGATCCGTTCGGCCTGCACCATGGGCGGCCCGACGCGTGCGGTGTCCGCGCCGGGAGGCGCCGGGGATGCGCCGGGCGGCGCCGGCGGCGACCCGGGAGACAGCGCCCCGAGGTGCGCATCGAGCAGCGTCTGCGTGCGCCGCGGCTCGATGTCCCCGACGATCGCCAGGGAGGTCGCCCGGGCGGCCATGCGCGCGGCATGGCAGGCGCGCAGGTCGGAGGGCTGCAGGGCGGCAACGATCGAGGGGCTGCCCAGGGGATGGCGCGCGTACGGATGCGCATCACCATAGCTGCGCGCGGCGGCGGCACGCAGCGCGCGATCGTGGGCGTCGAACTCCGCCTCGCGCAAGCCGACCAACGTCTCCTCGCGCACCAGAGCGAGCTGATCGGCGGGAAAGCTCGGCTCGCGCAGCGTTTCCCCCAGCAGCTCGATCAGCAGCGGCAGATCCTCGGCCAGGCAGCGTCCCCGCACGATCAGCGCCTCTGTGGTCAGCGCGTAGCGCAGCGCTGCCCCACACGACTCGAGCAGATCGGCGATCTCGGCTTGGCTGCGGCGCCGCGTGCCGCGATCGAGCATCATCGCCATGGCGTGCGCGGTACCCGCCTGGTCACGGGTCTCCGCGAAGAGCCCGCCCTCGATGAGCCCGACCAGATCGACCGTCGTGTTGGCGTGATTCTCGAGCAGATAGACCTGCAGCCCATTGCGCAGCGTCGCGTGACGGACGCGGGGAGCGAACTCGGCGCCGCCGGTCATGCCTCTCCTTCCGCCTCGCGCTCGGGGGCATCGCGGGGCTCGAAGCGCCCCACGGTGCGCTCGTCGGGCACCAGGATGCGCCGCGCCGCCGCCTGCACATCCTCGGGCGTGACCGCCGCGAGCCGCTCGAGGTAGTCGCGGATGTAGTCCCAGCCGGTCGTGACCTCGAATTCGCCGATCAGAAAGGCACGCGCGCTGACGCTGTCGCGGCGCATCACGAAGCCCACGCGCGCACGCTTGCGGGCCCGCGCCAGCTCCCGCTCGCTGATCGGCTCGCGACGGAGGCGCGCGAGCTCCTGCTCGATGCACCCTTCCACTTCGGCGACGTCGGCGTGACGCGTCAGCTCGGCTTCGAGGTAGAAGAGGAAGGGATCGACCGGCATCGCCGAATAGTCGGCGGCCACATCCACGGCCAGCCCCCCCTCGACCAGCGCCCGATAGAGTCGGCTGGTGCGCCCGTGCCCGAGGACCTGGGCCAGCACGTCGAGGGCGTAGCTCTGCGGGGAGCGCCGCGGCGGCGCCTTGTAGGCCATTGCCAGATAGCGGTTGCGTCCGGCCTTGCGCAGCAGGCAGCGCCGCTCGCCGCGCTGGGGAGGCTCGACAATCGTCTCCTCCGCAGGCAGGCGCACACCCGGCAGGCTGCCGAACTCCGCTTCGATCCGCTCGACCATCCGCTCCACCACGAAGTCGCCCACCACGACCAGGAAGGCGTTGGACGGCTGGTAGTAGCGATCGTAGAACCGCTGCAGCTCCGCGGCCTCGATGCGCGCGACCTCGGCGCGCCAGCCGACGACCGGACGCCGATAGGGATGCTGCAGGAAGGCCAGAGCATGGATCCGATCGAAGAGCGCGGTGGCCGGATCGTCCTCTCCGCGATCGAGCTCGTTGAGAACCACCGTGCACTCGCGCGCCAGCTCCTCGGCGGAGAGGAGCGCGTTGCGCATGCGATCGGCTTCGAGCTCCAGGGCGATCGGATAGCGGTCGCTTCCGATCATGATGTAGTAGTTGGTCCGGTCGTACCAGGTCGAGGCGTTGTTCGACGCGCCCTGCAGATGCAGGATCTGGTCGTAGCGGCCCCGCGGATGGCGCCGGGTGCCCTTGAACATCATATGCTCGAGCAGATGCGCCATGCCGCTGCGGCCGGGCGGATCGTGACGCGCGCCGGCGCGATACCAGATCGAGACGCAGACGACCGGGGCCTGATGCGCCTCGAGCAGCAGCGCTCGGAAGCCGTTGGCGCAGTGATGCTCTCGCACCGCGAAGCTGGTGGATTCCACACGGCCAGTCTAGCGGGCGATGCGCGCGGGCGCATCCGCGAAGGCGGCTACTTGAAGAGGCCCTTGACCCGGCCCCAGGTTGCCTGCTGGCCGTTGCTCAGTCCTAGATCGCTGAGACCGATGCGCACGGCGGGACCCAGCGGGGCGCGATCGGTCCATTGTCCTTGCTGCCAGCCCCAGGCCTCGGCGAACGCGCCGGGAGAGACGAGTGCGACGGCATCCCCCTCCTGCAGTTGCAGGCCGAGCGTCAGATGGTCCGATCCATCGCCTTGCAGGTAGTCGGGCAACGGGATCTGCGGGCGGAGCTCGACGTAGGTCCAGCCTCCCGGCGGCCAGGCGTCGTAGGCCGGGACGAACTCCCAGCTCTCGTCCAGAATCGGTCCCGGAGGCTCATCGGGGCCCGCTCCCTCGCGCAGGATCAGCCGGTGCGGCTGCGCGCCCGCCATGAAGAAGGCGACGTACTCCAACAGCCAGGGGCCGCCCTGGGGCGGCTCGGGCAGGCGGTAGCGCACCTGCACCTCGTCGGCCCAACCGGCCCCGGGGGCGTAGCCGACGCAGTCGTGAGGCCAGCAACCCAGCTCCAGCTCGGCATGACCGGCGCAGGGGGGCAAGGCCAAGGCATCGGGCACCCAGTCCTCCGCTGCGGCGCCCCAGAGCGATGACAGCAGATGCAGCGCCACAGCCGCCATCATCGCCGGTGCGGCCGACCGCGCGGCGGCGGGGCGAGCTCGGCCGAAGTGGGCTGTGCGGCGAGGCATACGCATGATTGCTCCGTGGTCTGGCCCCATGCCGGATAGGGATAGCCTCGGCCGTGCCCGAGGCGGACGTCCCCCTGCATTCATCGGCCGATTGCACCCTTCCCCTGAGTCCGGATCCCGCGCCGGACCGCTCCCTGGGCGAATCGGGTTGCGGGCCCAAGCGGCGCGATGCTAGCCTTTTTGGCTTGATTTCGGATCAGGGGGAGCGGCCCGCTGTGGGCCGCTGGAGGAAGGATCGCAACCGACAGAGAGAGGACCGAGGCTATGGCAGACAAGCAGGCGGATCTGGCAGGACCGGGCATCAGCACCTACCCGGAGGTCGAGAAGATCCTCCCCACCGACTACGAGTCGCTGCTCACTCCGATGGAGACGATGAAGGCGCTCTATGCGGTGAAGGAGTACATCGAGAAGGGGCTCGCCGAGGAGCTGAACCTACAGCTCGTGCAGGTCCCTCTGATCGTCGAACGCGAGAGCGGCATGAACGACATGCTGGATCGCGACGGCTCGCGCACGCCGGTCGAATTCCCGGCCGGACTGGGACTCGAGAAGCGCATCAACGCTCAGGTCGTGCAGGCGGCCACGAAGTGGAAGCGTTGGGCGCTGAAGCAGTACGGCTGCGGCGTGGGCGAAGGGATCAACACCGACATGCGTGCGGTGCGCAAGGACTACTTCCTCGATCACGACCACAGCTCCTACGTGGATCAGTGGGACTGGGAGAAGGTCATCGAGGAGAAGGATCGCAATCTCGACTACCTGATCGACACGGTGAAGAGGATCTGGAAGGTGATCCGTGGCGCGGGCGAGCTGGCCATGGAGATGTACCCACAGCTGCGCAGCGACAAGTATCCCCCGCTGCCGAAGGAACTGGAGTTCTTCCATGCCGAGGAGATCCTCGATCGCTACCCGGATCTGCCGCGCAAGCAGCGTGAGACGGCGATGATCAAGGAGCATCCGGCGATCTTCATCATCGGCGTCGGCTATCCGCTCAAGGACGGCTACCCGCACGAGATGCGCGCCGCGGACTACGACGACTGGGTAACGCCGACGATCGAGAAGAACGGCGAGCAGTATCGCGGCCTCAACGGCGACATCCTGGTCTGGAACCCGGTCACCGAGCGGCGGCACGAGCTGACCTCGATGGGCATCCGGGTCACCAAGGAGACGCTCAAGGTCCAGATGAAGATGGCCGAGCTCGAGCAGGACCTCGAGCTGCCCTATCACAAGATGATCCTCAACGACGAGATCCCGCTCTCGATCGGCGGCGGCATCGGCCAGGCGCGCACCTACATGTACCTGCTGCGCAAGGCCCATCTCGGTGAGGTGACGGTGACGATCTGGCCGAAGCAGCTCAAGGAGATCTGCGAGAAGAAGAACATCCACGTGCTGCAGTAGCACCCTGCGGGCCCAGCGCATGCTGACGCCCCCAAGCCTCAGGACGACACCGCTTCGGCATCGGCTGCCGTCGGACCGCACGTCCGGCGGCAGCTTCGCTTGTCTTCTCCGGAGCGGCCGGTATCCTCGCGGCACGGCGCGTGGAGTCCCGCCCTGGCGAGTCGCTGTGGGAGGCGCGGATGTTTCCCTGGTCGGTCTTTTCGGTGAGTAGTCACGAAGTCACGATCGCCCAGATCCTGCTGCTCACGTTGGGATGCGCCGCGGGCGTCACCCTGCTGCTGCAGCGCGTCCGGATCGCGACGGTCCCTGCCTATCTTCTGACCGGAGCCTTGATCGGCCCGCACGCGCTGGGCCTGATCCCGTCCACCGGGAGCCTCCACGAAGTCTCCCATCTGGCGATCATCCTACTGCTCTTTGGCATCGGCCTGGAGCTCGATCTCGCAGCCTTGCGTCACGGCCTCGGCCGTCTGGTCATCGCGGGGCTGGGATCCTGCCTGGCGACAACCCTGATCGGATGGCCGATCGTGCGCGCCTTCGGCCCCTCGCTGCCGGCATCGTTGGAGATCGCTGCGGCGCTCTCGCTCTCCTCGACGGCCGTGGTGCTGCGCATCCTCTCTCAACGCCGGGAGCTGCAGCAATCGAAGGGCCGCCTCTCCCTGGCCATCCTGGTGATCCAGGACATGCTCGTGCTGGTCATGCTGGCGGCAATCCCGGCCCTGCTGGCCTGGGCGGCCGCGCGCGGGGAGCTGACCGCGACCACCGGCACGACCGCCGAGGTGCTCGACGCGGCCGCATTCGGGCGCATCGCCTTGCGCCTGAGCGCTATGCTCCTACTGGTCGTCCTCGGGCGCTGGGCGCTGCCCCGACTGATTCAGGAGGCCGTGCGCTCGCACGCGCGCGAGGTGCTCCTGATCGTGGGCGTCGCCGTCGCCCTGGCCGCGGCCTATGCTTCGCAAGCGCTGGGCTTCAGCCTCGAGATCGGCGCCTTCCTGGCCGGCTTTCTTCTGAGCGGCACGCTGGTGCGCCACCAGCTTTCGGGGCAGATCGGACCGCTGCGCGATCTGTTCATCGCCGTCTTCTTCACGACGCTCGGCATGGAGCTCGACCCCGGACTGCTCGTCGAGCACGCCCCGCTGATCCTCGCCGGTCTGGGGGCCCTGCTCCTGGTCAAGATCGTGGTCATCAGCGGCGTCTCCTGGGCTTCCGGCGCGGCGTTCGCCACCGCGCTGAGCGTCGGCTTCGCGCTCTCGCAGGCCGGCGAGTTCAGCCTGATCTTGCTCAGCAGCGCGCAGGACGGCGGGCTGTTGGTGCCGCCGGCCGGGGCAGTGACGATGGGCATCGTCTCGCTCTCGATCCTGCTGACGCCGGTGCTGATCCCACTCGGCGAATGGTTGGCCCGGCGCGGCCCCCATGTGCCGCCAGCCCCCTGGCTGCGGCGAGGACGCGCGGAGTTCGAACGAGATGCGGAACCCGAGGAGATCCCGCTGCACGTTGTCGTGGGCGGCTTCGGTGTGATTGGGGAAGGCGTCGCCGAGCGTCTCTCCGCCGTCCGCTGCGCGCACACGGTCATCGAGCTCAATCCCCAAA
>WJJG01000385.1 GCA_014729815.1 Candidatus Eiseniibacteriota bacterium
CCCTGGCCCCGGTCGATATGCTCAAGGGCTACCTGCTGGCGAACATCACCGATGCCGAGGGGCGCGTCCGCGCAAGTCGCGCCTGGAAGGAGCGCATGCAGGTGCTCGGGGAGTTGGGCAAGGACGAAGCCGCCGATGCGATCAAGTCCTGGCTGCGCAGCCAGCACGCCGGGAGCATCCGCGAGCGCAAGCGCGGGGCCCGCCCGCAGGACTTCGATCGGATCGGCACCCAGTTCCACCGCTGGGTGCGCGAGCATCAGGAGCAGCTCGGGCTGCGATCCTCTTCCGACTTCACTCGCCTGATCGAGCGCGACTTCGCTTTCTACGGACGCTGGTACCAGCTACTGCGCGAAGCGGCCGAGAAGCTGAGCCCGGATCTTCCCTGCGTCTTCTACAACGCCCAGCACAACTTCACCCTACAGTATCCGGTCCTGCTCGCACCGCTGCGGGTAGAGGACTCCGAAGCGGAAGCGCTGCGCAAGCTCCGTGTCGTCTCGACCTTCCTCGACATCCTGATCTATCGTCGCATCTGGAACTGGCGCGCGATCGCCTACTCGACGATGCAGTACGCCACGTTCCTGATGATCCGTGAGATCCGCGGGCGCACGGCCGGTGAGATCGTCTCGCTCCTACGCGAGCGTCTGGATGCGGATTCCGAGACCTTTGCGAGCAACGACGGCTTTCGCCTGACGGGCGTCAACGGCCGGCAGATCCATCGCCTGCTGGCCCGCATGACCGATTACATCGAAACGCGCTCCGGTCAGGCCTCGCGGTACGCGGAGTACTCCCAGCGCGGCCGGCGCGGGTACGAGATCGAGCATATCTGGGCCGATCATCCCGAGAGGCACACGGACGAGTTCGGCCACGCCAGCGAGTGCGCCGACTACCGGAATCGCATCGGCGGGCTTCTGCTGTTGCCCAAGAGCTTCAATGCCAGCTATGGCGACTTGCCCTACGAGAAGAAGTGCGAGCACTACCTCAGCCAGAACCTGCTCGCGCGCAGCCTCCACGAGCGCGCCTACGAGCGCGACCCCGGCTTCCGCCGATTCGTCGAGAGCAGCCGGCTCCCCTTCCGCGCGCACGCCGAGTTCCGCAAGGCGGATCTGGATGCCCGGCAGGCTTTATGCCAGCAACTCGCCGGCCATATCTGGAGTCCCGACCGTCTGATGCAGGATGCGGAGCGGTAGATGCGTGCTGGGTGGCCGAGCCGGCCCGGGGCCGGACAGCATGCGGCCCGATCCTTGGGCTTCGTGGGGGTTGCCGGACAGTCTCCGAGATGTCAGATTTGGCGCTTGATGACCTGCGCAGTCGCTGGCGTCGTGCCGTCATCCGCGGCCCAGCGGGGCCGCGGCCTTCGCATCGCGTGACCCGGGGTGCATGCACCTCCTGTAGATTGCCTGGCATGCACGGATCGTCCTAGCACTGGCCTGGGAGACCGTCTTCATGACTCGTGTCCCTGATCGGCCGAAGATCTACCACCTCACCCACGTCGACAACATCTCGGCGATCGTTGCGGCGGAGGGGCTGGTCAGCGACCGAGCGATGCTTGCTCGGGGTGGCCCTCCGCGCGCGATCGGAATGTCGCGGATCAAGAAGCGCCGCGTTGAACGGCTCTCCGTCTCCTGTCATCCGGACACGATGGTCGGTGACTACGTTCCGTTCTACTTCTGTCCGCGATCTGTCATGCTCTATGTGATTCACTGCGCCAACAATCCTGAGCTGACGTACCGGGGCGGGCAGGACCCAATCGTCCACCTATCAGCGGATCTCCACGAGGTCGTCGACTGGGCCGAGGAGCACGGAAGACGCTGGGCTTTCTCACTTTCCAATGCCGGGGCGTTCTATGCTGAGTTCCGTGCTCGCCTGGAGGATCTAGGCAGTCTCGACTGGAATGCAATCGCTTCGATCGACTTCCGCGATTCGGACACAAGAGGGCGCAAGCAGGCGGAGTTCCTCGTACATGGGTATTTCCCTTTCGGCCTCATCGAAGCGATCGGAACCATCTCCGAGACAGTGCGCGCACGCGTGTCTGGTGCTCTTTTGGGAACCGAGTATTCGCCTAGGGTAGAGGTCCGGCCGGAGTGGTACTATCGATGATATGTCATCGGAGGGAGATGATGATCGAATTCAAGAGCGGCGACATCCTCGCGGCAGATGCCGAGGCGCTGGTCAACACCGTCAATTGTGTCGGCTTCATGGGACGTGGGATCGCGTTGCAGTTCAAGAGGGCTTGGCCAGAGAACTTCCGGGCCTACGCCGGGGCGTGTCGGCGCAGCGAGGTCCGGCCGGGACGCATGTTTGTCTTCGAGACCGGGCGCCTGACGAATCCGCGCTATATCATCAACTTCCCGACCAAGCGCCACTGGCGTGGCAGATCACGCATCGAGGACATCGAGTCGGGCCTCGAAGACCTCGTCCGGGTAGTCCAGGCTCGCGGCATTGAGTCGATCGCCATCCCTCCCTTGGGCGCCGGGCTGGGGGGGCTCGATTGGACCGAAGTACGCCAGCGGATCGAGCAGGCCTTGGCGCAGCTGAGCGACATCAGGGTGCTCGTGTTCGAGCCGCACGGAACGCCGGTGGAGGGCGCAGGTGCGCGCGTGAAGGCGCTCCCGCGAATGACGCCCGCTCGTGCCGCTTTGGTGGGCTTGATGGATCGCTATCTCGCCGGGCTGCTCGATCCATTCGTTTCACTCCTTGAGGTTCACAAGCTGCTCTACTTCATGCAGGAGGCCGGGGAACCCTTGCGTCTGCGCATCGCCAAGGGGCCCTACGGCCCCTATGCCGAGAACCTCCGACACGTGCTTTCCCAGATCGAGGGCTATTACGTCTCGGGGTACGGAGCCGGTGGTGACCGTCCCGACAAGGTCCTCGATCTGATTCCGGGCGCTGTCGAGGATGCCAGAGTAGTGCTGAAAGAGCGTCCTGACACTCGCGCTCGTTTCGAGAGAGTCAGTGGACTCGTAGAAGGGTTCGAGTCACCGTTCGGACTTGAGCTACTTGCGACTGTACACTGGGTGGTAACGCGTGAAGCAGCATCCTCTGAAGATGAGATTCTGAGTAGCACGTACGCGTGGCATGCCCGGAAGCGGAAGTTCTCTCGGGGACAGATTCTGCTAGCGCACGGCGTGCTTGTTGAGGGTGGGTGGTTAGGGCCTGTCAGCTCGAACTAGCGCAGATTCCCGTCAGTCGGAGATGGATGCGAGAATGGCCCCAGAAGCGTCCCCAGGTGGATCCTCCGAAGTACGCGCGCGGCTCGCCGAAGCACTGAGGCTGGACCTTGTCGGCCCCCGGGCCGGGCACCCACTGGCCGGAGAGCGCCTGAGGGGCTGGGAGCGACCGTCCAACTGGTACCTGACCGGCTTCCTGATTCCTTCCGGCACGCGGCCCGAGGAGAGCTCCGACCCCGACGAGGATGACGACTTCGCCGAGGTGCCCGAGACCGCAGGCCTCGGGGAAGAGAACGTCGAGGAGCGACGCGCAGCCAAGAAGGGCTACTTCCCCTCATCGATGGGTTTGAGCTTCCTAGTCTCGACGAACGCGAATTCCCTGGACGTCTGTGTCCGCTGGGGGGACTACACATACCACGAAGTCCCCGGCAAGGAGCGCAGTGGTCCTCGCGCCGTTTGGAAGCGCACCCCGCGAGAGGAGACGGTCACTATCTCACTCGACGGACGTGACGAGCCGACCGCCCTCAACGTCCCGAACTCCGGCGGGCTCCGGCTTCACCTCGTGGAGCGAGGAATCTCTTCAGAAGAGCTTCACGAACACATCCCGGCCGGCACGCGCTCTGTCTCCGTATTCCTGGTCAACGACCGGATCCCCAACGAAGGAAGACCTGACGCTGCGATCGCTTTTCAGGCCGAACTCGAGGTGCGCTGCGCGGAGCCCTTTGTCCCTCGTCCTGACCCTCGCGGAGCATTCGCCGAGGATTGGGACGAGCAGGTCACCGACCTTCACTATGCGGATACGCCTGCCTACGCCACGGGTCACGGGGTTTCGGCCGAGTGGGAGCTCGAGCACGGCGCGTGCCGCCTGCTGCGCACCACATGGATCCCCAGCGCCGAGGTGGAGAAGACCGAGGTCGCCAAGATCGACGATGTGCAGCTCTCCATGGACAAGCTAGGTGCGCTCGAGGATGGCGACGCGACCATGGCGGCGCTTGAGCCTCTCGTCGCTCAATACCGGAACTGGATCGTTGCGCGTCGGGGGGAGGCGGCGACGCTCCCGGCCAAGCGCAGGGAGACTGCCGAGGAGCTGCTGCGCCTCGCTGGCATCGCAGCCGATAGGATCGAGCGCGGTGTCAGGATCCTTGCCGAAGACGCTGACGTGCTCGATGCCTTCCGGGTTGCCAACCGCGCCGTGGGACGTGCCCTTCGTCAGCGGCTCGCAGACCTACTCAAAGGCCGGCCGCCGGAGTGGCGTCCCTTCCAGCTCGCATTCATTCTGCTCAATCTGCCCGGTCTGGCGGATCCCGAAGACCCGTATCGCAGAACGGTCGATCTCCTCTTCTTTCCCACCGGCGGAGGCAAGACTGAGGCCTATCTGGGCCTCGCGGCCTTCTCGATGATCCTGCGGCGCCTACGCCATGGGGGCGACGAGGGTCGCGCCGGAGGCGGGGTCAGCGTCATCATGCGCTACACCCTGCGTCTATTGACCCTCGATCAGCTCGGCCGAGCAGCGGGACTCATCTGTGCCCTCGAGCTGGAGCGAGAGACAGATCCGGAGCGGTACGGCACCTGGCCGTTCGAGATAGGTCTCTGGGTCGGCAAGGCGGCCACACCCAACATCCTGGGACGCAAGGGCGACGGCCGCTCGGACTCGGCCAGGTCCAAGGTTCGACAGTTCAAAGCGGATCCCAGGAACAAGCCCTCACCGATACCACTCGAGAACTGCCCCTGGTGCGGCCAGCGGTTCGAGGCGGACTCCTTCACCCTACTCCCCGACGACGACAACCCCAAGGAGCTGCGCATTGTCTGCGCCAACTTCGAGTGCGACTTCACGCGCGACCGGCCCCTGCCGATCGTTGCCGTAGACGAGCCGCTCTACCGGCGGCTGCCTTCGTTCCTGATCGCGACGGTCGATAAGTTTGCCGCGCTGCCCTGGGTCGGGCCCGCGGGGAAGCTCCTTGGTGGTGCAGAGCACCACGACAAGGCCGGTTTCTACGGTCCGGCTGAGCCCGGCAAGGGAATCCGGCTGGCAAAGCCGCTCCCGCCTCCTGACTTGGTGATCCAGGACGAGCTGCACCTAATCTCGGGTCCTCTCGGCACCATGGCGGGGCTTTACGAGGCTGCGATCGAAGCGCTCTGCCTCCGTGAGCTCGGCGGTCATCGAGTCTGTCCCAAGATCGTCGCCTCGACGGCTACAGTTCGGCGCGCGCAGGATCAGATCCAGGCGCTCTTCGCACGCCCAATGACGCAGATATTCCCGCCACCGGGTCCCGATCGGAGAGACTCGTTCTTTGCCCGAACCGTCCCCTCCTCCGAGACACCTGCGCGGCTCTACCTCAGCATTGCCGCTCAGGGGCGCAACCCGAAGGTGGTCATGCGGCGCGCCTGGCTGGCGATCATGGGATCAGCGGAGCTTGCGTACCGCGAAGCTGGAGGGCACGAGAACCACGAGAACCCTGCCGATCCATACATGACCGTTCTTGGCTACTTCAACAGCCTGCGAGAGCTAGGTGGCGCCCGCCGCATTCTCGAGGAGGAAGTCCAGAACACAGTCAAGGGATACGGCAGGCGGAAGCGCGTCGGCGAGGAGCGCGGCCTGTTCCGTGATCGCAGGACCTTCTCGGAGGTCGTCGAGCTGACATCGCGCGTGCCCACGGACAAGGTCGCTGAGGCTCGCCGCCGCCTCTCCGAACCGTTCCACAACATCAAGGAACGAGTGGATTGCGCCATCGCGACCAATATGATCTCGGTCGGCTTGGACATCTCCAGACTCGGACTCATGGTTGTCCTTGGGCAGCCGAAGACTCACTCGGAGTACATCCAGGCCACCAGTCGTGTTGGCCGCGATGACAAGCGCCCCGGCCTCGTGTTGACACTGCTCAACATCCACAAGCCTCGAGATCGATCCCACTACGAGCGCTTCCGTCACTATCATGAGACGTTCTATCGATCCGTAGAGGCTTCCAGCGTCACGCCCTTCTCGGCCCGGGCGC
This sequence comes from Candidatus Eiseniibacteriota bacterium, assembly GCA_014729815.1. GTDB lineage: Bacteria > Eisenbacteria > RBG-16-71-46 > CAIMUX01 > WJJG01 > WJJG01. The sequence continues at coordinate 6,161 of WJJG01000385.1, forward strand.
TCGATCGCGGCTTCGCCGGCGCGCTTGTAGCCCTGGCGCGCCACTCGGAACCTCAGCTGACACCGCCGAGAGGCGCCGAGAAGATCCAAGAGATTCGGGCAGAGCTTGAGAAGCACCTGCTTGATGTGTTCCGTCGTCGCGTCCACGAGCAACCGCTGGATGATGAGGCTGAGAGAGACGAACGACTACGCAGCGTTCAGAACCGGGTCGTCGACCTGCTTGATTCCTGGATCAAGGTCATCGCGGACTACCAGCAAGACGGAGTCCAGGTCCAGTATCAGAAGTACGAGCTGCGCGGACCGCGGCCGCTTCTGAGAGAGATCCTCGATCGGGATTTCGAGAGTGAGCACCACCGGAAGTTCCGGGCCAATCGGTCAC
>WJJG01000047.1 GCA_014729815.1 Candidatus Eiseniibacteriota bacterium
GGCTTCGTCGCCATCGGTCCCTCGGACCGCACCTACCTGAGCGGTCATTTCCGCGGATCGATCGACTTCGGAGGCGCCACACTGCACAGCGCCGGCGACTGGGATGCCTTTCTGGCCGTCTTCGACGACGGCGCCGGACAGACGGTACCCACGACACCCGGCGGGGGATCATCCGAGATGTCCGCCGGCACCCCGCACCTCCGCATCGGGCCGAATCCAAGTTCTGGTGTCGTGCGCATCCGCTACGAGCTGCCACGGCCTCAGGACGTGCGCCTGGCGATCCACGATGCCGCCGGGCGTCTGCTGGCCATGCCGCAGGCGGGGCTACAGACGGCGGGATCGCACCAGATCCTCTGGCGCGCGGACGCGGCGCATCTAGGTGCCGGTGTGGCCTTCATCCGCTGGCAGGCCGGATCTCGCACGGTCGCGCGCCGCCTGGTTCTGCTGCGGCCGTAGCGCCCCACCGCAGCGCCGGCCCGCGCCGATGCGGATCAAGCCCCCTCGGGGAAGAGGTGGGCCTTGCGCAGGTCGAGCCGCACCCGGACCTGCTCGCCGGGCCGCAGCGACGCATCGTCGCTGAGCGCCCGGATCAGATGGCCCTCGCACTCCAGCTCCAGCAGGATCTCGCGTCCCATCGGCTCGACGGAGCTGATCGTCGCGGGGAGCGCATCCTCGGCCGAGCCGCGCCGCACCGCGATCTGCTCGGGCCGTAGGCCGCAGAGCGCGCCATCGCCCGGCGCCAGCGCGGAACCCGCCCGCGCGCGGGGCGGCAACGCCAGGCGATGGGCGCCCAGCTCGACCGCCAGGCCCTCTCCCTCGGCCACCAGGCGCACCGGCACGAGGTTCATCGGGGGCGATCCGACGAAACGCGCCACGAAGGGGCTGGCGGGGCATTCGTAGAGATCCCATGGCGTCCCGATCTGCTCGATCGCCCCGCGGCGCAGCACCGCGATCCGATCGCCGAGGCTCATCGCCTCGATCTGATCGTGGGTGACGTAGAGTGTCGTGATCCCCAGTCGCCGCTGCAGCCGCTTCAGTTCGCCGCGCATCGCCAGGCGGAGCTGTGCGTCGAGATTCGAGAGCGGCTCGTCCATCAGGAAGATGCGCGGATTGCGCACGATCGCGCGCGCGATCGCCACGCGCTGGCGCTGCCCGCCGCTCAGCTCGGCCGGCTTGGCATCGAGCAGCTCCGCGATCTCCAGCGTCGCCGCCGCCTGGCGCACCGCCCGATCGATCTCGGGGCGCGCGGCGCCGGCGACCCGCAACGGAAAGGCCAGGTTTCCGGCCACGGTGAGATGCGGATAGAGGGCGTAGTCCTGGAAGACGAAGGCCACGTTGCGCTGGCGCGGCGAGAGAACATCCTGTGTGGCCGCGTCGGCGACGACCTGGTCATCGAACCGGATGCGTCCCTCGCTCGGCTTCTCGAGACCGGCCACCAGATTCAGGAGGGTGCTCTTCCCGCAGCCGCTGGGGCCCAGCAGGACGAAGAACTCCCCATCTTCCACCCGCAGATCGATGCCCTCCAGGGCGCGAATCACTCCGCGCAGGGAGCGGAAACGCTTGGTCACCGAATCCAGCTCGAGTCTCATCCCTTGACGGCTCCCCGGGTCAGACCGCTGATGATGTGACGTTGGAAGGCGACCGTGACCGCGACGACCGGCACCGTGGTCACCGCCGAGGCCGCCATGATCGTCCCCCAAGGCGTTTCGCCATGCAGGCCTTCGAAGAGAGCGATGCCGACCGGAACCGTGCGCGCGGCCGCGTCGCGGGTCAGCATGAGCGCAAACATGAATTCGTTGAAGCAGAAGATGAACGCCAGGAGGAAGACCGCGAACAGCCCCGGCCGAGCCACGGGGAGCAGCACCCTTGCGAGGACCTGAAGATGCGAACACCCGTCGACCTGCGCGGCGCGATCGAGGTCGCGGGGGATCTGCAGGAAGTAGCTGACCATGATCCAGACCGACAGGGGCAGAACCCAGGCCGCGTAGGGCAGGATCAGCGCCTGGTAGGTATTGATCCAGTGGAGCGCCGACATCATCTTGAAGAGATGGCCGACCAGGCTGACCTGCGGGAACATCGACAGCGCCAACACGCCGAAGAGCAGCGCCATCTTGCTCGGCACCGGCAGGCGTGTGAGGGCATAGGCCGCCAGGCTGGCCACCAGCACTGCCGCGGCCGCGGCCGCGAGGGAGACGACACAGCTATTGAGCAGGTAGCGTGGGAAGTGCAGCTCTGCGGCTGCCAAGACGCGGGCGTAGTGCTCGAGGGTCACGGAGAAGGGCACGCTCTCGGTCAGGAAATCGGGCCGGCCGCTGGCGCTGACCAGGAGCATGAAGAGGAACGGCGCCAGGGAGAAGAGGACCAGGAAGAGCGCCCCCGCGGCCGTCAGCAGACGTCTCCAGACCTCCTCGCTCATGTCGCCTCCGCGGCGAAGCGCGCCGCGCGCACGTAGATCAGTGCCAGAACCAGAGCGATGACGAATAGCCACATCGAGATGCAGGCGCCGTAGCCGAAGTCCCCGCTGGCGAAGTAGTCGTAGGCGAAGAGCGAGAGGGACGTCGTTGCGCCCCCTGGTCCACCGCCGGTGATCACGTAGATCGGATCGAAGACGCGCAGAGCGTCGATCGTGCGGAACAGCAACGCCACGATCAGCACGGGGCGCAGCAGGGGCAATGTGATCCGCCAGAAGACCTGCAGGAAGTGCGCGCCGTCGACGCGCGCCTGCGCATACAGCTGCCGCGGGATCGCCTGCAGCCCCGCCAGGAAGATGATCGCCGCGAAGGGCGCCGTGCGCCACACATCGGGGATGACGACGCAGAAGAAGGCGCTCACGTCGCTGCCCAGCCAGTTGATCGGCGCATCGATCAGACCCAGGCTGCGCAGGATGTAGTTCGCGAGGCCGTACTGGTAGTTGTAGATCAGCTCCCAGGTGCGCGCCGAGATCGCCGCGGGGATCGCCCAGGGGATCAACAGGCAGACGCGCAGCAGGGGGCGCCAGGGCAATGCCCGGTCGAGCAGCAGCGCGAAGCCCAGGCCCAGGATCAGCTCCAGGGGAACCGACACCAGGACGAAGAGCAGCGTGAAGGTCAGGGATTGCCAGAATCCCGCATCGCGCAGGGCATGCAGGTAGTTGGCCAGGCCGTTGAAGCTGCGCCCGCGGAAGGCGGTGTCTTCATGGAAGCTGGTCCCAAAGGTGCCGAGCACCGGAAGCAGGATGAAGAGCGCGATCAGCAGCAGCAGCGGCAGCAGAAACCACCAGGGCCGTAGGCCTGGCTGCCACCCTGCTCGCGCTCGCGGGCGTCGCCTCATCCCCTGCGTGCTCCTCTTCGCGAGATGCGGTCGGCCATCGCGGAGGCCGCCCCGCGGCAGCCGCCTCACGGGGCTGCTTCCCGACGGTCGCCGTCGCGGGGTCGCCCCGCGGCAGCCGCCATCACGGGGCCGTTACCAGACGGTCGCCATCGGATCGGCCGACCATAGAGGGGGCCCAGCAAGGGGGCAGTTCCCGATCAGGAACCGGCCCCTGCCTTCGCCACGGAGCGACTACGGCTCCGCATACGTCGCCGCGATCTCCTCGACCGCTTCCTGGGAGCCCCGGAGAGCCTCGGCCACCGTCAGCCGCCCGCTCAAGGCCGCGCTCAGATGCCGCTGCAGGGCCTTCGACGCAATCGGGTAGTAGGGCACGGTCGGACGGGCGACGGCTTGCGCGAAGATGTCGGCCAGTACGGCGAAATGCGGATTCGCCGCCCGCACGTCCGGATCCCCGTAGATATCCGTGCGCCCGGGGTTCCAGCCCAACTCGATCGCCAGACGCTTCTGCACCGCTCGCGAGACGGCGTAGCGCACGAATCTCCGCGCCTCCTCCGGGTGATCGGAGAAACGCGAGACGCCGATGTGCCAGCCCCCCAGGGTCGATGCACTGCGCCCTCCGGCGAAGTGCGGCAGCTTGGCGATGCGCACCTGATCACGCACCGGTGAATCGGCCGCTCGGTGTCGCGCCCAAGCGTAAGGCCAGTTGCGCTCGAAGAGCGCCCGTCCATTCTGGAAGAAGAGCCGTGACTCCTCCTCCTTCATCTCCGTGTATACGTTGGGCGGCGAGATCTCATGCCGATGGATCAGATCCACCATCAGAGACAGGGCGCGCCGATTGGCCGGGGTGTCGATCTCGACGTCGCCTTCTTCAAACCGGATCCCGCCGCCGGCCGATGCGGCGATCTCCAGGAAGTTGCAGACCAGACCTTCGTATTGCGCCCCCTGCCAGACGTAGGCGTAGAAGTGCGGGTCGCGCGCACGCTGCCCAGCCTGCACCCGGGCGCCGATCTCGATCAGCTCGCTCCAGGTCTCTGGAGGTCCGTCGATCTGGTGCGCCGCCAAGAGATCCTCGCGGTAGTAGAGCACGCCGCCATCGACATAGACCGGGAGCGCCACGAGCGCACCCTCATAGGTGTCCGCCATGGCGATGACGCGCTCGAAGAAGGCGTCCGCCTCCATCTCCTCGGGATCTAGCGGCATCAACCAGTCCGCCGCAGCGAATTGCGCCAGCCAGGCCCCATCGAGCAGGAAGAGGTCCGGATCGCTCTGGCGCGCCTGCAGCGCGAACACGAGCTCCTGACGCCGCAGGTCCGTATCGGTCGGCTGGCGATCCAGGCGTACGTCGATGCCCGTCTCGGCGCGGAACTCCTCGACCAACACCTGCCAAAACGCCGCCTCGTGCGGCGCCCCGCCGACGGCGAAGCGCAGTCCGCCCGGCCGCTCGCCGCATCCCGTGAGTAGGAACATCAGCGCAACGAGCAGCAGCCAGGGTCCGGGACGCTGTTTCATCTTCGCCTCCCCCCGGCGAGCCCCGCTGCATCGTCGCCGCTCGTCTCGCCCCTCGGTGACGGCATCGCGAGCCTGCGTTGCGCTGCGGGCGTGGAACGCTGCCATCGCCCTTCACCCTACCTGTGGACCTGTTGCATCATCAAGACCGTTGCGCGGATTGACGCTCGTGCAGTCCGGGGCTATCATGATGGATGTCGCTGCCGGTGGAGCTGCCGCAGCGACGCGTACACCTGGTTCCGCATGCCGGGACCAAGCGCGAATTGGGAGAGATGGCAGATGACCAGGCACCGAAGCTATAGCCGCCTGCTCTGCTGAGGCGACGAGCGCGGGCACAGGTATGTGCCCGTCCGGCTCTTCCCTCGGAGGCAGGCGGAGCGCGCCGGGGCCGGCTTCTGCCCGCCCCGCGACTGATCGCCCCCCCCTGCCTCGCACGAGGAACACGCGTCGCATCACGCAGAAAGCCCGCGCTGGCGCATGGCGCCCCCCTCCAGAAGACCTGGAGGCTGCGTCTTCGCCCGCCGGCCGACCGACGGCCGGGCTTCGGTTGCCTCATCCGCTCTCACCACGTTACAGACGCGAACGATGAGCATGGGAGGCGTCCGATGAACGAGACGATCGACTACCGGCCGATGTGGAAGGCACTCGGGCTGAACCTCGAGGCGCACGACGGATTGCTTGCGGCGCTCGGTCAGGCCTATCGGGACATCTACCTGTCCCAAGAGGATCGACCCGACGGGATGGGCTACTTCGATTTCGTGATCTCCGAGATCCACGGTCTGCGCATCCAGGAGCTGGTCGACGCCCGCCAGGAGGGACGCAAGGTCATCGGGACCTTCTGTCTCTACGTGCCCGAGGAGTTGGTGCTGGCGGTCGATGGGATCTGCATCGGCCTGTGCGCCGGGGCCGACATCGGCACCGAGGAGGCCGAGAAGGTCCTGCCGCGCAACACCTGCGCATTGATCAAGTCGTTCTTCGGCTTCACGCTCTCCGGCCTCTGCCCCTACGTCTCCGCCGCCGATCTGGTCGTCGGGGAGACGACCTGCGACGGCAAGAAGAAGGCCTACGAGATCTTCGACGACTACAAGCCGACCTTCGTGATCGAGGTCCCGCACATGAAGACCGCGGCCGGGCGCGCGCTCTGGCGCAGCGAGCTCGAACGATTGGCCCGCAAGCTCGAGGAGGTCAGCGGGCGCCAGATCACGGCCGAAAGCCTGCGTGAGGGCGTGCGGATCGTCAACGCCAAGCGCGCGGCGCTGCATCGCCTCAACGAGCTGCGCTCTGCGAATCCCGCTCCGATCTCCGGGCGCGACGCACTGCTGATCAACCAGATCGCCTTCTACGACGATCCGCAGCGCTTCACGCAGCAGGTCAACGCACTCTGCGACGAGCTCGAGCAACGGGTCCAGCAGGGTCAGGGCGTGGCCGGCGAGCAGGCTCCGCGTCTCCTGGTTTCCGGCTGTCCGATGGCGGCCCCCAACTGGAAGCTGCCCTTCGTGATCGAGAAGAGCGGAGCGGTCATCGTCGGCGAGGAGTCCTGCGTGGGAGAGCGCGGAACGCGGAATCTGGTCACCGAGACAGACGGGGATCGCGAGTCCTGGCTCGACCGGATCGCAGATCGCTACCTCGACATCGACTGCGCCTGCTTCACGCCCAATCCGGAACGACTCGATCACATCGCAGCGATGGCCCAGCGATACCGGGCCGATGGCGTCGTCCACTACGCGCTGCAGTTCTGCGCGCCGTACACCATCGAGGCAAGGCATGTGGAGCGCAGGCTGAGCGAGCGGAAGATCCCCCTGCTGCGCATCGAGACCGACTATTCGATGGAGGATCTGCCGCAGCTCGAGACCCGCGTGCAGGCCTTCCTCGAGATGCTCCCGCGCCGAGCTGCCGCGGTGTAGGGAGAGAGCGATATGCGCGCCGCGGGACTGGACATCGGATCGCGCTCGGTGGGCTTGGTGGTCATCGACCGCGCGGGCGCGATCCTGGCGTCGGCTGTGCGCGAGACGACGCCCCACGTGGGCGACGAGTGCGCGCGGCTCCTGCGGGAGCACGACTACGATGCTCTGACGGTCACCGGCTACGGTCGCGCGCTGGCGGA
>WJJG01000386.1 GCA_014729815.1 Candidatus Eiseniibacteriota bacterium
GCGTGACTGCCCGCTCGCCCGCCGACGCTCTCCTCTGTCAGCCGGGCAGCGCAGGACGCCGGATGCCCGAGAGCGGCTGACGCGCCCCCATGGTTCGGCAATGCGCGGCGACCTCGATCGACGCTGGTCGCGGTCGGCCGGGGGGGGGCTTTGCAGTTTGCCAAGCGTTGGATTGGCAGTCAGTTATGACGACTCCGGCGGACGGCGGGCACCCCTTCGAGAGGCTGGACACTTCCCCGAAGCGCGCTCGATCGCCGGGCGGGCCACAGGACGCATCTGCGCACGTGTGTCTCGGACGTGGCGCTGGGGCACGTTCGGGTCGTAGAGGCAGCCGGGCTGACCGTCTTGGAATTCGGAGCAGAGAGCCGCGGGGAACGAATCGGCACAGCACGAGGCGCGGTTCTGCCGCCCGGCAGCATCTTGTGCGCTTCGGCGATGGGGTGGGCCGTTTGCGGGGCATCGCCGTCGAGCAGGCCTCCAGCATGCAGCCGATCTACATCCTGCAACCACGCATCGCCGAGGTCTACATCGCCTGTGGCGCCAACGCTGTGACGGACCGCCCCGCGGGCGCACGGCGGCGCCTGCCCGTGTGGGGCGCTACGCCGAGGTCGGATCCGACATCCCTGATGCTCGAGTTGCCGCATCCGGCGTGGGTGCGGATCGATCTGTACGATGCGTCCGGACGGTGGATCGGGCGGACGCACGATGCGAGGTGCCCGGCGGGGCACTCGCTACTCGATTGGCGCAGTTGCGGCCCTGGGGATCGAAACCTCCCCAGAGGGATCCATCTGCTCCGGATCCGTGGGAACCACCAGCAGGCGGCGGAGCGGCTCTGCCTGATGCGCTGAACGGGGAAGACAGACGCGGCGGCGGAACGCATGCTACAATCGCCTCAGGCAGCTACCCGATCCCACACCCGACCCCACCGGGTCACCATGCGCGAGGTCACGCCATGCGATGGTCACTGCTCCTTGTTCTCTTCGTCGTGCCTTTCCCCCCTGCGGCCAGCTCGGGTTTGGATGGTCGAACCGATTCCACGTTCCAGCCTCCCCAGGCGTTCGGTGACCTCGGGCCGTCCCCCCGCGTGGAGTGGATGGAGGATCTGCGTCTGAGCGAGAACGATGCGGAGGAGTCGATCCATCCCAGATTCGTCTGCGATCCGGCCGGACTCCTGCATATGGTCTGGAAGGACAACGGCAGCCATCACAACGCGATCCTCTACCGCGCCGGCAGCGGCAGCGACTGGGGGCAGAGCTTCACGATCTCCCACCCGGATACGCATCACAACTCCCCCCACATCGCCATCGATCCCGATCGCAATCTCCACACCGTCTTCCTGCGTTGGACCGGAATCCCCTGGGGGGACTACGACGTCGGGTATCGCCGCTATGATCACGATCTGGGCGCCTGGGGCCAGGAGGAGCGCTTGACCAAGTTCGAGGGGATCGGTCTCTCCGGACAACCGACCGCACTCTGCGATGCGGCAGGTGCCCCCTACGTCTTCTGGCTCTGGCAGGATGCGCCCACGCGGATCTGGTATCGGAAGCAGGAAGGCGAGTGCTGGCTGCCACGTGAGGCGGTCACGGGAGAGGACGATCAGCCCAACGGCTACTACGGGGTAGCCCTCTCCCCCGATGGCGCCATCCATTGCGTCTGGCAGGACTATCGCAGCGGCACCGCCGAGCTCTACCACAGCTACCTGCGGGACGACGTATGGTCGCCCTCGGTGGCGATCACCAACGACGGCTACGCCAGCGTGCATCCCCGTCTGGCCCCCGACGCCGTCGGGAACATCCACCTGGTCTACGGCGGAGGTCGTTATCTCAGCCAGAAGATCCATGTGCTCTTCTGGGATCGCGTCACCGAGACCTGGAGCGAGCTGGATGTCTTTGCCTCCGCGATGGCGCAGCCCTGCGTGTTTCTGGATGTCGATCCGCAGAGCGAGGATCTGCACATCAGTTGGGCCGACTTCGTCTCGGGACGCATGGAGATCCTCTACAAGCACTACGATGCCGACACGGGCCTGTGGGACCCGACCGAGCAGATCACCTCGGGCAATCCCGAGATGCGCGGCGATCCGGAGATCGGCCTCGATCCCCAGGGCAATCCCCACCTGGCCTGGTGGGACATGCGGGATATGACCGGGCAGCAGGAGGTCTACTACACGGCTGCGCTCGACCCGTCCGCGGTCGCCGAGCGGCCCGGCGGTTTGGCTGCTGGCCTGCCGCTGCGCATTGTCCCGAATCCCTGCCGCGATCGCGCCACGCTGTATCTGGAAGGCGGAGCGGCGCGGAGCCTCGCAGTCTTCAATTCTGACGGACGGCTCTTGCGCGAGCTGCCCCCGGCGTCGGCGGGCTGTGGCGTCGTCTGGGACGGTCGGGATCGGTCCGGCCGGCGCTGCGCGGAAGGCGTCTACCTCGTTCGGGGGGGTGCGCCGGACTCGCGGATCGTTCGGCGCTTGGTCCTCATGCGCTAGGCGCAGCCCGCGCCGCGCGTCGCTGCGGGGCGCGCGGCTGTGCCCCCGCCAGGACTCGAACCTGGGGCCTACGGTTTAGGAAACCGTCGCTCTATCCGCCTGAGCTACGAGGGCGATGGCGGCAAGACCCTAGCACCACGCGGCGACGGCAAACAGCCCCTTTCGATCGTGCCTTGCTCCCCGCGCTGCGGGCTCACCACAGCCGTGCCCGGCCCCTCACCGTCGCGCGTGCCAACCAGGCGATCCCCACGGCGCTGGATCCGCTCGCGCGACTCTGCTAACGTTGTCGCCTTCCTTGCGGCACGCAAGGCCAATGGGACGGCCCACGAGGCTCCGCCCCCACGGGTGGGATGAGATCCGATGCGAACCTACTTCGAATGCGTACCCTGCTTCCTGCGCCAGGCGCTCGAGGCGGCGCGCATCGTCAGCGACGACGCCACGCTGCACGAGCGGATGCTGCGCGAAACGCTCCGCATGGCGGCCGAGATGCCCTTCGATCGTTCCCCGCCGGAGATGGGGCAGCGCATCCATCGCTACCTGCGCGAGGCCACCGGCAATCCGGATCCCTACCGCCGGATCAAGGAGCAATCGAACGCCATGGCGTTGGCCCTCTACCCCGAACTCCAGCGCCGGGTGCGCGAGTCGTCCGACCCGTTGGCCACCGCCGCGGCCCTGGCGATCGCCGGCAACATCATCGACTACGGCTGCCGCAGCGAACTCTCGCGCCCGCAGGTCGATGAGGCCATCGCCGAGGCGCTGCGTACGCCTCTCGATTCGGAGTCGGTTGCCCGCCTGCGTTCGCGCGCGGAGGCTGCGGAACGGATCCTCTACCTCGCGGACAACGCGGGCGAGATCGTCTTCGATCGGCTGCTGATCGAGCAATTGCCTCGCGAGCGGATTGCCGTGGCCGTTCGGGGAACGCCGGTGATCAACGACGCCACGCTGTCAGACGCCGAGGCGGCCGGGCTGACAGCGCTGGTCCCCGTGATCGACAATGGCAGCGACGCGCCCGGCACGCTGCTCGACGCCTGCTCCGGGGAGTTCCGCGCGCGCTTCGATGCCAGCGATCTCGTGATCGCCAAGGGCCAGGGCAACTACGAGACGCTGGGCGGCGCGCACGCGCACACGGTCTTTCTCTTCATGGCCAAGTGCGCGGTGGCGGCGCGGGACGCCGGCTGCCGGGTGGGGGAACGCGTGGTGCTCCACGATCGGCCCCGCGCGCACTCCTCTCCGTCCGGACGCTAGTCGGACTCTTCCGCTGCTGGATGGCCAATCGTTTGGGCCAATATGACGCGCTCCTGAGGGGCCAGACCCAGCGCCTCCGCCAGCCGCTCGCGATCCACAAGGCCGCGCACGACGGTCGCCAGGCCCTCGGCGGCGCAGAAGAGATAGACGTTCTGACTGATGAAGCCGGTGTCCGCGTACGCGTAGAGCAGCGCGTCGTCGGGCGAGGCGCCCTCCATCCGGGTGAGGTCGGCGACATAGACCAGGTTCAGGGGCGCGTCGCCGACGAAGGACTGCTTGCCGGTCGCTGCGCGCAGATCGGCGGCCACCTCCGCCCGCAGCAGATTGGCTTGCGCGTCGTAGCGATAGGCCCCCTGCGCGGTGACCACGTAGACGCTGACTTCCTGCCAGTTGCGGGCCGA
>WJJG01000387.1 GCA_014729815.1 Candidatus Eiseniibacteriota bacterium
ATCAGATCGCGCCCCTTCGGGGGCAACTCCGATCTGCGCTGCGCGAGGGCGCCGGCCGGCAGGCCGCCCGCTTCGGGCAGATGCCGGGTACGGAATTCGGGGTCCGAGCGCACGTCCAGCAGCCGCAGGGTGTAGGCGCCCCAGAGCGGCGCGTCGCGGTCGGCGTCGGCTGCATCCGTCCCCCCGCCCGGCAGTCGGTCTCCCTGGGCTCCGGTGCGCGTGCGATCCCGCGCGCGCTCTCCGCGCTCGGACGCTCGCGCGGCGCGAATGCGCCCGAGCGAGTGCGCAGCCTGCCAGAGCCGCCGCAGCGTCGCGATCTGCACGCCCTCGGGTTGTTCCATCGGCGCCTCCTCACGTGCCGCGAATCGAATCCGTACACAGCGCACAAGCCTACCGCGCCGCGCGCAGGTGGTAAACGTGCAGGCTGCAGCCTATCCTGATGGGAGCGCAGGAGCGGCCCGCAGCGCGGGAGGGGATCACGTGAACCGATCGCTGTCATCCGATGAGACCGTGCGGCGCAGTGCGCCGGCGCGCGAGGCGGTGCTACGCGCGCATCCCTTGCTGGATCCCGATCTGCAGGCGCATCATCCCGAGCTCCACCATGCGTTGCAGCGCACGCACCAGCGGGTCGAGTCGAGCGAAGCCGAATACCAGAAGCTGCTCAACCTGATCCTGCAGCCGCCGGAGACCGAGCGTCCCTTCGCCGCGAGCCAGCTGGAAGTGGCCTACTTCCTGAACGAGGCCGCGCGCTATCTCGAAGCATTGCTCGAACTGCTGCCACGCCGCCGGCGGTCCGGTTTCCGTCCGCTCCCGGTCGTGCGGGAGTGCAACGACGTGCGCGAGCTGCTGGCCCTGATCTTCGATCGCGGGGACGAGCGGCTGGCCTTCGAGGCCCGCCGCAAGCTCTATCTGGGGCGCCTCTTCTTCGCTGTCGAGCGCAACTGGCACGTGCAGCGCGGCGAGGTGCACCGCACCTTCCTCGAGGATCTGCTCCGCCGCCGGCTTTTCCGCCACGTGGGGGGCGAACGCCAGATCGACATCGCCTTCAACATCGCCGCCGATGGGCTGGCGATCGACTACGCCGTCGGCCCGCCACTCCCCGAGCAGGAGGCCTGGCGCTTTGATTTGCGCGAGATCGCCCTGCCGGGGGAGCGGACGGCCCCGCCGATCCGCGTCTACTTCTATAGCTGCCGTTCGAAGCGGGAGGTGCTGCCGTTTCGCTACGTCGCGGGACAACGGGTGCAGCAACTACGGGCGGTCGAGAAGTGGTCGCAGCTCTCGCTGCGGCGCGACGCTTCGATCATCAGCAAGATGCTGCGCCTGGGCATCTCCGATCCCGGGGCGATCCCCGACATCCTCGGCCTGATGTTCATCGTCGAGGATGCCGCACAAGTCGAACGTCTCTTTCGCGTGCTCAGTGACATGTTGGGCGGTGTCCTGCGGGTGCGTGACATCGTCAACACCCTCACCCGCGACGCCCGTGCGGCAACCCTGAACCCCTACTCGGGCGCCGGCTATAGGGTCTTCAAGGCGGTCATCGACATGCTCTACCGGGAACCCGGCAGCGATGCCGCGCCCTACAACTTCGCCGTGGAGCTACAGCTCTATACGCTCGAGAGCTACCTGCGCACGATCCACACGCGCCACTACGCGAACCATCAGGCGCTCAAGCGGCGCCAGTTCGTCGAGGGGCTCGCGCCGCTGCTCTTCCCGGAGCGGTTCTACGGCGCGTTGCCGCGCGGCGGAGGATCCGCCGGGGCAGGCCACGCCGAGCGGGCTCAATCGTAGAGCGGTGTCGAGAGGTAGCGCTCGCCGTGCGAGGCCAGGAGGCCGACGATCATCTGCCCGCGGTATTCCGCCTTGCGCGCCAACTCGCGACAGGCCCAGGCGACGGCGCCCGAGGAGATGCCCACCATCAGTCCATCGTGCCGGCAGAGTTGGCGCGCGGTGCGGAAGGCGTCCTCGTCGCGCACCGTGACGATCTCATCGAGCAGGTAGACATCCAGGTTCTGCGGCACGAAACCGGCGCCGATGCCCTGGATGCGATGCGGCCCCGGCGGCCCGCCCGAGATGACCGGCGAGGCTTGCGGCTCGACCGCCACCACGCGCACCTGCGGCTTGCGATCCTTCAGCCCGCGGGCGACGCCGGTGATCGTGCCGCCGGTGCCGACGCCGGCCACGAAGAGATCCACTTCGCCGCCGCTGTCCTCCCAGATCTCGCGCGCCGTGGTGCGCCGATGGATCTCGGGATTGGCCGGATTGTCGAACTGCCCGAGGATCAGCGACCCGGGGATCTCGTCGCGCAGGGCCTCGGCCTTGGCGACGGCGCCGCGCATCCCCTCCGCGGCCGGGGTGAGAATCACTTCGGCGCCGAGGGCGGTCAGGATCTTGCGCCGCTCGATCGACATCGACTCGGGCATCGTCACCAGGAGACTCACCCCGCGCACGGTCGCCGCCAGGGCCAGCCCGATGCCGGTATTGCCGCTGGTCGCCTCGATGATTGTTCCGCCCGGCGCCAGGCGACCGGAGGCGAGCGCATCGTCGATCATCGCCACGGCGGGGCGATCCTTGACGCTGCTGAGCGGATTGAACGACTCGAGCTTGAAGACGATCTCGGCCGCCAGATCCTCGCTGAAGCGCGGCGCACGCACGAGCGGCGTGTTGCCGATCGCATCGAGGATCGTGTCGTGGATGCGGGCCATCTGCACTCCTCCCGGCGCCTGCGGCTACTCGGACCTCCGCTGGAAACGTGGCGCCTGCGGACTGTTGATCACCTTCGTGTGGGGCGGCACCGACTCGGTCAGCCAGACGTTGCCGCCGATCACCGCGCCCTCGCCGATGGTCACATCCCCGAGGATCGTCGCACCTCCGTAGATGACCACGTCGTCGCCGAGCTCGGGGTGGCGGCGCAGACCGCGGATCAGCTTGCCGCGCTCGTCCTTGGGGAAGCTCAGCGCGCCGAGGGTCACGCCCTGGTAGATCTTGACGCGGGTGCCGATGATCGTCGTCTCGCCGATCACCACCCCGGTGCCATGATCGATGAAGAAGCGCTCGCCGATGCGCGCCCCCGGATGGATGTCGATGCCGGTCTGGGCGTGGGCCCACTCGCCAGCGATGCGCGGCAGCAGCGGCACCCCCGCGCGCTCGAGCTCGTGCGCGATTCTGTAGGTCGCGATCGCCACGATGCACGGGTAGCTGAGGATGATCTCATTGAAGCTCTTGGCGGCCGGATCGCCGTCGAAGGCCGCGTTCACATCGAGGATCAGCAGGCGGCGCAGCTCGGGCAGGCGCTCGAAGAGATGGATGACCGCCTCTTCGGCGAAGCGCAGGGCTTCGTCGCGCTGCTCGGCCCACTCGCTGCGTTCGTGGCGCGCCGCCGCGTAGACCTGATCGCTGAGCGCATCGGCGACCTCATCGAGCAGGGCCCCGATGTGGAAGGAGACGTTGTCGCGCGTCAGATACTGCTTGTCGACGAATCCGGGAAAGAAGGCCTCGAAGAGACGGTGGAGGATCGAGATCACCGCCCGCCGCGAGGGCAGGGTATGACGCGGCTCGAGGTTGTGCCCGCGCAACGGTCCCTGGTCGTAGGTGCCGGTCAGCGCGGCGGTGAACTCGGGCAGGCGCGCGTGCAGGCGGGCGTGTCGCATGTCACGGCTCCTTCCTCGCTGCGGCGGGCCGCTAGGCACCGCCCTGCAGGAACGGATTGATGCGCTTCTCGGACGCGACCGTGGTCAGCGGTCCGTGACCGGGCGCCATGATCGTCTCGGGCGGCAGCACGAGCAGCCGCTCGCGGATCCCCTGTAGCAGCGTCGCGTGGGATCCGCCCGGAAGGTCGGTGCGGCCGATGCTGCCCTGGAAGAGCGTATCGCCGCAGAAGACCCAGTCGGGGAAGGCGGGCGGAGTCTCCTGCGGATCGCCGGCGGAGGAGTCGCGCTCGCCCGGGGCGGCGCCGCGGGCGGCGGCGGTGGCGGAGCCGGAGAAGGGATCCTGCTGGACCCATTCTCCGGCGACGCGGAAGCAGATCCCGCCGGGGCTGTGCCCCGGCGTGTGGATCACCGTGCCCGAGAACTGCCCCCAGGAGACCGTTTCGCCATCCTGCAGATGGCGATCCGGCGGCGCGGTGCGCGGCAGGCGGATGCCGTAGGCCAGGGCATGTTCGGACGCCTTCTCGTAGAGCGGGAGATCGTCGGGATGGATCAGGATCTCCCCGCCGAGCTTCTGACGCAGCGGCGTGGCCGCGCCCACGTGGTCGATGTGCCCGTGCGTGAGCAGGTAGACGGCCGGCTCGAGCTGGTGGCGCTCGAGGAGCGCCTCGATCGCGTGGGGGTCGTCTCCGGGATCGATGACCAGCGCCGCGTGCGTCTCGGGGCAACCGAGCACGTAGCAGTTCGCCTGGATCGGTCCGACAACGATGGCATCCAGTATCATCGGCGTCTCCCTGGTTGGCCGTGAGCGGCGCCAGCCGCGCGCGGGATCCTAGTCGATCCGCACGGCCGCGCCGGGTCGCAGGAAGTAGAGTAGGCATTCTACCCGGGATGCGCCCCAGAGGCGAGTCGCGGCTGTCCGATAGAGCGCCAATTGCGGGCCGTAGTGCGCCGCGCGCTGCTGCAACGCGGCGGCGTCTGCCACGCGATCGCTCTTGAAGTCCAGCACGATCCACTCCCCCTTCGCGCGCGGCCAGAGCGCATCGATCTGCCCCTGCACCAGCACCCATTCCTCCGCGTCCAGCGCTCCGGCCTCCGGCCAGAACCGGGCCAGCTCGACCGCGGGCAGCTTGAGCGAGAAGCTGGCTTCCCGCTCGAGCGCGGCCCCCGCCGCGCTCATCTCGGCCGCGATCGGGGTGGTCAGGAACTGTTCGAGGGGGGCGACTCTCTCGGGCGTCGCCCAGCCCTCGGGCAGCTCGCCCCGCCTGCGCAACGTCTCTGCGGCATCGGCGA
>WJJG01000388.1 GCA_014729815.1 Candidatus Eiseniibacteriota bacterium
GAACTTGACGGCCAGTCCCGCTGCGAGCGCGGCGGCCGTGGACGGCCGGCGGTTGAAGTAGTTGAAGGTGATGCCGGTCGTGTGCATCGCATCCTGGATCCCGACGGTGGAGTACATCTGCTGGCTGTCGCTGTTGTTGACGGTCTCGTACTGGAAGACGATCACGCCGTCGCCGGTCGCCGTCGGGTAGTAGGCCGGGTCGTAGAGGATCACCTCGAAGCTCTCATACGCCCCGCCGTACTCGTTGCGCAGGTTGTCCCAGGCCACGACATAGCGGTGATGGGCCGCATCGTACCAGTGGTAGACGCGCCCGCTGCCGTATTCGTAGAGGTTGTCCCAGAAGGGAGAGAGCATGTTGGCCGGGCCGTTGGCCGAGGGAAGATGCCAGTTGCGGTAGTTCACCAGATAGGTGTGCCCCATCGACATCCAGCCGTTGGTGCAGATCGTCGCGCGGTCGAAGGTCTGCCCGTAGTAGGTGAAGGAGAAGGGCAGGTCGACCGTGCGTGAGCCGTCCTCGCTGTCCACACCGACGTCCGACCCCACGCCGACGATGTCGATCCAGTCGTAGGTCGGCGCCTCGTCGTACCCGGTGTCGGTGTCGTCGTAGGCGTAGTAGCCGTAGGCGTCCGGACCGGTCGGGTCGTTTGTCGATCCCGTGCCGATCTCGAGGGTGAAGCGGATCGTGTCGGCCGCTCCGTCGGCGAAGGTCGCCACCACTCGCAGGTCCGCCTGCGTGCCGACGATCACATCGCTCGGGGCGCTGATCTCGAAGCGATCGTCCCAGTTGCCGCGCCAGTTGCCGGGTAGGATCGTATCGAAGATCGTGCCGCTCTCCTTGGTCACGTGCACCGCGTAGCTGTCGGAGATCAGCTGCAGCTCGATGGGGGCCTCGGCCGGATAGCTGCCGAAGTTCTGCAGGATCGTCACCAGGCGACCCGACTCGCCGGGATCGAGCACGCCGTCGCCGACGTCCGCCAGATGCCGATCGCGGAAGGCCAGCGTAGCGCCATCGACCGGCACGCTGAGGATCGCCGGCCAGTGCGACAGGCCCGAATCGACGCGCAGGTCGAACTGGATCTCGTGGCCCACCGGGCATCCCTCATGGAGGCGGAACTGCACCGGGGCGGGAGCCGGGACGGTCGCACCGCCGCCGATCGTGCCGTAGTCGATCGGGTACTGCGTCACCAGACCCACGAACGGATCCTCGGTCGCGATGGTGAGCTGCACATCCTCGGCGCTCTGCGTGCCGAAATTCGTCAGGGAGATCTCGAGTTCGATCTTCTCCCCGGGATTGACCACACCGTCGCTGTTCCCATCGCTCCACCCGCTGGCGTCGTCATCGATGGAGAAATCGCTCGGAGCGACGTAGACGGTCGGCTGAACGATATCGAGGCTGCTCTGATACGGGTGCAGATCGTGCCCGGTCACCGTGACGAGGACCGTCCCGGTCGCCGGGGCGTCGATCGGCAGCGTCACGGCGCCCGCGCCGTCGGTATAGCCGCCCACGCCGAGCTCTCCTTCGCGGAAGAGGTAGACCCAGGCGTCCTTGACCGGACTGCCGCCGGAGTCACGCACCGTCAGATCCACCAGGGTCGAGCCCAGCGGCAGTGTGGCGGGATGTGTGACGGTCAGCATCTCCGGCTCCCCGCTCCAGATCTCGGTGGCCGGATCGCCCATCAGGTTGTTCCACCAGATGTAGCGGGCGGCCTGCGTGAATTCGGCCTCTTCGTAGTTGAGGATCATCTCGGCCTTGCCACGGGCAAGGGCCGGGCCGAACTTGTAGTGGTCTTCCCAGTAGAGGCCGTAGGCCGCACCGGCATAGAAGCAGTTGTTGTAGCGGGTGTGCGTGCAGATCGTGGCCGTGGCAATCGCCCCGATTCCGCCGTCGGGGCTGTTGGGAGGCGTTCCGGCTCGCAGCCAGGCTTCATTGATCGCGGTGCCGCTGGAGAAGGAGCCGGTGCCGCAGGTCAGATTGATGGCGAAGAGCATCTCCCAGCCGTTGTAGAGGGCGTTGATGTCCCCGTTGTCCCACCCGCTCATGCCGTAGTAGCCGCGATACCCGAAGTAGGTGGCGCCCTGGTTGAGCGAGTTGCGGATCTGCGAGGTGAAGGGACCCGACCAGACGGTGTCGATGTCGGCGAAGCCCAGATCGCGCATGCGCTCCTTGAGCCACTGCTGGATCTGAATGCAGGTCGGCCCCGAGTAGCTCGGATCACCCACCAGGCAGGCGCGGGTGAACCAGTCCGGATTGCCCATCGCCGGGCTGCTCTCGTAGCCGACGATCTTGTTGACGATCAGCTCCAGATCGTCGGTGTTCTCGGCCGAGAGGCGCCCGATGAAGGCATCCGGCCAGAGGTCGCTTCCGTCGAGCTGCACGAAGTAGTGATCCCCCTCGCCGCTGCATCCGGAGTAGGTCTCGTAGGTCGTGGGAATCGAGAAGCCGCCGCTGACATCCCCGACCAGCGTGATGTACTCGGGCGGGTAGTCCCAGGTTTGGTAGGCGTCCTCGAGCCAGTTGCGGATCGACGACGAAGAGGAGCCGGTTTCGCTGGTCGTGGCGACGACCACGTTGTATCCCATCCGCTGGCGCCAGGCGACGAGCGGCTCGAGCTTCTCGAGCACCGTGGCGTTGTCGCGCGCGATGCAGACCCAGGTGCCCAGGTGCGGCGCCTCCGAGCGAGGATGGTCGGGCTCCTGACCGAAGTTGATCACGATCGAATCGTGCAGGTTCCCGAATCCCGGCGTGACCGGAACGCGCTCGCGCACGGCCTGGGCGCGTAGATCGGTCCCGGCGAAGTCGATGGCGAACTCGATGCGCCGCGCGATGCGCAGCTCGCCGGTCTGCGGATTGAAGCGCACCGGGCGGAAGGTGACCGGCACGACACGCAGATCCCGCAGCCGTGAAGGGTCGCCGATCGAGACCAGCTCGCCGCCCAGAAAGCGGTCTTCGCGGTAGAGGGTGCGATCCCGCTCGAACGTCTCGCCCTCGAGCGCCTGCATCGGCAGAACGTAGAAGCCGGGGAGGGTCTCCTCTGCGGCGTGTACGATGCGCAGCGTCGCGCCGACGCCATCGGGGAGGGCCACGAGCCGCGTGAAGGCCGGCAGGGCCGGAGCGCCGACCTCCCCATGGAGCTGTCCGCCCGGAACATCGATCGTTTGATAGGCGACCCCCTCGACCTCATAGGTTTCGATCTGCAGCGCGGGGAGTTCGAAGACGCAATGCACACCGGCCTCGTCCGAGCGCAGCAGCTCGAAGGTCGGGCGCTGGTGGGCAGGGGACGAAGGTTCGAGCTGCAGTGTGCTGGCCGCCTGTGCCGGCAGGACAATCGGCGTGAGTGCAACGGCGCCCGCCAGGACGAGCATCAGGCAACCGAGGCTCGTGAGTCGAACGCGACTGAGCGAGGGCAGCGGCAGTGAGCAGAATCCCATGATCTCCCCCACGGACGGCAGGCTCGGCGAGACCGCAGAAACGCAGCGGGATCCGTCCCGGAAGGCGCCGGGTGAGCGCGCGGATCCTCGCGGCGTGCGATTGCGAGCCCCTATCTTGCCGTCCCACATAATGTTGCGCGACTCCCGCGGCCTCCGGGCACGCGGGCTGAAATCACTCCGATTATACCATGCCGGACAATCTCCGCGCAGCCGTCATCCCGTGACTCGTGGAACGAAGACCCGCGCCGCGGACAGGATATCCATTTGCGTGGCAACATGTTACGGCGCCACTGCCGCTCCTCGCGGCAATGGTGTCCAACGCACGTCGTCTCATGGAGCCATGCGACGTCCGCTCGAATCCGCGCTCCACCCCCATCAGGGAAGGCGCAGGAGGCGGCGGACGGCCGATCGCTCCCCGGTCTCGAGCCGGTAGTAGTAGACCCCCGCCGGGACGGCGCGCCCGCGCGCGTCGCGTCCGTCCCAATGCACCGCCTGCAGGCCCGCCGGACGGGTGCCGGCGACCAGCGAGCGGACGCTGCGGCCGTCCACATCGAAGACTCGCAGCTCGACCGGTTGTGCGCGCTCGAGGCCGAAGACGATCGAGGTGCCTCCGCGGAACGGATTGGGCTCGTTCTGTCGCAGCAGGAAGCGGGTCGCCGCGCCAGTGCCGGCGCCGTGCGCACCCGCCGCACCGGGCCCGCCGGTGGTGAACTTGATCGCGCGTCCCGCGCTCAGGCTGGCGGCCGTCGCGGGGCCGTCGTTGTGATAGCTGAACGTCAGCCCGGCCGTATGCATCGCATTCTGGATGCCGGCAGTGCAGTACATCTGTTCCCAGTCGCTGTTGTTGACCGTCTCATACTGGAAGACGATCACCCCGTCTCCCGTGCGGGTTGGGTAGTAGGCCGGATCGTAGAGGATCAGCTCGAAGCTCTCGTATTGGCTGCCGGCGCGATTGCGCAGATTGTCCCAGGCGACGACGTAGCGATGGTTGTTCGCATCGTACCAGTGGCAGACGATGCCCGAGCTCTGCTGGTAGAGGTTGTCCCAGAAGGGCGCCAGCATGCGTGCCGGTCCGTTGCCCGAGGGCATGTACCAGTTGCGGTAGTTGACCAGATAGGTCGATCCCATCGACATCCAGCCGTTCGAGCAGATCGTCGCCCGATCGAACGTCTCACCATAGAACGTGAACGGGAAGGGCAGGTCGACCGTGCGCGAGTCGTCCTGGTCCCAGCCATAGTCCGAGAGTCCCAGGCTCTCCCCGGGCCCGCCGTAGTTCGGGTTGATGTCGATCCAGTCGTAGACCGGCGCCTCGTCATAGTCGGCATCGGTGTTGTCGTAGCAGTAGTAGCCGTAGGCATCGGGCCCGGTGGGATCGTGCGTGTCGGCCTCACCGACCTGGAGGGCGAAACTGGCTGTATCGGCCGTGCCGTCGGCGAAGGCGATCGCGATCCGCAGCGGCGCCTGAAGCCCGGGGACGCAGTCGCTGGGGGATTCGATGCGGAAGCGATCGTCCCAATTGGCCTGCCAGTTGCCCGGGGCGATCGGCAGGGGCAGCTCGCCCTCGCCATCCACGACCCGCACCGCGTAGCTGTCGGAGATCAGCTGCAGGTCGATCGGCCCGGCGGCGCTGATCTCTCCATCGTTGCGCAGAGAGACGACCAGGCGCGCCTGCTCGCCGGGATCCAGCAGCGTCCCGCAGTCCGAGAGCGTGTGCTCGCGATAGACCAGATTGGCCGCGGCGACGGGCAGATCGAGGATCGACGGCCAGCTCTGCGCGCCCGACTTCGCGGAGAGCTCGAGATGGACTTCGTGATCGGCCGGGAGGGCGGTGTGGAGCCGGAAGACCACCGGCTGGGGCGCGGGTACGGTCTCGCCCGACCAGATCGTGCCGTACTCGATCGGGGCCGAGGTGAGCAGTCCCACCAGGGGATCGTCGCAGGTGACGTGCAGCTCGACGTCGTGGACCGCCTGGCTGCCGAAGTTGGTCAGGGCGATGCCCAGCTCGATCTGCTCGCCCGGGTTGATCACGCCGTCGCCGTTGCCCTGGCTGCTCCCGGAAGCGTCGTCATCGATCGTATGGCCGCCGACGCCCACGAACTGCGACAGCTGCGTGATCTCGAACGATCCCAGATGCGGATGCAAGTTGTGTCCGGTGACCGTGACCAGGACGGTTCCGGCGACCGTCGCCTCGATCGGGATCGTCACCGTGCCGCCTGCATCGGTGTAGCCGCCGGTCGCGATCTGGCCCTCCTGCAGTAGATAGACCCAGGCGCCGGCCACCGGCTGCGAATCCCCATCCTGCACGCCGATGGTGACCGAACTGGCTCCCAGCGAGACGCTGCTCGGATAGGAGGCCTGCAGCGCCTGCGGCAGACCGGTCCAGAGCTCGGTGGCCGGATCGCCCATCAGGTTGTTCCAGTAGATGTAGCGTCCGGCCTGCGTGTACTCGTTCTCCGCATAGTTGAGGATCATCTCCAGCTTGGCGCGCGCCGTGGCCGGACCGAGCTGGTAGTGGTCCTCCCAGAACTGGCCGTAGGCATAGCCGCCGTAGTAGCAGTTGTTGTAGCGCGTATGCGTGCACTCCGTGGCGGTCGCCACGCTGCCGATGGCGCCATCCGGCTCATCGGGGGGCGTGCCGGCGCGCAGCCAGGCTTCGTTCGAGGAGGTGCTGTACTCGAAGGAGCCGGTGCCGCAGGTGAGGTTGATCGCGAAGCACATCTTCCAGCCATTGATCAGGCTGCTGATATCGCCGTTGTCCCAACCGCTCATCCCCCAGAATCCGCGGTAGCCGTAGAACGTGACCCCCCGATTGACCGAGGTGCGGATCTGGGTCGTGAAAGGGTAGTCGAAGACGGTATCGACCTCGGTGTAGCCGATCTGCAGCAGCCGCTCCTTGAGCCACTGTTGGATCTGAATGCAGGTCGGTCCCGAGTCGTAGGGGTCTCCGACCAGGCACGCGCGCGAGAACCAGTCCGGATCCTCGATGTAGGGCGTGCGCTCGTAGCCGACGATCTTGTTGACGATCAGTTCGAGCTGGCTGGTCGTACTCGCCGAAAGCCGCCCGACGAAACCGTCGGGCACGATCGGGTCGCCGGTGAAGTCGACGTACGGATGATCGCCCTCGCCCCAGCATCCGGACCAGGTCTCGTGGAAGGTTCCGATCGGCAGGCCGCCGTTGGCATCGCCGACGATCGTCACGAACTCGGGCGGGTATTCCCACGTCTCGTAGGCGTCCTGCAGCCAGCTTGCGATCGCGCTCGCACTGCTGCCGGTCTCGGACGTGGTGGCCAGTACCACGTTGTAGCCCATCCGCCGGCGCCACTCGAGCAGCGGCTCGAGGATGCTCAGGACGGTGGGGTTGTCCTGGGCGATGCAGACCCAGGTTCCCAGATGCGGGGCCTCCTGGCGCGGATGATCCGGCTCCCAGCCGTAGTTGACGACCAGCGACTCATAGAGGCTGCCCACGGCCGGAGTGCGCGCCAGGCGCGCCCGCGAGCGCGTCGCACGCAGATCCACGCCGGAGAAGTCGAGCGAGAGTGGGATGCGACGGGCCACATGCACCTCGCCGCGCGCGGGGTTGTAGCGCAGGGGCCGCACGGTCACCGGAACGACGCGCAGATCGCGGAAGAGCAGCGGGTCGCCGATCGTCACCGTCTCGCCGCCCATGGGACGATCCTGGGCGTAGAGGTCGCGGTCGATCCGAAACGCATCGCCCTCGAGGTCCTGCATCGGCAGCAGACGCATCCCGCTCAGCGTCTCCTCGGTGATCTCACCGACCCGCAAGGCGACGCCACTCCGATTGGGAATCGCTACGAGCCGCGTGAAGGCCGGCAGGGCCGGCGTGCCCGGCTCGCCGTGCAGCTCTCCGCCGGGGATATCCAGCGTCTGGTACGCCTCGCCCTCCACGACATACGACTCGACCTCGAGTGTGGACAGCTCGAAGCACAGCTCCACGCCCGCTTCGCTCGCCGCCTGCAGCTCGAAGGTCGGCGCCGGAGTGCTCCCCGACGCGACCAGGGCGACGCTTGCCCCCGCGCTCGCGCCGCTGCCGGCGCAGAGCAGCGCGACGGTCACTGCAGCCAGTCGGATCCTGGCGATGATGCCCGGCATCGCGTCGCGCCCCCGGCCATGGCGGCTGGGCTGCAGACCGTGCTCCGCGCGGACGTCGGTCGGTTTCAGGCTTGCGGACTGCGGGCGTGGATCGGCCATCTCTCCCCCCGAAGGTTCCCTGTGCGAGGTGCCGAGCGGCCGGGCGCGCGGCCGGCCGCCTGGGATGCGGTTCCTCAGTATCATACCACGAAGGGAGTTGCGTATCACATGCTGAAGC
>WJJG01000389.1 GCA_014729815.1 Candidatus Eiseniibacteriota bacterium
GCTGCCTCCCGGGCTGGTGACTCCCGCGCCGCCGGCTTCCGGGCCGGTGACGCCCACGCCAGCGACTCCCGCGCGCGTGCTGGCAGCTCGCGCCCGCCTGCCCGCGCTACTGCGAGCGCCTTCCGTCTCGACTCGCACCCGCGCACCGATGCGCTCGAAGGCGCGCGCCAGTAGTTTCGGATCGATCATGGTCGCCTCCATCGCTACGCGCCGCACAGTTATCGAACCAGCGTCAGTCTGCGGATCTCCCGCGCATGCCCCGCGCCGACCCGGGCGAAGTAGACCCCGGAGGGCAGCCGGTGGCCCTGATCACCACACCCGTCCCACGTCACCTGCACGATGCCCGCCGGGCCGAGCTGCCTCGAGAGGTCCCGCACCCGGCGTCCGGTCAGGTCGTAGATCTCGAGCACCGGGGATACGTCCGGCGGGATCGCCAGCTCGAAGACCGCCTCGGCGCGGAACGGATTCGGGCGGACGTGTCGGACCGCGAAGCGCCTAGGAAGCGTGGGTTCGGTGCGTGCCAGCGGGATCGGGCGCTCCAGGGGCGTGCAGCCGAGCAGCAAGTACTCGTGCTCGGCGGCGAGATCGGCGCTGCTGTCGCAGTAGGCGTACGTCCCGAGACCGGACACGAGATCCGCGCCGGTCAGGGTATCCGGCGCGCTGCTTCCCGGATCGCGCACGATCTGGAAGCTGTCCAGCCGATCATCCCGCGAGCAGCTCCAGGACAGCAGCACGCCGGCGCTCGAGGTCATCGCCCCGAAATCGGTCACCGCGAGCGGAGACAGCGAGTCGCACGAGACGCCGGCGGCAAGCTGGCCGCATGCCCCGGCGCGCACGCCCCAGAAGCCGGCTTCGGCGCCGATCAAGACCGCGGGCAACGTAACGCCGCAGGCGCTCGTTGTGCGCACCAGGCTTCCGTCATGGGGAAGCTCCGCGCACGAAGCCCCCACGCTCAGCTCGTATGTGGCCGCGCCGGGCACCGCTTGCCAACTGAAGCTGAGCGAGTCGGACGCCCAGCTCGGGCGGGCGACCACCAGCTCCTCGGGCAAGGCCAGGGGATGGGGCGTGGTGCGGAAGCCGGAGACGGCCGGGTCGCTGCATCCGCAGGCATTCTCTCCCGAGACGCTCCACGTGTAGGCGACCCCCGGCTCGAGCTCGACGACGAGATCCTCGCCGGCCAGCAGGCTGTCTACGACCAGCGCGCCGCTCTCAGATTCCCACAGCAGAAGATGAGCAGAATCGGCCACCGCGTCGGCGCGCCAGCGCAGCACCACGCTCGTCGCGACGCAGTCCGTACCCCCTTCCGGCTGCTCGATCGCCGGCGCCTCGGGCGCGCGGAAGGCCGCGGCGTGGCCGACATCCTCGTTCGAAGGGTCCGACGCGCACTCTCGATTGAACGCCACCACCGAGTAGCCGAACGGCGCGGTCGTGGGAGGGGTGTCGTGGTAGCGGGTTACGTCCGCCGCCACCGAGTCGATGAGGACATCGTTGCGATAGACGTAGAAGCCCTCCTCGCAATCGCTGGCGTCGGTCCAGCGGACCAGTACGCCGCAGCTATCGTCGCTGGCCTTGCAGTCGCGGGCCGCGGCGGGCATCTCATGGATGGACACGTAGGCTTCACGAACCAACTCGGCTTCCGAGGCCCCCCGTCGCGTGCTGAGACTGACCGTGTATTCGCCGCCGGTCTCGTACATGTGTGTCCGGGAAGAGGTGCAGCTCGTCGTTGCCAGGGAATCCCCATCCCCGAACCTCCAGATCCACTCCTCGGGTCCATGCAAGGAGCGGTCTTCGAAGTACACGCTGTATGGCGCGCAGCCAGCGTGGCTCTCGGCCACGAAGTCGGCCGTGACGACCGTGTCGGGTACGATCGCCAAGAGACCGGCGAAGGCGTCCGCGGCGAGCTGGGCTTGCAGCGCGCGCAGATCCTCGCGCGTGGCCGAACTGACCTCATCGGCTCCAGCGGGAAGCAGCTCCCGATAGGCGGCGAAGATCGCATTCTCCGGCTCCGCGAGCTGCGGCCACAGCCCGGTGACATCCGCGGCGAGGGCGAAGGTGTCGAAGGCGGAGGGATCATCACGCCTCTTTCCGCTTCTCGGGTAGACGAACGCATCTCGCCTGGCGCGCGCCAATTCATAGAGGTTGGGCCCGGGACCGCGGGCCTCGGGCGGCGCGGGCCCCACGGGGAAGTACGGCACGGCGATGGCGCCCACCGGGGGACCCAGCAACGTCCACATCGTCGCGTGCCAGCCGTGCTCTCCTTCAACGATCCCGCGGATCGCCACGGCCGAGATCGATGAGCTGCGACAGATGGTGGACTCGCATGGCACGTAGCCGTAGGGCAGCCCATCCTGCCAATGCCCTGCAAAGGGAAGCGTCAGATCCTCGTCAGGCACCGGCGAGAGATCGCGGAACTGTTCGCGGATGATCGACTCGTAGTCCAGACGCCCCTCGCTCGTCAGGCGTCCCAGGATCGCCATGCTGCGGTCGTAGCGCGTGCGTCCGTCGCTGCCGCCCCCGGTCTCGCTGAAGTTGGTGCGGACCAGGTAGCCGCCTGCGCTGTCGGCATGGAAGGTGTGGAAGCTGCCGGCGGCGATCTCGAAGATCGCCGCGCCGCCGGCGGAATCGATCACGGCGAAGTTGCCGTGGACGGAGTCGAGGTGCATGGCCGTCTGCAAGTCGGCCACGGTGTCGGCGAAGTCGGCCACACTATGACAGTGTCCGAGCGCCAACCGGACCAGGTTCCCATTGCCCAGCGTCAGGCGCCCCTTCAAATCGTCCGACGTCGAGTTGGCGATGGCGAAACCGGTCTCGTTGACTCCCATCCAGGCACACTTCGGCCAGATCGAGGTTGTGTCCGCCGTGAAATCGGGATCGTCTGCGATCGCGATGAACGAGTGGGCAAAGGTGCTGTCGAAGACCTGGCACCGCGGCAGATCGTTCCAATCGCGAGTCTTCCAGAGAAGGGGTCGCCCATCGGCCGTCGCATCGCCGCTGGCCACGCCGATCGTACACGCCGACGGAAGGGAAAGCGCGCCCGCGGTACTCACCAGAACGCAGGCCCAGACGAGGATCTTGATCCGATTCAACTCCGCCACCCGTGCGCCACAGGGTCTCAGAGTGTGTAACGTACGTCAGTGCGTGAGGTTCCGTCAAGCGAAGGGCCTCCCGGAACCATGCGCGCTGGGGTGTGATGGCCGCGCCACACCCCGTTGACCCCTGGCGACAGCCGTGGCTCCGACGGCAGAGCCGCGACTCCGAAGCGTGCAAGGGGGCTTGCAGGCGGCGGGCATTGCCTCTGGAATGGGACATGCATGCGCTGCCGGGGACCTGTAGTCAGGAAGAGGTGCAGCCTGCTTGGCGGCAGGACCCATCGGTGGACCCGCAGACGAGGAGATGGACGATGGAAGCCTGTTTCGAGAAGAGCCGTGAGCCCGCTGGCATGCGCGGATGGCCACATCGTCCCCCGGCGGAGTCGCGCGGGGCGCGGGGGCGGATGGCGGCTCGCATGTTGGTGCTCCTGCTTGGCAGCCTGGTTCTGCCGAGTCCCTGCCATCCAGCGGACTCGACCATGGCTGGCCCGAAAGGTTCACGTGAGAGGCGCGGACTCCGGTCCGATCTCCTCGACCTCGCCCTCCTCGCCGCGCACAGCGCCCACGCGGCTGGGTATGGCCGCAAGCCGCTCCTGACCATCATCGACTACTCACTCCCCAGCAGCGAGCGGCGGCTGTGGGTGCTGGACCTGGACACTCGCGAGGTCCTTTTCCGCGAATATGTCGCCCACGGGCGAGGAAGCGGCAGGCGCCGAGCCACGCGTTTCTCCAACGAGCCCGAGAGCCGGGCTTCGTCACTGGGCCTCTTCGAGACCGGCGAGATCTACCGGGGCAAGCACGGACTCTCTCTGCGGCTCGAGGGGCTCGAGCCCGGCTTCAACGATCATGCTCGCGAGCGCGCGATCGTCATGCACGGCGCCTGGTACGTCAGCGAGGAGCATGTCGAGGAATACGGCCGCCTGGGGCGCAGTTGGGGCTGCCCGGCTCTGGATCGCGCCATCACCCGATCCTTGATCGAGACGATCGCCGGTGGGAGTCTCCTCTTCGTCTACTATCCGGACTCCGACTGGCTCTCGTCCTCGCGCTTCCTCGCCGGGGCGACAGGAGCGTCGGATACGACCGTGACAGGGGAGGGCCGATGATGAACGCGCGCGTCTCGAACCCGAATGCTCGGCTGCGCCGCTGGTCGCTGGCCGTACTCCTTATCCCGCTGGCCGGCTGTTTCAACCCGACCATCAACCTTCCCGTCTTCTCGCTGCACGCTCCCTGCGACGCGACCCACAGCCGGGCGATCTCGAAGCTGCTCGGCGCCTGGGAGCTCTCGCAGGGACACCGGGAGCTGCGCTTCGCGTGGGACGAGGAGGGATACTGCCTGGCGCGCGTGACGACCTCTTCGGATACGGCCTACGCCCACGTCTGGAGCGCGGACATCGGCGAGGGGGCGCTGCTCGACTTCTTTCCCACGGAGTACCCGGAGGAGCTCGAACGCCACTTCGCGTTCTGGATCCCGTTTCACATGGTTCTGCGAATCCCTGCTTTGGGGGACACCATCCGGCTCGAAGCCCTCGACTACGTGTGGCTCGACAGCCTCCTGACCGCACGCCCGGAGGCGCTGGCGACGGAAGTGCTCATCGATCCTCACGATCCGGGCGACGATCCGCTGCGCGTCGTGACCTCCTCCACGCAAGCGCTGCGCGACTTCCTGGAGGCGCACTGGTCGGACTCCGATGCGTGGTTCGTCATGTTCGATGCCCCGTTCGTCCGCGTGGCCGCCGAGGCCGATTCCGCCGAGGCGGGAGGGGCACCGGCGGAGGTGGGGGCGGCGCAGTGATGACACGGACCGGCGCAGCGGTGACGGCCACCGTGTGCGCGACAGTCGCCTTCGTCTGCGCGCCGGTCTCGGCAGCCGTCCTGCCCGTGCATCCCGACGGCCACGGACCGCACGGTACGATCCAGGCCGCGGTCGCGGCCGCCGCCGAGGGCGACACGGTCCTCCTGGCCGACGGCATCTACACCAGCGAGGGCAATATCAACGTCGACCTGCTGGGTAAGGCGATCACGGTCGCATCCACGTCGGGAGACCCGCGCGCCTGCGTGATCGACTGCGAGGCGGATCTCGCGGAGGTCGGGCGCTTGGGAAGCCTCTCGCCCTGGCTCCTCGATCGTGAGGGCAACGCGATCGGGCGGGGTACCGTCTGGTACCCGGATACGACGATCAACCGGGGCGGCTTCATCCTGCGCACCGGAGAGTCTCGCCGGACGGTGATCGCAGGCATCGGGGTCCGCAACGGGCTGGGCACCGGAGGTGGGGGAGCGATCCGCTGCACGCGAGGTGCGCGCCCGACGATCCGCGACTGCCGCTTCGAGCGCTGCGCGGGAAGCTGCGGCGGCGCCGTGGTCTGCTACGATCGAGCCTCTCCACGCTTCGAGGGCTGTGAGTTCGTCGGGAACCTGGAGCTGCCGCGAGCGGATCGCCGGCCGCACCTGTCCTTCGAACCGCCGGTGTGTGCAGAGCCGGCTTCCAGCGCGATCTACTGCTCCCATGCGGGCGTGACGCTGCAGAACTGCGTGCTCCGCACGGGCGGGGCGGAGCGCCCCGGCAGCCTGGTCGACCTCGACCACGCCTCGGCGGAGATCGAGCAGTGCACCTTCTACTCGTCCGCGGTGGCTACCGACGATTGCCGGGCCGCCCTCATCTCGATGACCCAATCGGATCTGGATGCGCGCGCCTCGATCATCTGCTGCCCGGAGCAGCGCCCGACGGCATGGCAGTTCGAACCGGGGTACGCGCCGCGCTTCCAGGAGTGCTGCATTCTGGGATCCTGGGACGCTCCGGACCTCGGCAGGAACGACGTGTACTGGAACCCTGAGGGTCTGAACTGGCTCGCGCCGGACGACTCGACGACGGCGGCTGCGGAGTCATCTCCCCAGGGCGAACCCGCGACCGAGACTCGCCCCGTTCCGGTCGACCTGGCCCGGGCTGCGGTCGACACCCCCGCCCAGATCGGACGCCACGGCAACTTCGCCGCCGATCCCCGCTTCGCCGATGCCACTGCGGGGGACTTGCGACTGCGCCCGGACTCGCCCTGCCGGGCGGGGACCACAGAGAACCCGGGGGCGCGGGCGCTGGGGGCGGCGATGCACACGGGCCTGCGAGGCATTCGCTGAATCACCGTCCTCACCGGGCCGTGTGCGTCTGGCCTGCGCCACCCGACGATGAACCCAGGATTGCACTTCTCGTAGTCAATCAACTACAATCTGTAGTCAAGAAGTCCTCGCACGCCGATCGGTCCCGCCAAGAGCCAAGAGCCAGGAGGCAGCGATGCCCTCGAAGCACTCCCGGTCGATCAAACCCCACCCCCTCACGCACCTCTTCGCCAGCCGCTCCCTGACCGATGTGCTCGGCGTCCTGCTCCTGCATCCCGATCGTGAGCTCTACCAGCGCGAGTTGGCCGGCGAGGCCGGCTGCACGGTCCTCCAGGCCCAGCGCGCCCTGCGGCGCATCGAGAAGGCCCGGTTGTTGATCAAGCGACGCAGCGGCAACCGGGTCTACTACCGGATCGCCGAGCAGCATCCCGGCTTCGAGGATCTCCGCAGCCTCTGGGCCCAGTCGATCGGGCTTGCGAGTCTGCTGCGTGCGGCGCTGCGGCCGCTGCGCGATCGGATCACGGCCGCGTTCATCTTTGGCCCCGTAGCCGCCGGGGCGGACACCGCCTCGGGGGACGTCGATATCCTGCTGATCGGCGATGTCTCGCTCCGCCAGTTCTCGCGGATCCGCACATCGGCCGGGCGCCAGATCGGCCGCGATCTGAGTACACTGATCTACTCGCCCGCGCAGTTCCGCGCGAAGGCCCGGCGCGGCACCCGCTTCGTGCGCGAGCTGCTGGCAGGGCCCAAGATCTGGCTGGTGGGGAGTGAAGAGCAGCTACCGCCTCTCGATCTCCGCTAGGCGCGCAACCTCGGGCCGCAGAATGTGTTTTCGGAAACCTACCCCGCGGCTCACCGCCGCAACCTCCCCGTCCCAAGCACCACGATCTCGCCTCTGTCACGCGCCATCCCCTTGTGAGGCAACCAGATCCCCGGTCCACCCCTGGTCATCGTGGTCGCCGGGCCGAACGGCGCCGGCAAGACGACCTTTGTCGAGAGCTGCCTCCGGGCGCATCCCAGCCCCTATCTGAGTGCGGAGGCGATCGCTGCGCGTCTGGCGGGTGCTGCAACGGAGGATCCACGACTGGCGGAGTCGACGATCGAGGATGGGCGCGCGGCGGGGCCGGCGATGGAGGACGTGCGACTGCAGGCCGGACGTCAGTTCCTTGCCGAGATCCAGCGTCGCGCGTCGAGGCGCGACCACTTCGTCGTGGAATCGACACTCTCGGGTCTCTCGTTCCGCCGAGTGCTCGCCGCTCTCCGCGAGGTCGGCTACTGGATCGCGATCAACTTCATCTTCCTCAGGTCAGCCGAATCCAGTGTCCTGCGGGTCGAGGCACGGGTGAGACGCGGGTGAGACGCGGCGGTCACGCGGTCCCCGCGGCAGATGTCCGCCGGCGCTACTACCGCAGTATCAGGAACTTCTGGGAGGTCTGCCGAGATCGGCGGACGATCGAGGCCTGCACTACAATGGCCGCGGTCGACTCAGGGAGATCGGCGCCGGTGAGGGGGCACATGTCAGAGTTGGCGACACGCGCCTCCTACGGCTGTTCCAGGCCTTGGTGACGAGGAGCAAGCGATGACCGAGGAACCCGTCTTCAGCGAAGAGGTTCGCCGTCGGCATGAGGAGTACACCCGCATCGGCCAGGAGGCCGTCCGCCGGGCGATCGAGGAGAACCGCCGCCTCGGCATCCCCAACTGCTACGAGCATGGCGACCAGATCGTCTACGAGCTTCCCGACCTCAGCGTGACGACCGAGGGGCCGTTCGAGCGGGTCTATCAGATCTGGCAGGAGCACTTGCGGGCCCAGAGGGCGGAGAGGGGCCAGGGCGGTTCAGAGCCCGGAGCGACCGGGAGCAAGGGCGGCTCACCGCCGGGCACGACCGAGAACGAGGGCGGCTCACGGCCAGCAACGGCTGACGACGCGGACACTGGCGACGCGGAGTCCGAGTACAGCAACTCCATGTAGACGAGGCATCGTAGACGAGACGTCCGTCTCGCCTGCCCAAGACGACATTCGCTTACGCTCCATTGTACCACGATTCGACACCGACTTGCCTCCTTGGGCGGACACCACTCGCCAAGAATCCTCCGTGGCGAACTGAAGCGGCAGCTATCTCCACTCCAACCTGAGCCGGGACCGCCTCCTGGCTGATGCCCGCGGCTCTCGATTGCCCTCCGAGAGAGCTGCCGCTTCATCGCCTGTCCGCTGACACGCCGATCACGGTCTACGGCCAGAGGCCGACCTTGCCACCTTGCGAACTCACCGAGAGGTCATCCACGAAGAATCCCTCGTAGTCATGACCATGGTAGTTCGAGGTGAAGTGAAACCGGATTTCGACGAGCTGGCCCGCATAGACGTCCAGAGAGTATTGCATACGCTCCCATTCGGTCGCGTATCCAGTGAAGGTAGCCAGCGTGGACACATCGCCATCGGCAACGATTTCGAGGTAGCAATGGTCGTCATACGCATCCAGTTCGCTCCACTTCCAGAACTCCAGATCGGCGCCCCCGGCCGGGATGCGCAGGGACGGCGAATGGAGGGTCGTGTCCCAGTTGTCTCCGTAGTCGCTGTGCAGGGTGGTGCCCCAGCAGTGCTCGCTCTGATGACCGCCCTCGGGACCCCGGCTCGGAGCGCCCCAAGCCCAGCCTTGGCCCTGGCGTGTCCATCCCTGCCCGGACGATTCGAAGTCGAAGGAGCTCCAGTTGGCCAGGCTCATCCAGGGGCTGGTGGTCTCCCCTGAGATTGCGTTCCCGGAGAGATCCGCGAGCGTGGCCGCCCTGATCCGGATGCTGTCTCCGGACGCATCGCATCCTCCCTCGAGGGAGAAGGCAAAACGTCCCGCCATCCTGCCCTGGTCCCAGCTCCATGTGCCCTGCATCGGATCCAGGGTGAACGACGAGTCGCCCCCGGCCTCCTTGATCTCGAGGATCGGATCGGGAACGGCCATGTCGATGTGCTCGGTGAAGCCCACCGCGATCTCCAGCGGTGTCGACTCGTCCGAGTCGTTGACGGCAGATCCGATCTGCTCAATCCAAGAGATGCTCGGAGGTGTGTTGTCGATGACGGCGAGCGTCGCGTGGGGATCCCCGGGGTTGGGATTCGTGGCGCGTGCCGGCAAGACCGAGAAGGTTACCTCCGTCGCCGAGAAAGGAGATTGGACCCCGTCAACGTCATAGCGATCGAACGCCGGCGGAAGCGTGCACTCTGCTGTGATGGTACCGAAGTCATAGTCCGTCGGCTCATCCATCACGTGGACCCAGCCGGGGTTGTTTCGATCATCCTTGGCGTAGATCCGATAGCCGCCGCGACAGTCCGTGGCCTCCCAGGTGAGATGGACCGTGACCGTGTTGAAGTCGATCTCCGTCTGGCCCTCGGCGAGGCGCAGTCCGGACACTAGCGCGTCACAGTCACGTGGCTCGTATAGCCAGTAGAAGCGCCAGCTCTCACTGTACTCGAGCCCATTCTGTCCGCGGGCCTGCAGTTCGAGGTTGTAGTCCATGTCCTCATGGCGAAGGGCCGAGTCACGCGGCGCGATCTCGAGGTCGAGCTCCGAAAGCCAGGTCCACCGGAGGCCGATCTCGTCATACGGATGGTTGTCCTGGGTCAGGTGGGCGACCGTAGGAGCTCCGGGCACTTCCTGAGCGGTGGTGTCCATGGGGGCCGAGAAGGTGAGTAGGACGGGTCCGTTCAGGCGCGTCGAGCCTGAGGGGATGTTCGATGCCACGAGCCCGACGGGCGGCTCAGGGATCCCAGTGGTCCAGAGGACGCTGTTGTAGGAATGTTCGAAGATGGAGCCATCGGTAGCTTCCGCGTGAACGAAGATATCATAGTCCATCGTCGCATCGACGAGAGGGTAATCCGGGGTCACACGCAGCTCGATTGGGGATAGCCACTGTGTGCTGGCGGCAATCTCGCCGTATGGGTAGTTGTCCTGCCGGATCTGAACGGACACGCTGCCTGCGTTCAGAGTGTCCATCACCGTGGAGAAGACCAGGAACGCAGCGTCATCGTAGAGTCGCTGTCCGTAGGAGGGCAGATTCGTGTGCTCGACGGATACTTGCGTCTGTGAGGATGGGAGGACCATATAGGTGCGGAAGGTCTTTCCGGGCTGCAGAGCGAAGCTCTCGGTCATCGTGCCGCAGTCGGGAAGACTGTCACCGTCCACGTCATACGGGTAGACCGTCAACATCAGATCTGTTGCTGGCAGGTCGGAGAGAGATAGGACGCCGAGACTGTCACATGTGACCTGATGGGGAATGCGTGGATCATCGAGATCGTGGTCCCCCATCGAATACGGCAGGCTCCACGTGAGATCGACCAGCGCATCGGCTGCTCGACGGGCGCCCTCCGCTGCATAGAGGGTGATATCGATCCCCGCGCTGGTCTGGGCTAGGTAGAAATCCTTATGCAGGTCGAGGTGCGAGACGGGAGGATTTCCGGGATTCGCACTCAGCGAGACGCGAGTGGTTGCATGTCCGGGGGCGGACAAGACGACCTGATATGTTCCGCTGGACAATCCAGCAACCTCGAAGCAGCCGGTAGTATCGCACGTCCCGGAAATGGACGCGCCGGGAATGCGGAACGTGGCGCCATCGACTGGCTCTGCTCCTGGATAGGACAACGCACGTCCCGATAGAGTGACGGTCACGGAGTTGTCAGGCATGTAGATGTTGGTTTCTTCTTCACCGCATCCGCTCACGAGCATGCATGCGAGCAGAGCGAATGAAGCCAGAGCAGTGAAACGACTTCGTGGAGCAGGGTAGAACATGGCACAACCTCCGAGGTATGTGTTGCACCGAAGGCCAGACAATCGATGAGATCTGCGGTCGGCCGGGTAGCACTCAGACGTCAGCGCGGGGCCTGGCGATGCGT
Organism: Candidatus Eiseniibacteriota bacterium; assembly: GCA_014729815.1. Taxonomy (GTDB): domain Bacteria; phylum Eisenbacteria; class RBG-16-71-46; order CAIMUX01; family WJJG01; genus WJJG01. Next base: position 11,074 of record WJJG01000389.1, read on the forward strand.
GACGATTCCTAGCGATACGCACTCTTCACGCCCCCCCAGGTTCTCGCTGCCGCAGGGCTGCCGCCACAGCAGCAGCAGTCGGCCAGCGTGAGGAACTCACCCGGTGCCAGAACGGCGTCCGAGATCCTGACGGCGTAAATCCAGCCGTCGAGGGCGGCGGTGCCCTGCGAGGGATTGAATCCCATGGTCAGGGGGCGATCGTTTTCCTCGAGGCTTGCGGGGAACGGGCTCGCATCAATCTGGGCCACACCGTCCACGAAGAGCTCCATGCCGTGGTCACCGAACGTGTAGGCCATGTGATGAATCCCATCGTCCCACGAGGTGGCATCGCTCCGCGCATAGTGACGGCCGCCGCCGCCTTCCGCCTGCACTGTGAGTTGCCCCGTCGTGGAAGCGAAGTAGATCTCGAGATCACCCTCGTAGATGCCGCCGAGCTCCTTGTCGAGAAGCTGCTCGCCGGGATCACCCGCATGGAAGCCACCGGAGGTGCGGAAGATGATCTCGATCGTCCCGCACGCGATTCGGAGGCTAGGGGCGTCGGCCACGGCCACCTGATCGTCGCTTATGCCGTCGAAGCGCAGGGACCAAAGCTCGTGGTCGCAGTCCCAATCGGGACCCAGGATGTCACCGTGGTTCTGGTTGCCCGAAACATCGTGGAGCAGATTGCCCGCCCCCTCGCAGAAGTTCCAGTGTGCCGCAGTCTGCGCCTGTGCCGGGGTGCTGGAAGCAACCAGCAAGCCCAGCGAGATGGCCAGAACCACCGCGCAGGACAGACCCATTCGCTCGCTTCCCAAACTCCTCGTCATCGTCCGATCCTCCTCCTACGAATGTCCTTAGCTGCGCCGCTGCGTCTCCAGATGTAGGCCTCATCCGCTCGCAGAGCGTCAGCGGCCTTCCAATCAGGGAAAGCGCAGAAGCGGGCCTGGCCCCTTGCAGAAAAGATGCCCGACGGTGTATCTTCTTGTCTGGCAAGACAATTGCCTTGCACCAGTGTCGCTGAAGGTGATTGGTCGAGGATCGCAGAGCCGAAATCCCAGCTGCCCGTCGCGGCCGTAGCCGCAGAGGCAACATGCACCGATGAACGAGGGCAGTCGTTCCGATATCACGGTCCTTCTGGCATCCGCTCGCAGTGGTGATGCTGCCTCGGAGAGGCAGCTCATCGAACTGCTCTACGATCAGCTCCGCGCTGCCGCCGGCCGTCTGATGCGCGGCGAGCGTCCCGATCACACACTCCAGCCCACGGCTGTGGTTCACGAGGCCTTCCTGCGAATCCGCCCTCATCTCAGCGATGCTCGCGATCGCAATCACCTGCTGGCCGCGATCCGGAGAGCCATGCGCAACGTCCTCATCGACTACGCGCGCCGGCATCGTGCCCAGAAGCGCCAACGCCCCTCGCTGGACTCACCCCGAGCGCCTTTGGGTTGGGATCCCTGGAGCCTGGAGCTACTCGAAGCGCTGGATGAGTTGGGGGGACTGGACGGCCGTCAGCTGGCGGTGGTGCAATGCCGCTTCTTTCTGGGACTGACGGTGGAGGAGACCGCCGAGCACCTCCGCGTGTCTCGCTCGACTGTCGAGAAGGATTGGCGGCTTTCGCGTGCTTGGTTGCGCGAGCGGCTGAGCGCGATGGACTGCTCTGACTAGTGGCCTTGCGTTGCACCGGCCGGGAGCTGTGCACGATCGGCGAACCAGCCAGATGGATGAATGCATCGGCGGGGGAAGGGTGAGAGAAGGGGACTGGCAGAGAATCCGCGAGTTGTTTCACGCGGCCCTCGCTCTCCCGGCTGAGGATCGCGAGTCGTTCATCGATCGGGAGTGTCCTCACGATGCGCGCCTCCGCGAGACCGTGTGCCTCTTGCTTGAATCCGATCAGAATGCGGGGGGGACGAGAGACCAGGGAATCGGACTCGTGCCCACCGGGGGCCCGCTGTCTGAGAAGCAGTTCGAACCGCCAAGCAGGATCGGTGCCTATCGGATAGAGCGAGAATTGGGTCGCGGAGGATGGGGCACGGTCTACGTCGCCGAGGACCCACGCCTTCGGCGCAGAATCGCCCTGAAGGTCCTCACATCCCCGCTGGCTGCGTCCGCAGAAGCCGTGGGACGCTTCGAGCGCGAAGCTCAGCTACTGGCGCGGTTGAGTCATCCGCATATCGCCACGGTCTTCTCTCTCGAGCGCGACGAAAAGGTCGACTTCATCACCATGGAGCTGGTCGCCGGGGATACCCTGGCTGAGCGGCTCGGTAGGAGCCGCTTGTCGCCGCAGGAGTCGCTCACGGTGTGCGCACAGGTGGCCGAAGCCCTCGAGGCAGCGCACAGTGAGGACATCATCCACTGCGACTTGAAGCCCGCGAACATCAAGGTGACTGAGGCTGGACGCGTGAAGGTCCTCGATTTCGGTCTCGCGCGGGCTCTGGTCGATCCGCAGGGTGATCCCGATGAACCGATTGCGATTGCGGCGAAGGCCACCTCGATCATCGGCAGCCCGGGCTACATGAGTCCGGAGCAGCTCCTCGGGACGCGCCTAGACTGCCGCACGGACATCTGGGCTTTCGGTTGCGTGCTATTCGAGTGCCTGGCGGGCCGGGCGGCGTTCCCGGGCCGAACTTCTCTGGACAGGATCACGGCGACGCTAGAGGCCCAACCCATCTGGGAACTACTTCCTACGAATCTTCCAGACAGGGTCCGGAGCCTGCTCGACCGTTGTCTGCGCAAGAATCCCGCGGAGCGCCCGCAGTCGATGGCCTCGGCGCGAGAGGAACTCGAAGGCCTACACGCCTCGTCATCATCGACAGTGGGCGGCGCGGGCGAGGTCGATGAAGCGACGCGAAGGATCATGCCGTCCGCCGGGCCGGGTCGAAGACGGCGCTGGGCGCTCGTATCCACCTTGCTCTTGCTGTTGCTGATCGCGATCGGGGGCTGGTCGTGGGCCCGGGAGATCCTGCTCGCACGTGCCAAGCACGTGGCTCGCGCGGAGGAGATCACGGTCTCTGCCCCGATTCTGGGGCACTTGTGGACCAAGGAGCACGGGTCCTCTGTGGGCCCCCATGCAACGACACCGTGGTCGCATCCAGCGGCAGTTGCGTATGGCCTCGAAGCACAGGGCACCGATGGAGGTCAGCTCTTCGTTCGGGATATCGCCTCGGGAGAGCTGCTGTGGAGTGCGGAGCCGAACTCGGAGGAGGCGACGGCCGTCTTTGGTCGCCGGGCCGGCGGAGGTGTCTTCGAGTGTATCGACATTCGCTTCTGTGACCTCGATGGCAATGGCAATCGCGAGTTGCTGGCGCATCATCGCCACGATCGATGGTTTCCTTCGATCGTGACCATCTACCGATCCGACGGTACGCGCATCGGTTGGTACTACCACATCGGGCATCTCGCGGAGATCCACATTGAGGATCTCAACGGAGATGGCGCTGATGAAGTGCTTCTGGCAGGAACGAACAACGCACCAGTCTACGAGGGAGCCACGCTCATCATCCTCGACAAGACTTTCTGCCGCGGCGCATCAGTCGATTCACTCACTCTGCCGGAGTGCCCGTTGCCGGACTCCTCGAAGGTGCGGGTCGTCTTCCCGCAATTCGGTCGGGAGTACATGGACTTGTTGGACCAGATGCGCCTGATCGCCAGATGGGTTGCAGTATCGCGATCAGGCGACGGCAGTGCCCGAATCAGCTGCAGCATCGGACCGAGTGACAAGCAGTTCATCGTGACCGTGGACGAATGGCTGCGACCGATATCGGCCTCTCCGACCGACGACATGATCCTCCAGGCGAGCCGCTGGCCGGATGGATTGGGAAGGCGCTTTCTGAGCCCAGAGTATCGACAGGCGTGGCTCGGGCAATGCTATCGCTACGGGGCCGGGATCGCGGAAGAGCGCCATGATCGACCCGGGTCCAATCGTGCCGCTGCGCCCGATGAGTAGCGGCATCCTACTCAGAAGGCGAAGCCGACTCTCAGAATCAGGTCGCTGGCCAGCGTTTCCCCCGCCGTGAAGCCGTCCGTCTTGTAGCCGAGATGCAATGCCATCTGCGCGCTCCTCAGTTCCCGCCCCAAGGGGAAGCGAAAACGCAGAATGCCCGAGCCGCCGAGGCCCGGGCGATTCGCGCGCACATTGGATCCGCCGAGCACGAGTGCGGGTTGATGCCAGAGGCGAAGATCCAGATCCAAGATCACCTTCTTGCTGACCCAGAGATTCATGGTGCGGAGATCGAGGCCCCAGAAGCGATGGAAGGTTGGATCACCGATCAGGACTGTGACGCGGAGGACTCTATGGTGCCAAGAGAGCAGGTTCTCGAGGCAATACTGCGAACCGAAGGGTGTCAGCGCCAACCTGGCGATCGGGAGGTAACGGACGCCCAGGACGCGCACCGCGGGCAAGACAGCATCTCTACGCCCCGACCACAGATAGCCGTGTCCGATCGTCCAGGCTGACGCGTAGACGAGCGGATTGAGCAAGGCGATCATGCTCTGCCGCTTCAAGTCGTCGAGAGTGAGAGCAGACCCCACGCTGCCCTCGAGGCTTGCGGCAAGATTGAGGTTCCGGATGTACTGCGCGATGTCACCCGAAGGTGCCGTCGCACCGCTCTCGGACTCTGTGATGGCGATGTACCCGGGCAGACCGCCTGCCGCCTGCAAGTAGAGCAGCCCATCGCGGGCAGACAGCCGGCCGCTGGAGAGCATCGAGAGAGCCAGCTCTGAGCCCAGCAGATTGGTTGCCTCCGTACCGGCAATCTGGATGGCGAGCTCCTCGTCGAGACTGAGCCGACGATGCGGGGGCTCGATGTGACCCCTTCGAGCCCATCCGCCTCCTTCGCCCAGTGGAGGTGGGAGGTTGATGCAATAGTCGCTGTCGACGTATCCGAACTCGCGGTAGCGAGCGCCGTGTCCGAAGTACTCATGCTGGGTCACGCGCGTCAAGTAGGCGGGCACGTAGCCGTCCGCGGAGAGTAGGAGCGCCCGATACCCAGCTCCGATAGGCTTCGCAATCGGGCTGCCATGAGGATCCGCGATGCTTGGGACGACGGCCTCACTGAGATCACCGAGTGCGTCGTAGAGTGCGGCGAGTCCACTCGATCCCACGCTCATGGAGCAGTCGTAATCGTACACGAGCTGTTGGGCAGCGCCGATTGCCGACGAGTCTGCGACGCAAATCAGAGAGAGAGCCGCTGCCAGGGTGAGGATCAGCGTCCATCGCATCGTGCGGATTCGGAAGCCCTTGACCAGCATGCCGGAATGCTCCCAGATCGAGAGGCTGAGGCCCATGCGCACACCGTCATCGCCGAGTGTCCCGCACGACATCCTGGATTCCCTCCCTCCGTTCCACGAATCTCATTGAGTTCCGAGCCGGACGTAGCTTCACTGGATCGGGTCTGCCGATTCCAGTGATAGCCTGCGTGGATGCCATGCTCGGCGCGTGGAGCGGTCTCGCGGAGCACTGTGACCCTCCCTCTCGCCGGCGGTGTGCCTCGGTCGCGCAGCGCTGTCCCCTGCGGGCCGTGGCCGATGTCACCGAGTGGCACTCCAATCTAGCAAGCGCAATCGGAGGCGAGCTCCCTTGAGGGATTCATGCTGGATCGGGGATTCTCGCGGGACGCGCGGGAGAAGTCCGATTCCTTGGGAGAATGGGATTCCGGAGTGGACTTCGGGGATTGCGACCCACCGAGCCAATCCCCCGTCGGTAGAGCTCGCGTGCCGATGATGAAGCAGAGAGAGCGGGTACCCCGGCCCGCCTACCGCACGACCTGCCTCGAGGCTGCCTACCGCACCACCAGCTTCCCGGCGTCCTCGAACCCGCCCGCCGTCAGCTTGTAGAGATAGACCCCCGCGGGCAACGATCCGACCGTGGCCATGTGCTCGCCCGCCTGATGGACGCCGCTGGCCAGGATCCCGACTTCCCGCCCCAGCACATCGTGCAGCGAGAGCTCCACCGCGCACTCGCGCGGCAGTCGGAAGCGAATCGCGCTCCCGCCGCCCGCCGCGGGTGACGGCATGGCCGGATGCAGCGCGAAGCCGCTCGCGAGCGCACCGCCATCCCACACACCCGCCGACGACTCCTTCATCGCGTAGTAGAGATCCCCGGCCCAGCTGAACTCGAAGGAGATGTGCGGATTATTGCGGCCGTCGACGGCGATCGAGGTCCAGCTGCCGGTGTTCTGATAGGCGTGCACCGTCTCGAGCTGCCACTGGCTGCCGTCCCAGTGCGCATACATGAGATCGTCGCTACCGGTGTTCTGACACGAGATGTGCGGGCGATCGTGGGAGTCGACCGCGATCGAGCCGAACCAGCCCATGTTGCCGGTCTGGTTGACCGTCTCGATCCGCCACTGGCTGCCGTCGAAGTAGGCGTACTTGAGGTTGTAGAGGTCGTAGTCGCAGTAGGAGATGTGCGGGCGGTCGTGGCCATCGACCGCCATCGAGAGCCACAGCCCCACGGCGCCGGCCGCATCGACGACCTCGATCTGCCACTCGCTCCCGTCCCAGCGGGCGTAGCGCAGGTCGCTATTGGTGTTGTCGTAGTAGGCGATGTGGGGGTAGTCGCTGCTGTCCAGATCGATCGAGCTCCAGGCGCCGACCTCGAACTCGTCATCCACCGTCTCGGTGTGCCAGGCGCCGCCATCCCAGCGGGCGTTTAGGTGGCTGACGGCATAGGTCAGATGCTGCCGGTAGGAGATGTGCGGATAGTCGTTCGAGTCGATCGCCAGGGAGGTGTAGTCGTTGTCGTAGCCGTTCGTATCGATGATGTCGATGTCCCAGCTCCCGCCCGTCCAGCGCGCGCACTTGAGCGCGTCGTCATAGTAGGCGTGAGTGCCCAGCCAAGGGCACGTTCTTCTTGTCGGCTGAGAGGTGCCGACCGGGGCAAGTTCCCGTCAGCCCCGTAGCATGAGGTCGGGCGGCAAGGGTAACCGAGCCGTCTAAGCGATCTGACAA